>CALXGH010000056.1 GCA_944387845.1 uncultured Oscillospiraceae bacterium
ACAGTTCTCGATATAACCTGTTAATTCATGTGTTATACTTTTGAGATAGTGAATATTTATTATTGATAGCGCCAGCATCAGAACAAGAAGACAGGCGGCAAAGATTTCTCTTTTCATCTTGTTTTCTCCTTTTTGGCGAAATAGATCTTCTCTTTTTTATCCGATGTAAGAATATAGACTTCCTTCGGGCTTTTTACCCCATATTTTTTCAGCTTTTTATCCAGCCAGTTGTCATTAAAGCCCAGAAGCTTCAGATTTTCAGTGAGAACATGGCCGTCGCTTATGACGGTTACCGGGTAGTCCGGGTCATCCACGTTCAGATTCATCTGTGCAGGCGTGGCAGGAGACTGGGATGAATAAAGAAGGATACTCAGCGTTCCGTCAGACTCTAGGATCGCGTGGCGTATGGTGCTTATATCCATAACATTCTGCTTCCGCATTTCAACCGCCAGCTCGTCCAGTGTAAGACGGTTCTGGCTCATCTCTTTTTGATTTATTTTGCCTTCGCAGATTATGAAGCTGGGTTTTCCGCCTACAAATACCCTGAGCTTTATGTTTTTCATTGTGGCGAAGGATATGAGAACTTCCATGCAAAGAAGTGTCAAAACCGGCACAAGACCATATATAAGCGGCATGCCGATATCTTGAAGAGGCAAAGAGGCCAGATCTGATATGACGACGGCCACTACAAGTTCTGAGGGAGCCAGCTCGCCGATCTGTCTTTTTCCCATGATCCTCAGGGAAATTATTAGAGAGATATAAACGATTATTGTTCTTATAAGTGATATTGCCAAATTACTCACCTTACTTTTTTGATACTTATTTTTCCAATTTAAATAAATAATATGTATACTGGGAGGAGCAAACCTTGTCAAAATATTTTGGGACTGATGGCTTCCGTGGTGAGGCCAACGTAGACTTAATGGTAGAGCATGCCTTTAAGATCGGCCGGTTCCTTGGCTGGTATTACGGCCAGGAGCACAAGTGCAGGATCGTTATAGGCAAAGATACACGCAGATCCAGTTATATGTATGAAGCGGCACTCTCCGCCGGCATAACAGCCTCCGGAGCAGATGCCTATCTTCTGCATGTTACAACAACACCTAGCGTATCCTATGTAGTCCAGAGCGACGATTTCGACTGCGGAATAATGATTTCCGCCAGCCATAACCCGTTTTATGATAACGGCATAAAGCTCTTAAACTCTAACGGGGAAAAAATGGAAGATGCGGTCATTGAACAGATAGAGGACTATCTTGATGGAAAGATCGGCGAGATACCATATGCGCATCGTGAAAATATTGGCTGCACTGTAGACCATTCAGCCGGCAGAAACAGGTACATAGGCTATCTTATATCACTTGCAACCCACTCTTATAAGCATATAAAAGTCGGCCTTGACGCCTCAAACGGCAGCACATGGATGATCGCCAAAAATGTATTTGACGCTCTGGGCGCCGAGACCTATGTTATAAACAACAGACCTGATGGTCTTAACATTAATAAAGACTGCGGTTCCACACATATTGAGGCACTGCAGAAATATGTTATTGAAAACAAGCTGGATGTAGGTTTTGCTTTCGACGGAGATGCTGACAGATGTCTTGCAGTCGCCGAAAATGGCAAAGTTGTGGACGGCGACCTTATTCTCTACATCGTTGCGGCCTATTATAAGGAAAAAGGCACTTTGGGAGATTCCAAAGTGGTAACGACCATAATGTCAAATATCGGCCTCTATAAGGCTCTTGATCAGCTTGGAATAGGATATGAAAAAACAGATGTAGGAGACAAATACGTCTATGAAAATATGAGTAAAAACGGCCACCTTATAGGAGGCGAGCAGTCCGGACATATAATCTTTGGCAAATACGCCACAACCGGCGACGGTATGCTCACGGCAATCAAAATAATGCAGGTTATGCTTGACAAGAAAATGAGCCTTGGCAAGCTTATTGAGCCTGTAAAAATATACCCCCAGCACCTTAAAAACGTGCGTGTGTCTGACAAGGAGACGGCACTGAACAATCCTGCAGTTAAAGAGGCTGTTGCGAAAATCGACGCCGAACTTGAGGGAGACGGCAGAGTTCTGCTGAGAAAGAGCGGAACAGAGCCAGTACTTAGAATAATGGTGGAAGCTTCCACTGACGAAATATGTGATGAGAAAATCGAAGATATCATTAAAGTTATGAAAAGCGAAAATCTCATCGTAGAGGTAAAGTGATGGTAAAAAATTCTGATCTTTTTTCTGTGGAGCATACTATCGCGGAAAAACTGATAAATTCCAAGGAGTACCCCTGGGAGGTTCTGTCCGGGATTTCTGATTTTATAAAAGAGCTTGGTAAAACCCTGCCAGAGGATAAGTATGAGAAGGCGGGAGAGGACATCTGGATTGCAAAAGACGCAGATGTATGTCCCACGGCCATGATAAAAGGCCCATGCATAATCGACAGCGGTGCCGAAGTAAGGCATTGTGCCTTTGTAAGGGGCAGCGCGATTGTGGGAAAAGGCGCCGTTGTTGGTAATTCTACAGAGCTTAAAAACGTAATTTTATTTGACGGAGTCCAGGTCCCTCACTACAATTATGTGGGCGACTCCATACTGGGCTATAAGTCCCACATGGGCGCAGGCTCTATAACTTCCAATGTAAAGAGCGACAAGAAGCTTGTTGTCATAAAGTCTGACAGCGAAAAAGTCGAGACTGGGATAAAAAAAGTTGGCGCATTTTTAGGGGACTTTGTAGAAGTTGGATGCAACAGCGTTCTGAATCCCGGTACTATTATTGGTAAAAATACCAATGTTTATCCTCTGTCATGCGTCAGAGGAGTCATTCCCAAAAACAGCGTCTACAAAACCGGCGGTGTGATCGCGGAAAAATATAATTAGACTAAATCTGTACCTGTTTGAGTATAAATAATAACAAATAATGGGATAAGGAGATGTTATTCTATGTGTGGTATTGTAGGTTTCACTGGAAGAGAAAACGCGACGCCTATTATTCTTGACGGTCTATCCAAGCTTGAATACAGAGGCTACGACTCTGCCGGCGTTGTTGTTTATTCTGACAACAAACTGAAGGTAACAAAGTGCAAGGGCGAAGTTAAAGAGCTCTATAAGGCTACTGACGACGGTAAAGCCCTTGTTGGAAATATTGGTCTCGGCCATACAAGATGGGCAACACACGGTGAGCCGTCTGATATCAACGCTCATCCGCATCTTAGTAATGATGAGCACATTGCTGTTGTACATAACGGTATTATTGAAAACTATCAGAAGCTTCGCAATATGCTTGAGGCACAGGGCTTTGTTTTTAGGTCCGAAACAGACACAGAAGTTGCCGTTGACCTTATACAGTACTTCTATAAAGGCAATATTCTTGAGGCCATAGCAGAGGCTACGAGAAGAATGGAAGGTTCATATGCCCTGGGTGTTATTTGCGACAATGACCCTGATACACTCTATGCTGTAAGAAAAGAGAGCCCTCTTATCGTGGGCAAGGCAGACGGCTGCAACCTTTTCGCCTCCGACGTTACGGCTCTTATCAAGTACACAAGAGATATCTATTATCTTGACGATGGCGACATAATCGCCATGACGGCTGACGACATCAAGTTCTACAATAGCGAGCTTCAGCCGATTGAGAAGGAATTGTCTAAAATTGAGTGGGATATCTCCGCTGCTGAAAAGGGCGGATACGAGCACTTCATGTTCAAAGAAATCATGGAACAGCCGGAAGTTATCCACAAAACTCTCTCTCCGAGAATAAGAGACGGCAGAATTGTTCTTGATGAGCTCACATTCTCAGATGAGTATCTTAAAAATGTCAATAAGCTCTATATTGTAGCCTGCGGTTCTGCTTATCATGTTGGCATTATCGCAAAATACAATATTGAAAAACTCACAAGGATACCTGTTGAGGTAGCGCTTGCATCCGAGTTTAGATACTATTCTCCAATTCTGGACGAAAACACACTTGTTATCTGCATAAGCCAGTCAGGCACAACAGCTGATACACTGGCTGCTCTTAGAGAGGCAAAACGCCTTGGTGCGAAGGTACTGTCCATCGTAAACGTTGTAGGTAGCTTTATAGCTAAAGAGGCTGACTGCGTTCTCTATACCCATGCTGGCCCTGAGATCGCTGTTGCAACAACAAAGGGCTATTCCACACAGCTTGCTGTTACATACCTTCTGGGCCTCTATCTTGCTGATCTGAAGGGAACTGTAACAAAAGAGGAGTATAGCCGCCTGCTTTCAGAGCTTGAAAAGCTTCCAGAGCAGATGCAGAAGGTAATTGACAACAAGGAGCATATCCAGTACCTTGCATCCCTCTATTTCAATAACGACGACATCTTCTTCATTGGTAGAAATCTTGACTACGCAATCACCCTTGAGGGTTCACTTAAACTCAAGGAGATATCATACATACACTCTGAGGCCTACGCCGCAGGCGAACTTAAACATGGCACGATATCCCTTGTTGAGCGTGGCGACGAGCACAAGAAGGGAACACTGGTAATTTCTATCGCCACATATCTTGAGCTTCTTGAAAAGACCCGCTCAAACGTTGAAGAGGTGCGTTCAAGAGGCGCTGAGATCCTAACTGTAACATCTCCTGAGGGATTCGAGACAATGGAAAAAGTCTCCGACAATGTTATTACCATACCAAGTGCGGAACAGATGTACACACCGTCTCTGGCGGTTGTAGCTCTTCAGCTTTTCTCATACTACATGGCCCTTTTAAGAGGCTGCAGTATAGATAAGCCGAGAAACCTTGCAAAATCCGTAACAGTTGAATAAATAGCAAAACCCCCGCAGCACTCTGCGGGGGTTTTATTATTTCAATGAGTTTAAAGCTGTTTTATATAGCTTCCTATTATGTAAGGACAGATACTAATTAGTCGTTAAATAGCATCATTTCAATGATCTCACCATAAAATGCCTCAGCTTTTTTTCGAAACTTCTTTTCGATTTTCACACATTCTTCCTCGGTGCTTGTTAAAAGGGACATGGAGATTATGGGTCCTTTTCCGTCTGAAAGGGATAGGGAAACAGTGTAGCCTCCGTCGCCACGGCTGATGTGAGATGTCTTTATGCTAAGATCACGACTTAAAACAGTGGCCAGCTGGGCGGCGTTTTTCTCCGCAAGGACTCTGACCGTAAAAGGGAGGGAACTCTCTGTTATCTGTGAGTTTGTTATTCCTTTTTCAGTGATAAGGTATTTATCGTCCTCATATGTTATGTGGCCTGTTTCCACAAGCTCAGCAAGGCAGTCCGCAAAATCGAAATAGCTTATACCGTCATCGCACAAAACGGCGTCCGCAAGGGACTCAATGTCAACAGGGCCGGGAAGGCGCCTTATAACATATAAAATTAAAATCTTAATATCCAGTTTCTCGTGGATAAATCCATAGCGCCTATCCAAAATTATACCTCCAAAAATAGATTGAGAAGCAGGGGTTAAGTGTTCATTATTATAAACTATTTTTTGTCGAAGGTACAGTACTTTTTTCCTTTTTTGATGTTTTACCATAAATTGACAGTCAAAATAAAAAAAGCTGTACTTTTAAAGTACAGCTTTTTTATTTTTTACCGAGAGAGGTTAGCAATGGCTTCTCTATAACCTTCCGGTGAATGTACTGTGTTTGGCGGGAAAAACTCGTCAACAGGGAAGTGTATTTTTGAGAACATGGAACAAGGATCGTCCTCGCTGCCGCCTTCACATTCTTTGTCAGGGATATAATAGTCGTATGTTGGAATGAGCAGCTGAGAAGGTCTCTCAAGTTTTACAATTGAGAACTGTCCCAGGGATACGAGCCAGATCTTATTGCAAAGGTCGCCGGACAAAGGTGCGGAGAAGCTGTTTGCGATAAATTCCGGAACATCCAGAACGTCGTTATCCTGGCAGCAGCCGCAGCCGTCTACAAGGCGCATGTTCAGTACAACAGGATCAACGGCCTCGACAACAGCCTTCGGCAGTCTTGCCTTTTCGAAGTTTACGATTTCGCCGCCGCAGGCACCTGAAACGGATGTGAAGATCTTTGCTTTACCCTCGCTGCCGAAGAGAATTACTCTCTTGTCAAAAACAGCAAGACCGGTGATCTCTGTGGAGTTGTTTATCAGAGAATAAGCCTCACCGGTGATCTTATAGAAGAATCTTACATCTACTGAATAATAGCCTCTGTGGAAAGCGACCTCTTCAACGTCTAAATTTATGTAAAGAAGCTCAGCGTTTCTGGCTCTGATACTCATGGCGTTATCGATGGCAGCCTGAGAAGTTACTGTTGGATAAACCCTCAGATCCTCGATGCAGTCTTTATCTTTGCAGGAATCGAAAATCTTATTAGTATGAATTGGAACGGCCTCGCAGAAAGAAGTGCAATTATCTCTGTCTATCGGCCCTGGTGATACCTTTGATGGCATTTAATTTCCTCCTTATAATGTTTTTCCAAAAATGGATCATGAAGAAATGAAACTTCAATACAGTTTATGCAGATTTTGTCATCTTGTTAAAGAGAGTTATAATTTGTTGTTGCAATTGAAAAAAAGGGTGCTATAATAGTTGAGGAAACAATTTAATGAGATGTCTTCAGGGCGGGGTGAAATTCCCCACTGGCGGTAAAGTCCGCGACCCGTTTTTATGACGGCTGACTCGGTGAAACTCCGGGACCAACGGTATAGTCCGGATGGAAGAAGATGTGCACAACTCCTCCGTGTATAGTTGCGGCACCTGAAGGTCATGCTCAGGTGTTTCAATTAATATTTGGGGGTATTTTTATGTCAGAAAACCTGAAAAACTTATGGATGGCCGTACAGGACAACGTAGCTTATGTCTGTGTTTGCCTGCTGGTCTTTGTGGGACTTTTCCTTGTAGCGATGCTTGTTGAGCGAAAAGTTTTGAAACTTGAGCGTCAGTCAAAATCCAAGCGTGTAGCTTACATAGGAATTTTTGCGGCAGCCGCTGCGGTGATCATGTATTGGGAGTTTCCTCTTCCTTTTGCACCTTCATTTTATGAGCTGGACTTCAGCGAAGTTCCGGTACTTATCTGCTCATTTTCACTGGGCCCAGTTGCCGGTGTTGTCTGTGAGCTTGTAAAAGTAATTTTAAAGCTCTTTTTGAAGGGCACATCAACAGCGTTTGTAGGAGATTTCGCCAATTTTGTAGTAGGTTGTTCCTTTGTGCTGCCGGCGACAATCATTTATTACAAGAACAAAACTAAAAAAGGCGCAATAATAGGTATGGCAGCAGGTACGGCGATTATGGCCATATTCGGAAGCCTTTTCAATGCCGTATATCTTCTGCCTGCTTTCTCTGCACTTTACGGTCTGCCTCTTGAGCAGCTTATTGCAATGGGCACAGCGGTAAACGGATCTATAAACAGCGTGGCGACCCTGGTTCTCTTCGCTGTGGCACCCTTTAACCTGTTTAAAGGCCTTGTGGTCTCACTCATAACTTTCCTGCTTTATAAACATATTGAGCGACTTCTTAAAATGAGATAAGACTGAAAAAGAATAGTGGCCCTCGGAGATTTTCTCCGAGGGCTTTGCCATATTTATGGTTGAAATAAGCGGTGGAACAACTATATTTAGTTGATAAGTGGCATTGCGTTGTGGTAAAATGTTTAAAGTGATTTTGTGAGCATTCCTTTTGAATTTTTCAAAAATTCTGATTTAGGGCGGTGATTAGACTGTGAGAATACTGGGTATCGACCCTGGTGTGGCTACTGTTGGATTCGGTGTTATCGAAAGTTCTGGCAGTAACCTGAAAATGGTTCGGTGCGGTGTGATAACCACTCCGGCAAAACAGCGGCTGGCCCTGAGGCTTAGCAGGATATATACGGATATGTCTGAAATAATCGATATGTTCAAACCGGACTGTATCGCCATAGAGGAGCTTTTTTTCAATACAAACCTTACTACAGGTATTGCCGTTGCCCACGGCAGAGGGGTTATAATACTTGCAGGGGAGAATAAAGACATTCCTATGTACGAATACACGCCTCTCCAGATAAAACAGGCGCTGACCGGATATGGTAGGGCTGAGAAAAGGCAGGTTATGGATATGGTAAAGCGTCAGCTGAACCTTAGCCAGAAGGCAAAACCGGACGACGCCTCGGATGCCCTGGCTGTGGCCATATGTCATGCTAGATACTCATCATCGTTACTTAACATAGAAGGGAACGGAACCGAATGTTTTACTATTTAGAAGGTACAATAAAGAAAATCGACTCTGTCTCCGTTGTAGTGGATATTTCCGGTGTGGGTTATAAATGTTATACCACCAGAAATACCCTATCATATTTGGAGGACGGAAAGAAACAGCGGCTTTATACATATTGCAACATAAAAGAGGATACATTTGATATTTACGGATTTATCGACACCAATGAGAAGCGGTGTTTCGAGTTGCTCCTTGGCGTATCCGGAGTCGGCCCGAAAGCGGCCATATCAATACTGTCGTCTACAACCCCTGAGGGCCTCGCCATGGCGGTTATAACGGAAGATGAGAAGGTATTGTCATCTGCCCCAGGGATTGGCAAAAGAACGGCCCAGCGCGTGATTTTAGAGCTTAAAGACAAAATAGCCAAGGAAACCACTGGGGTAAAAGTCGGAGCGACCATAAACAAGGTTGGCCCAGCGCTGCCTGGAAATAAGGTATCTGAGGCTACGGCGGCTCTCGTAGTTTTGGGTTATTCCTCAGCTGAGATTACAAATGCTCTCAGAGGTATCGATGCGGAGAACCTGACGGTAGAAGAGATAATAAAAGAAGTGCTTAAAAGCTCGCTTAAATAAGGAGTACTGCTTATGATAGATTTTAGTGATGATATAAACATTGGCGAAGAAAACGAGAAAGAAATAGTCTCCGCGTCGGTCATAAAAAGCGACGAGGGTGAGGCAAGCCTTCGGCCGCTTACACTGGATGAGTATATCGGCCAGGATAAGGTCAAAGAAAACCTCTCTGTTTTCATTAAAAGTGCCAAAATGAGAGGGGAGCCCCTTGACCATGTGCTACTTCACGGCCCTCCGGGACTTGGAAAGACGACTCTCGCCTCCATAATTGCCTCTGAGATGGGGGTTACCATTAGAAAAACCTCAGGCCCGGCTATTGAAAAACCTAAGGACTTGGCGGCTCTGCTTACAAATTTAAATGAAAACGATGTGCTGTTTATCGACGAGATACACAGAATGAATAGGTATGTTGAAGAGATACTCTATCCCGCCATGGAGGATAAGCACATCGACATCATCATCGGCCAGGGACCTACGGCCACATCTATTTGTCTTGAACTGAAAAATTTTACTTTAGTTGGAGCTACTACAAGGTCCGGACAGCTATCCTCACCGCTAAGAGACAGATTCGGTATAGATTTGAAACTGGAACTTTATACACCTGAGGAGCTGAAACAGATAGTAGAGCGTTCTGCATCTATTTTAGGCGTTCCAATAGATAGCGACGGCGCGTACGAGATTGCCTCCAGAAGCAGAGGCACACCGCGTATCGCAAACAGGATGTTAAAGCGCGTAAGAGACTTTGCACAGGTATATGGTAACGGTGTTATTACAAGAGAGATTGCGGATATCGCTCTGACACGCCTTGAGATTGATGCCTGCGGCCTTGACGCCATGGACAGAAGATTACTTACGTCCATTATCGAAAATTACGGTGGCGGTCCTGTGGGCCTTGAGACGATTGCATCCACAATAAACGAGGAGTCCATAACCATAGAGGATGTCTGCGAGCCATTTTTGATGCAGCAGGGGTATCTCACAAGGACACCTAGGGGCAGATGCGCCACAAAAAAGGCATATGACCACCTTAAAATTCCCTATATAGGTGCAATGGGCACATGACCGGCTCCGGTTATTTTATAATAGTCGGAACTCTTTGTAAGTATTGACGAAAATCAAGGTATAATTCTTATCTTATTTCAACAAAATAACAAAAAGTACTTGACTATTACATATTTCGAACATATAATTTAGACAAATAGAGATTAACATTTTTTAAATTTTTTATGAAATTTGATGATATTAAAAACTATGATGACGAGCAGCTTTTAAATGAACTGCGCAGTGGCAATACCGAGGCAGAGGAGCTGCTCATCCAGAAATACAGCAAAGTTGTAAAAGCTTGTGCCAGACCCTATTTTCTCATAGGCGGCGAGAGCGAGGATCTCATTCAGGAGGGTATGCTTGGACTTATAGCGGCTATTCGCCAGTACTCACCAGATGAGGGCGCGTCTTTTAAAACCTATGCGGAGCTTTGCATAAAAAACAGACTATTCACAGCAATCAAAAACGCAGCAAGATTAAAACACTTCCCCTTAAATGACTATGTCTCTTTTCAGTCTCCTCATTTTGATGAAAGTAAAACTCTTGCAGCAAACTCAGCGCGAAATCCTGAAGACCTTATTATCTTAAGAGAGCGGCTCTCTGAGCTTCTTGAAAACACGGACAAGCGTTTTTCCAAACTGGAGTCCGAGGTCTTAAGACTTTATCTTGAAGGTCAGTCATATGACGAGATAGCCAAAGCTATCGGAAAGTCTTACAAATCTGTGGACAACACGGTCCAGCGTATCAGGAAAAAATTGGCGCAATTTTATTAATCCTGGCGACTACAGTGTTACTGTACGCAAATAAACTGCCGGAAGGCAAAAAAGTCAAAAGTGAGGATACAAAATGTACGAAGACAAAATTTTAAAATGCAAAGACTGTGGTAATGAGTTTGTTTTTACTGCTGGGGAACAGGAGTTTTACGCCGAGCATGGATTCCAGAATGAGCCGCAGAGATGTAAGGCTTGCCGCGATGCGCGCAAGGCCGCTCTCCGTGGTCCAAGAGAATATTTTACCGCAGTTTGCGCTGCTTGCGGTAAAGAAGCGAAGGTTCCTTTTGAGCCGAAAGCAGACAGGCCTGTTTACTGCAGTGAGTGTTTCGCAAAAATTAAGGGGGAAAATGCTTAATAGCGGCGAAATTTTAAGGGCGGGATATAAATCCCGCTCTTTTTTGCGTAAAAGCTTTAAAATATCATAGACGAAAAGTTTTAATGCGGTTTCTGAGTCAATACAAATGTAGGTGGGCTAAATGTCTATTTTGGTACCTTTTTGTATTGAAAAAAATCGGGCTTGTGTATATAATAAGGCTATAAATACTTTGGAGGTAATTATCGATGTACGAATTTACTAAAGAGACGATTATTACAGAAGTTCTGGAAAAAGCTCCCGGCGCTGTAAAATTGTTTCAGGCGATAGGAATGCATTGCCTTGGCTGCGCCCTTGCAAGCGGGGAGACTATTGAAGAAGCCTGTGCAGTACACGGCGTTGACCCTGACGACTTCATTGAAGTCCTCAATGAGTTCGCATCAAAGCTTTAATAAAGAGAGTTCAATTACAGGCGGACTTTTGTCCGCCTTGTATTTTTAAGGTGAAGTTATGAAATTAAATCCCAGGCTTTCTCTCATAGCCTCCTATGTAAAAAAGGGCAGTGCTGCTGCTGATATAGGTACAGACCACGGATATCTGCCCGTATACCTGGCAGAAAATGATATATGCAGGAATATAATCGCTACAGATATAAATGAAGGCCCACTTAATAACGCCATTGAGACGGCGAAAAATGCCGGGGTATTTGATAAAATATCATTTTTTCTCACAGACGGCCTGTCAGGAGTACCGGCTGATTCGGCGGACACCGTGATTATCGCCGGTATGGGCGGCGAGACAATGGAGGGCATTTTAAAAGGTGCGCCATGGCTTAAAAATGAAAATACACACCTTATTTT
>CALXGH010000057.1 GCA_944387845.1 uncultured Oscillospiraceae bacterium
TGTGCGGCTGGTCAGCGAGGCGGTGCAGTGTGTGCTGCGTGGCGGTGCGGCGGGTGCAGGTGCAGGACGGCGTGTGCCGGGTGGCTGTGCAGTGCGGTGGCGTGGACTGAGGCTAAAACTGAAAATCAGGCGCAAAAAAGAAGCCGGGTTAAAACCCGGCTTCTTTTTATCTTTTGCTAATACCGCATATTCTCATGCCAGCTTATGACTTAAAGCCCACGGAAATTACATTATTTCCGGATTGGAAATCACCCAAGATCCTGAGCTGCTTCCGCCTGTTCAGAATACTTTATACTCTTTGCAGAAACGCATAAGGATAGTTGCCATGATATCACGTGTCGCGGAGCCCTGTGGGTTTATAGTCGTGTCGGAGTCGCCGATTATAAAGCCCATGGCGTTTGCCCAGGACAGGTTTTCTACTGCCCAGTCGCTGGTCTTAGCGGCGTCTGTGAACTTGCTGTCAAGGTCAGCGCTTGCGGAAGTGTCATAGCTCTTGTACTTCGCATAACGGTAGAGTATTGCCGCCATCTGCTCTCTTGTAAGAGAGTCTTCAGGTCCGAAGGTGCCGTCCCCGTTGCCGAGAACTATCTCATTCTTCGCCGCCCATGCGATTGCGTCAGCATAGTACATATCAGGGTCAACATCCGTAAATTCCGGAGCGCCGGAAACTGCCGGCTCACCCTCAAGACGGTAGAGGATTGTTACAAACATGCCTCTTGTGGTCTTTTCCAAAGGTCCGAACTCATCTGTCTCAACGCCAAGTATAAGCCCATGGCTGTAGGTGTATACCGCCCCGTCATAGTACCATTCGGAGGAGTCTATATCTTTAAACGGGTTCCATGCGGCATATACAGTCTTGCTTCCTGTCATCTTTACAGAGTCAATCTTCTCTGTAAGGCTCTCGTCAGCATACCAGCCTGCAAACTCATAGCCCTCTCTTTCAGGGATATACTTTGTAAGGTCCACTGTTGTTCCGGAGACAGCACCCATAACGTCGATCTTTGAGCCGCCGTTTGTCTGGAAGTTGAGGATATAGCGTGTCGGACCTTCTTCCTCATCGTCGCCTTCCTGCACGCCTCCGTCTTCAGAATATTCCCACTTTGTATTGAAATAAACTTCGACCCGTGGATTCTCCTCTGTAGGTATAAAACCGGTCATTCCGCTTTGTTGCAGCTCGCCGTTTACAATAGTCGCTTTTATGGATGTTACTTCATCTTTTACAGCCAGGCGACCATTAGTATCGAGAACAATTCTCAGGTCATTTGTAAGGTCATTGTGGTTGATTATAAAAATGTCGCCGTTATTATTGGCAGTGCCTGTAAAGGATCCACCATCATTTAGAACAATTTTGCCATCATCTTCCACATTCAATGCTTTATCGCCTGTTCTCAGGGCGCCGTCCAAAGTCAATACGACACTTTCGGGAATCTCAAGGTCAACGCCGAGAGAGCCAAGGTCAAGGGTTTTGCCAGCAGGTATCCGGATCCATGAGATGTTACCTTCACTCATGGTCAGGCTATCTTTTGTCAGAGTAAAAATGCAGTCGCTATTTTGTATAATAGCCTCGTCGTCGCTGAAGTCGCCTATGATCTTGGAGCCTTTATAAACAAAATCTGAGCCGATTCTGAATTTAACAGTACCGTTTCCCACATTTGCCATATCGCTTACAGTTAACGTGTATCCTAATAAAACTTCAACGGTAACTCCATCAGGAATAACTTCCGTCAGCTCTGAGTCTTCCCCTACAAGAACGGTGTAGCCGCTCTGGCAGGCATCAAAGGCGTCTTTAAGCGCCCCGTAAGACCCGACAGGTGCTCCTTCACCGTCAATAACGTCAAACACTGGCTCGTCTTCCGTCTGGTCGCCTGACCACTTTGATGTAAATGTGCTCTGGGTGCTGTTGCCCGGTGTTACAGAGGTGTATGTATAATCGCCGTTTTCCATTGTACCGCCGTTAATTGTGGCAGATACAGAATCTTTCATGGCGTATACTCCGCCCTCTTCGCTCTTTATCTCAAACACAGCGTCAGATCCAAGGCCGTTATCGTCGAAGATATATACATCTCCGTAGACATTGGCTGTACCTACAAAGGCTGAGCCTGACTGGATCTCCATAGCGCCGCCGCTCATAATATTCAGCGCCGCGCCGCTTTCAACTTTGAGGCTGCTGCTGCCAAGTGCGCCAAACCCAGGAACTTCGGAGCCTTTCATAAGGTTCAAAGTGCCGCCGGAGGTAATTTTGGCAGTGCCGCTTTTCAGCGTCATATGTATCGGCAGGTTGATGTTAAGACCCGAGTAATTTATCTTGAAATATGCATTGGCAACACCTGTTACCTCTGTATTTCCCTCTATTTCAAGATCTACATAGGAGGAAGTTATGTTACTTGCATCAAGATTGCCCAGGTTCAGCGTGGCTTTGCCGGAGACAAGCTTTACTGGAGATGCACTGTCCATAACGCTTATGCCGTCATAAATAAAGCTTGAGCCGTAGTTTAATACGATATCGCCCTTGAGCACGCTCTTGCCGTCAGCGCCTATCAGGTCTTTAGCTTCAACATCAGCAATCTGGAAAGTGCCGCCTTCGTTTACAACGATCTTCGCCTTCTGGGCAAGGCTCAGGTCGCCGTTTACCGTCATCTTTCCGTCAACTGTGATTACAGAGCCGGTATCGGACACATTGCCGGACACTGCCTTAAGTGTGCCGTTTACAACAAGTTCGCCATCCCTCTCAATATAAAGGTTAAGAGGTATCTTATCTTCTCCGTCCTCTGTCATGAGATAGAATGTCTTGCCTTCCTGTATTTCCGCAGTTCCGTATACAAGAGTCAGCCCTTCTTTGGACCAGGTGATCTCGGATTCATCTGATTTCAAAATTCCATCATCGCCAGGGCTTATAATAGTCTGGCCGTTATATATGACCTTAACATAATCTATATTAATTTCGCCATTACCGATATAACTTGCATCGTTTACTGTGATTGTAATGTCCCCGTAAGCATACAGCGTAACGCCATCGGGTATCTGCTCAGTCAGAACTGTGTCAACTTTGAAATCAACAGAATACCCCTGATGGCAAACAGCGAAAGCCTCTTCCAGTGTTGCAAAGGAACCAACCCAATAGCCGCTTTCATCATACACAGTATATTTTGTATCCAAAGGTTCAAAATCGCCTGTCAGCCCTATTTCCTTACTTTCTACATGATCTGCTCTTACATGGACAGTAACCCAGATGAACCTACTTTCTTCTCCGGGGTCCCGCCACGTCATGGTAACTGTAAATGTAGTACTCTCTCCTGGCGCCAGTGTCTTATCATAATCTTCACTTATAGTAAAGAAGGGATCTACCGAATTTGTATACACTTCTATATTCCTAAGAGTTGTGTCGCCAGTGTTTGTAATGGTGAATTCCGCGCTTTTAGGTACATCGTAAATGCTGCCGAAATCATACAGCGTTTCAGATAATTCGAAGTCCGGTGTTCCCTCTCCGTTATAGTCCGAAATGATATTCTCAACGCCTGCGGCAATAAGGCTGTGGCCCAGGGCGTTGGGGTGGAAGTCAAGGTTGTTTTCACCGCCCATGCCGCCAAAAACAGCGTTTGTGCATGGAGCTGCAGCGTCTTTGAACGCACTATATACGTCCAGTATCTCAAAATTACCGCTTATTCCACTAATGGCATAGTTCATTTTCAAAACGCCGTCTTCAAAGGTTTTAACTATATCGAAAACCATGGCGTTATCTATCTTGCGATATGGGTTATACTGGTTTGCCACTATTACCGTAGCGTCGGGATTTATGCTGTTTATACTGCTTATTATCTGCCCCAGATTATTTTTAAACTGCGCTATGGCAACAAGCTCCTCAGGAGAATCCTTAAACTGAGGTATGTAAGATGCGATGCTGAGAAGCAGCATGATATCAAGCTCACCTGTCAGCGCAGTTTTCAGTTCTTCCACAGTTAATTTTTTCTCCCCATTATCAGGGTCGGCGTTATAGTTATCCACTACGAACTTGTAAAGTGTGTTCATAAGGTCGTTTCCGCCGATAGTGATGACAACAAAATCAGTATATTCGATAGCGAACTTATATTCTGCCATATTGTCTGCCATATTGTTTAAAATATCCTGGGTGGTAAAGCCGCTTTCGGCGTCAACTGCAATATCATATCCATCACTTTCCATGATATCTACATATGACTTCTCTCCTTCACCCAGGCCGTAGCCTGTGGTGATGCTGTCCCCTAAAAAGAGCACTCTCTCTCCGGCGGCAAAAGCCGACACAGGAAACAGGGCGACAACAAATAAGACGCTAAGTATTATCGCCATCAGTTTTTTCTTCATAGATTCTCCTCCTTTTCTTCCGTAGGGTCTGGATAATTTCTCACACATTATCGTTGGCCTAAAGTCAATCTCCACATTTCATATCCACGCCGCCTGCCGGTGCAGCTGAAATGGGTAGTGCGATTTGTACAGTTCCCCGCTATACATATAACTCTTTATTGTATATTATATAATATTCCAAAATTCTCTTCAAGACAAAATCCTCAATTTAATCTGTAATTTACTTAAAAACAATTCCCGGCAGGAATAACTTTTTCCAACCGGGAATTTAATTTTTATTCAATCTGAATGCATGTTTTTCCGCAGGGATTATTATACCACGCCCTGGGCGTTCATGGCGTTTGCAACCTTCATAAAGCCTGCGATGTTAGCGCCGGCAACAAGATTGTCCTTCATACCGTACTCTTCAGCAGCAGCGGAGATATTGCGATAGATGTTTACCATGATGTCATGGAGCTTTGCGTCAACCTCTTCAAATGTCCAGGAATATCTCATAGAGTTCTGGCTCATTTCAAGGGCGCTTGTTGCTACGCCGCCGGCGTTTGCTGCCTTAGCCGGGCCGAAGAATACGCCGCTGGACTGGAATACCTCGATAGCTTCAGGTGTGGAAGGCATGTTTGCGCCCTCGCATACAGCCATAACGCCGTTTGCAACAAGTGCCTTAGCGGAAGCCTCATCGATCTCGTTCTGTGTAGCGCATGGAAGAGCGATGTCGCACTTAATCTTCCAGATACCGCTGCAGCCCTCATGGTACTCAGCCTCCGGATGATAGTTCAGGTACTCTTTGATTCTCTTGCGCTCAACTTCCTTGATCTGCTTGATGGCTTTGAGATCAACGCCGTTTTTATCATAAATGTAGCCGTTAGAGTCGCTCATTGCGACAACCTTTGCGCCAAGCTCTGTTGCCTTCTGGTTTGCGTAGATGGCAACGTTACCGGAGCCGGAAACTACAACAGTCTTACCTTCAAAAGATGTGCCCTTGTCTTTTAAAAGCTCTTCTGTGAAATAGCACAGACCGAAGCCGGTAGCCTCAGTTCTTGCAAGGGAGCCGCCGTAAGGGATACCCTTGCCGGTAAGAACGCCGTGGAATGTGCTTGTGATGCGCTTGTACTGGCCGAAGAGATAGCCGATCTCTCTGCCGCCTACGCCTATATCACCGGCGGGAACGTCCACATCGGCGCCAACATATTTGTAAAGCTCAGTCATGAAGCTCTGGCAGAAGCGCATAACTTCCCTGTCCGACTTGCCCTTAGGGTCAAAGTCGCTGCCGCCCTTGCCGCCGCCAATAGGAAGTCCTGTTAGAGAGTTTTTAAAGATCTGCTCGAAGCCCAGGAATTTGATAACGCTCTCGGTAACGGACGGGTGGAAACGCAGGCCGCCCTTGTATGGACCGATGGCGCTGTTGAACTGGATCCTGTAACCGCGGTTAACCTGTACCTTGCCGCTGTCATCGACCCATGGAACTCTGAACTTGATGATACGCTCCGGCTCAACGATGCTCTCGATAATGCCGTTTTCAATAAACTGAGGATTTTTTTCAATAACAGGCTCAAGAGATTCCAGAACTTCCCTGACTGCCTGATGGAATTCAGCTTCACCGGGGTTTCTGGCGATAACTCTGCCCATAAGCCCGATTAAATACTCGTTTTTTAAACTCATAGTTTGACCTCCTAACGCTTTAATGTAATTAATATATCACAACTTTTTCATTTTGCAACTTAAAATTGAAGAAATTTGCATATTTTCGTGTATTTTCTATTTTCTTCGGTCAAAATGCATATTTTCAGCTTGCTCTCTTGCATTTAAAAATGTAAAAATAACGAAATATAGGGCTGCGAGCTTTTCCTGCCTCTTCCGGCCCGGGGAAAACAGCTCTGGGGTCCGGTGAAAAAACGGCCATGGGCCGGAGGGAAACAGCAATGGGGACGGAGCGAAACAGCAATGGGGACGGAGCGAACGGCCCCGGCAAGCGCAGCAACAACGGCCATGGGCCGGGGCGAATGGCCCCGGCAAGCGCAGCAACAACAGCCATGGGGCCGGGGCGAATGGCCCCGGCAAATTGGACAAAAAAGGCCCCGGCAAAGGGATAATTTTCCCTTTGCCGGGGCTGTTATTTAATCACAGGCCGGCATTTCAATTTCCATTGGCCGGAAGGCCTCTTCTGTTATGAGAACGCTGTCTTTAGTTACAGTTCCTGCGGTGATCTCCGTCAGCCGGGCGCAAAATGGCTCCACATTCTCACTGGGAAATGAGGCTGTTATAACGATCTCGGCGCCGTAGTCCGTATCCTCAGTTACGCCGGAAAACTTTTCTATCTCACGCCTTATCCGCTCAAACTGGCCGTAGGAACATGGTATCATAGCCGTTGTCCACATTCTCATCTCTGATATTCCCGCGTTCTGAAGGGCAAGCTTTGCCGTCTTGGAATATGCCCTCACAAGGCCGCCGGTACCCAAAAGAGTGCCGCCGAAATATCTTGTTACAACGCAGCAGACATTATAAATCTCCTGCCCCCTAAAAACATCCAGAGCCGGCATTCCAGCGGTGCCCGACGGCTCCCCGTCGTCGGTGTAGCGCATTATGCCGCCCTCTTTTAATATATAGCAGTAGACATTGTGGTTTGCGTCATAGTACTGCTCACGCATGTCCTTTATGTGAGATATGGCCTGCTCCTCATTTTCCACCTTCCACACATGGCCGATGAACCGGGACTTCTTCTCCACTATCTCAGACTGGCCGTACCCTGAGGGCACACGAAAAACTTCCATCACTTTACCTCAATATAATCTTTCAATGCCCCGTAAACCTCCGGGGTCACTATGGCCGAGACCTCAATAAAACTGTCTTTATACTCGGTTTTAAGTATCTCGCTTTTTCTGTGGAGCATATCCATAACGCCGCCTTTATCGTATGGTATGCGTAAAAGTACTTCCCTTCTCTGACTGTCAAGGATCTTGCATATCTCACTTATGAGATTTTCCATCCCCGCTCCCGTGGCGGCGGAGATTTCAACTATCCCCTCTCCTCTGGGCAGTATCTCCCCTTCCGGCAGAAGGTCAGTTTTGTTGTAAACTTCGATCCTGGGGGTCTTTTCAGCCCCAAGCTGGAGTATGAGGCTGTCAACAACCTCCGCCTGCTCCCGCCACTGTGGGTTTGAAACGTCAATAACGTGGAGGAGAAGGTCGGCGTAAGTAAGCTCCTCCAGGGTTGCCTTAAACGCCTCAACCAGATGGTGTGGCAGCTTTCTTATAAATCCGACGGTGTCGGATAAAAGTGCCTCTTTCGTGGCGCTAAGGCGGATTTTCCTTGTTGTGGTGTCAAGGGTATCGAAAAGCCTGTTCCGGGCAGGTATCCCCGCACCGGTCAGGGCGTTTAAAAGGGTGGATTTTCCTGCGTTTGTGTAGCCCACAAGTGCGATGACGGGAACGGAGTTTTTCTCCCTTAACTTTCTCTGGGTGGCCCGGACCTTCCTGACAGCTTTCAGTTCATCTTCAAGCTTCTGGATTTTTCTTCTTATATGCCTTCTGTCGGTCTCAAGCTGGGTCTCGCCAGGGCCTCTTGTTCCTATTGGGCTTGAGCCGCCGGCTGCCGTCTGGCGCACAAGGTGGGTCCACATACCGGTGAGTCGTGGAAGAAGATATTTATACTGGGCAAGCTCAACCTGAAGGCGGCCCTCGCTTGTCCTGGCCCTCTGGGCGAATATATCCAAAATGAGAGATGACCTGTCAACTACCCTGACTCCAAGATCGTCCTCCAAAGCCCGGCTCTGGGACGGGCTAAGCTCGTTATCGAACACAACAAGGTCGCAGCCTTCGGCGTTTACAAGCTCTTTAACTTCCCTTACCTTGCCCGCTCCTATAAAGCTTCGCGGCTCCGGCTTATCACGGTACTGAAGTACTCTGCCCACGGCGACGCCGCCGGCGGTATCGAGAAGGGCCTCCAGCTCATCCATGCTCTCATCGGTTGACCGCTCCGCCGGCTCCATACTATCGGCGTAAAGTCCAACCAAAACGGCTTTTTCCATTGTTTCCAACTTGAATACCTCTCAATTTTTCAGTATTTTGTCTAAAATATTATACACAATAAACCTTTTTCTTGCAACATGGCAGCGGTTTTACCATTATAAATCCCCCCGAACATTGTCCGCCCATGGCCCAGAGGGACATTCTGCGCTAGTGGGCACAGTGCATAGTGGGCCATAGGGCGCCATCAGGCAGTCCCACCAGCATGAGCGTGGGTATGCCGCCGGTAGCACAAGTGATGGGGACGGCCAGCGTAGCGGGCACCTGTTGGGCTGGGCTCCGGGCGGCGGCGAGTGTGGTGTACGGCGAAAATAATGACGGGACAGGTGCGGCGGTGAGTGTGGGTGCTCCTGGCGGTGAGTGTGGTGTACGGCGCTGCCTAGCAGTCCCACTTTCATAAAGGCCGGCCTTCCATCGGAGCGCCGGGCAGAGGGCCTGAGCCGCAGTCTTTTCCCTCCCCCGCCGCCCGGCAGCTAATTTGGGTACGGCGGTAAGAGGGCGCGGGTCTTGGCTCAGCGGTGCGGCGGTGAGTGTGGGTACTCCTGGCGGCGGTGCTTACCTACTGCCGGCGGCCTGGGGCGGCGGGCAATTTGTAATTTTATTATAAAATTATACTTGTGCCGGCGGGTGGGATATTATATAATTATTTTTGTGTTTTTTCCACACGGTATTATATTTAATCATTCAAACTACCGGTTACAGTATAGAATATAGGTGGGGTAATCTATGCAAAATATTGGTTTTGACAACGACAAATATCTCCGGCTCCAGTCGGAGCACATAAGAAAACGTATAAGCGATCTGGGCGGCAAACTCTATCTTGAGTTTGGCGGTAAGCTCTTTGACGACTATCACGCCGCAAGAGTCCTCCCGGGCTTTCAGCCAAACAGTAAAATAAGAATGCTTCAGACATTAAAAGACGATGTGGAAATCGTCCTTGTAATCAGCGCCACAGATATTGAAAACAGCAAAATTAGAGCTGACCTTGGCATTACATACGAGGACGATATTTTAAGGCTTATTGACGTTTTCAGAGACATGGACCTCTATGTTGGCAGCGTGGTTGTTACATTCTACGCCGGCCAGCCTACTGCCTCCTCCTTTATCGCCAGACTGAACTCTCTGGGCATAAAGACATGGAAGCACTATCCCATCCCCGGCTATCCATCGGATGTTCGCAGTATCGTCAGCGAAAACGGCTACGGCATAAACGATTATATAGAAACAGATCGGTCTCTTGTTGTGGTTACAGCCCCCGGCCCCGGCAGCGGCAAAATGGCCGTGTGCCTGTCCCAGCTCTATCAGGAGCATATGAGGGGCGTGAAGGCGGGCTATGCCAAATATGAGACATTCCCCATCTGGAACCTGCCGCTAAAACACCCTGTAAACCTTGCATATGAGGCGGCCACAGCCGACCTTAACGATGTGAACATGATAGACCCATTCCACCTGGAAGCTTACGGCCAGACGGCGGTAAACTACAACAGAGACGTTGAGATCTTCCCTGTTTTAAAGACAATGTTCCAGAAAATCTACGGCGACTGCCCATATAAATCCCCTACGGACATGGGCGTCAACATGGCAGGTTTCTGCATAAGCGACGATGAAGTGTGCTGCATTGCCTCTAAAAAGGAGATCATGCGCCGGCACCTGAAAGCCCAGATCGATTTTATAAAGGGCCTTGTGGATGAGAGCGTTGTGAGAAAGACGGAGCTGCTTGTGAACCAGGCGGAAATCACCGACGATATCTGCCCGGCCATCGCCGCGGCCCTGGAGAAAGAAAAGCAGACCGGCGGTCCCGCCGGCGCCCTGGCTCTGCCCGACGGGAAGATAATTACAGGCAAGACTTCCGCCCTTCTGGGGGCCGCGTCAGCACTGCTGCTAAACGCCCTTAAGTATCTTGCGGACATCGACGACGATGTGGACCTTATAAGTCCACAGATAATAGAGCCTGTATGTAATCTGAAAACGGAGATCCTGGGCCACAGGAACCCACGTCTTCACTCAAATGAGATACTTATGGCTCTGTGTATTTGCGCTGTGTCAAACCCGCTTGCCAAAAAGGCTCTTGACCAGCTTCCAAAACTCGTAGGCTGCGATGTGCATTTCTCCGTCATCATCTCCGAGACGGACGAACAGCTCTTCCGCCAGCTTGGCACCAACATCTCCTGCCAGCCGGTATACGAGATGGGAAAGCTGTTCCATAAAAAAAGCTAAAAATTAAAAATTCAAAGCGGTCCCTTTTGGGACCGCTTTTTATATTTATCTTGTCCTATTTTTCTATTTTATATCCTGCCATTGAGGCTCTTTCATCCTATTTTATGTATTTTTGTCCTTCATTTAAGGCTCTTTTATCCTATTTCGTGCCTAAAATCTCCCACGGGGTTATGGCCCCCAGGAGCCTGCCGCTCTCAGTGCCGTTATCGGTGATGAAAAACATACCTATTCTTTTTCTGTGCCGGTAATAGTCCTCACATATATCCTCCGCCGTCTCAACAAGGACGTTTTTGTCAATGAAAACGTAAGTCTCTGACCCTTTGTAGTCGATGGCAGTGTAATCCATGATATCGGAAAAGCGCAGCTTTTTTAGATCCTCACCGGATTTTCCCCTCATTATTATTGAAAATATGGCGCTTTTACTGAAAACGCCGGCCACACGTCCCTTTTCCAAAATTGGCACATGGGAGTAGTGGTTTCTGTTCATCCGCTCCATAGCGGAGTAGACATTGTCCTCCCGGCTTCTGTAATAAAGGGATTCCATTTTTATGGCGTATTTCATGCAGCTCTCTGAGCTGTTTACCATGTTCAAAACCTTGTCCAAAAACGCTATGACCTTATCGCTTGGCTGGACGGCGTCCTCCCCGTCTATCTTCGGGTTGTGCATGAGAAGATTCCGCACGTCCCGGCAGTATGCCAAATTATTCCGCACAGGCCTGAACTTCCCCATCCGCTCAAGATTGTAAATTGCCCTGCCGTCGCTTTCAAAGCCGTATTTCTCGATTGCGGCCTTTTCCAGCATTTTATATTTCTCTATAAAAATATCACTGTTTTTCATGCTTTCAACAACCTCGACAAAAATATCCGTATATTTTGATTATATCTGAAAATTTTTTAATTTCAAATAAAAATGAGACATTATTCTTTGCTTTATAAAGTGATATCTGATATAATAATTTACAACTTTTGAAATAAGGCATTTTAAAGGAGATCCTTAAATGAATAATGATTCAAAAAAAACATTCCGAAAGGCTGCAATCGGATTTAACATCGTTCTGGTGATTATGGTAGCAATCGTAATTGCGGCCTTCGCAATAAGAGAGCACAATGCCACCCTTACACATTCCACTATGATGGTAAATGGTGATACCGATGTGAAAATGCTCTTTAACGAGGACCACAAAGTCCAGAAAGTTCTCACCTTTGATGATGACGGCGAGGACGCAACGGACGATGTGAAGATAAGAAACAAGGCCATCCAGGAATACTTTACACCTCTGGCCCGCCAGATGTATGACAAAGGTTATGTAAGCGGCGGAGTCCTCCTTGTAACTATAGCAAATGATGATGAGATTACAAGAGAGGCTATGGAGCGTGTTCTTGTAAACTCCTTTGGAAAAGACAGCGATGCGCCACCAATCACCGTTCTTGTCCAGACCTATGACGAATCTGTCATGCCCGAGGACGATAAGTCGGCCGCTGACGGTCTTGCGATTTTGAAATCCACTTTGAAAGAAAAGCTCCCTGACATTTCCGGCATTGATGACCTGTCTCTTGACGATCTTGCTGTCATCGCAAAACACTATGAAAGCCAGCTTGGAAATATCTGCGTAATCGGCCAGGAGCCTTCGGCAAAGGGTCTTATCGACTTTGAAAAGGCCTATGATGCCGCCTTGGCCGACGCCGGTATTACTGAGGAAGACGTCCTCTACCAGGCATACGACTTTATCTCAAAGGACGGAGATCTCCTCTATTCCCTTGATATTATCGCCGGAGACACTGAGTATTTCTATGAGATAAACGCCTCTGACGGCGCAGTAGTCAGCTCAAAAACTGACGCGGCAGACCAGTCAAAACTGGAAGAAAAAATGCCTGACGAGCTTGAGTATATCTCTGAAGATCTGGCTTACGCCGTAATCAAGGTATACGGTAAAATAGCCGACAGCAACTTCTTCGCCCGTACGATTGAAGTAGTTGAGGAGAAAGATTCTACATATTACAGCGTTTTAGCAAAGCGCAACTCATACACAATCCGCTGCAATGTGGAAGTATACACAGGCGATATTCTGTATTACGATGAATCCATTTTCTAAAGAAATAGGACTGTGAAGACAGTTTCACAGTTTGAATAAATTACAGTCAGTCTGGCGACCCTTTAAATTATCAGGAGGTGAAATTGCATGAGAACAGTTTTAAACATTATTAACATCGTCTTCAGCGGTGTGCTTGTTGTGCTCAACTCCATTTTAATGGCAATCATGATAAAGGATCTGTGCTCCAAGAAGTAAAACCCGCGTAAGATTACGGCCCGGACATTGTCTCCGGGCCGTTTTTTCTTTTTAACCTGACCTTTTCCCCTTTGGCCCGCCTCATACATGGCGGTACGTCTTTTCTCACAGTCCGGCGCTCTGGCTCTGAGCTTTTAAGGCGGAAAAAAACTATCTCCCCCGCTGTTTTAAATGTTTTGCAAGGCGGGCTTATTCTGGGAAAAATGTTGACAATTTTTTCTCATTGTGGTATTATATTTTTCGCTCAATAAAAATATGCACGAGTGG
>CALXGH010000058.1 GCA_944387845.1 uncultured Oscillospiraceae bacterium
CCAGGTCCACAATCTCGCCAACTTTGGAAATGCCTTCGCCGTACATAATATCGAACTCTGCTTCCCTAAATGGAGGCGCTACTTTATTTTTAACTACTTTAACTCTTGTGCGGCTTCCGATCATTTCACTGCCGTTTTTAAGAGTCTCAGTTCTTCTAATATCAAGCCTTACACTGGAGAAATATTTCAGCGCGCGGCCACCTGGTGTGGTCTCCGGGTTTCCGTACATTACGCCAATTTTTTCTCTAAGCTGGTTTATAAATATAACAATACACTGGGTCTTAGAAATAGAACCTGCCAATTTCCTCAGTGCCTGGGACATAAGTCTTGCTACAACACCAACGCTGGCTTCGCCCATCTCTCCCTCGATCTCGCTTCTTGGCGTCAGAGCCGCAACAGAGTCAACGACAACAACGTCGATAGCTCCAGACCTTACGAGGGTCTCAGTAATAGCCAGTGCATCCTCGCCTGTATCAGGCTGAGATATAAGCAGGCTGTCTATGTCAACACCAAGGGCTCTTGCGTACGCCGGCTCAAGTGCGTGCTCAGCGTCAATATACGCAACTTCTCCGCCAAGCTTCTGTGCAGAGGCAATCATGTGGAGGGCAAGCGTGGTCTTACCGGAAGACTCAGGCCCATAAATCTCGATAATTCTTCCTTTAGGTATACCACCGATACCCAGAGCCAAGTCTAAAGACAGTGAGCCGGTTGGTATGGCCTCTACATTTACTGTAATATTATCGCCAAGTCTCATTATTGTACCCTTGCCAAAACCTTTCTCGATCTGGGCAATTGCTGTTTCAAGAGCTCTTTTCTTATCCTCAGCCCTTGACGGTGATTCCATCTGAGGTCTTTTTCTTTCTGCCATTATTTTATCCTCCATAAACGAATGAAATTCGGTCTATACCAGCTCATAATATGGTGTCTTAAAAAACTTTTAATTAGTCCTCAAGACGTATTCCAAGAACTACCCTATCAATATTCTGGGTATCTTTAATAGAGCAGACACTTTTAAATCCGCCCTTTACCATCATCTCTTTGATATACTCAGCCTGGCCAATCCCACACTCGAACATCATAACACCTCTGTCCTTAAGAGCGCTTCTCCAGTAGGCGATAATGCTTCTGTAAAAATCAAGACCATCCCTGCCGCCGTCCAGCGCCATTATTGGCTCGAAATCCTTTACAGAGGAATCCAAAGTTGGAATATCCCCGGTCGGTATGTAAGGGGGGTTGCTTACTATAAGGTCATATCTGCCCACAAGCCGTGGTGGCGGCTGCAGAGCGTCAATCTCCAGGCAGTTAATGTTTTTGGCCAGATTATTTAAATTTACATTATATTTGCTGATTCTCACCGCCTCAGGCGATTTATCAGCCATAGTTATTTTACAGTGGGAACAATTGGCCGCGATAGCTATACCTATACAGCCGCTACCGCAGCATAGATCCAGCACTCTTACGTTCTCATTTTTAAGGCGCAGAAGCTCTACTGCTTTGTCAACCAGGACTTCTGTGTCATTTCTTGGTATAAGAACATCTTTTGTTATCTTCAGGGGAATACCGTAAAATTCCCACTCCCCTGTTAAATAGGCAGCAGGTTCACCTTCAGCCCTGCGCTGTAACATCTGCATGACCTTTTCCTCAAATTCTGATGACACATACATGTTAAGATCTCTGAAAAGGTCCTCAACGCTTTTTCCCGCCGCTTTAGCAAGCAGCAGCCGTGCTTCAAGATTGTAGGCCTCAACGCCAGCGTCTTTTAAAATATGTCTGCCCAGCAGATAAATATCATTATACGTTTTCAGCTCAATTCACCGTCTTTACCCAAAATTACCATTTGTCTGTTCCGGGTCTCTCCGGAATGACTTCTTTCATTGCAGCGATTGCAACTTCTATCATTCTATCGTCCGGCTCAGCGGTAGTCAGCTTCTGAAGGGCCTTTCCCGGCGCCGATATTATCCTTGTGAGAGTGTTGTCATACCGTCCCGCCAAACGCAGTATTTCATAGCTTATACCCATAACAACCGGCAGAAGCAGTATTCTCATTCCCATTCTCACAAAAACATTGTCCCAACTTGTGAAGGAAAAAACAAGTATGCTCACCACCAGAGTTATAAGAAGAAAGCTTGTCCCGCACCGCGGGTGTAGCCTTGACTGTGGACGTACATTTTCCACTGTAAGATCAAGACCTTTTTCATAGCAGAATATGGTCTTGTGCTCAGCTCCGTGGTACTGCCACATGCGGCTTATCTCCTTCATACCTGAAACTATTTTCAGATATGAGATAAATATTATTATCCTAAGCGCGCTCTCAAATAGATTTTTAGCAACGCTGCTCTTAATAAAACCACCTAAAAGTCCCGCAAGTATGGTCGGTAGTAGGAAAAACAACCCAACAGACAGGGCGATACCTAGTATAACTGCAACAGCGATTATTATCTTCTCCGCTTTTTCCTCAGAAAAATGCTTTTCAATCCACTGGTCCACTTTGTCAGGCTCTCCCTGCTCCTCCTCTGGCAAAAATTCCGCCGAATAAGCAATAGCCTTCACTCCCGTTACCATGGAGCTTATAAATACCGCAACGCCTCGTATTATAGGTATCCCAAACAAAAAACATTTCTCTTTAAGAGGTTCTATGTCCTCTGTTTTTGTTATTATCTCATCACCGCTACGGACAGATATGGCCTGTTTGTCGGGGCCTTTCATCATTATCCCCTCGATAAGCGCCTGACCGCCGATAGAGGTCTTAAATTTCACATCATTTTCTTTTGACATTAATTCCACCTTAAATTTAATCATATACAGGCAGCTTTATAGTTACCATAAGGCCGCCTCCTTCGGCATTTTTAAGCTCTAAAATGCCGTTGTGGTATCCTATTATCTCCTCACATACAGCTAAGCCGATACCGCTGCCGCGCTTTGTGGAGCTTCCTTTATAGAACTTCATCTTTACGTACTGGAGCTCATCCTCCGGGATTCCCGGTCCAAAATCTCTTATTGAGATATTTATATAATCCCCTTTTAGGGTCATTGAAACAACTATCTTACCGCCTTCGCCGCCATATTTAGCGGCGTTGTCAAGTATATTAAGAAATACCTGCTTAAGCCTCTCCGGGTCGCCGTTTATTATGGGCAGTTCGCCTTCATAAGGCACGAACTCAAGCTCGATATTCTCTCTCTTTAGCAATTCTCTATAGGTGATTATGGACTCTTCAAGTTCAGCGCTTATATCAATTTTCTGGATATTCAGTGTAAATCTACCGTCCTGGATCCTTGTAAATTCCAAAAGCTCCTCAACCATATTGGTAAGCCTCTTGGCCTCGGCAAAAATTATACTAATACCTTTTTTAGCATCCTCATTTAAAGTATCGTCATAGAGCATGGTCTCGCTCCAGCCTGTAATTGCCGTAAGCGGTGTCCTTAGCTCGTGGGAAACAGAGGATATAAACTCAGTTTGGGCTTTTTCGGATTGTGCTATCTTGACGCTCATCTCGTTTATAGCGTCCACCATTTCCCCAATCTCGTCTTTGTACTTTTTGCCGATCCTTATGCCGTAGCTTCCATCGGAGATGCGCTTTGCCATAGCAGTTATATCTTGGATCGGGTCAACGACAGATTTTATAAATGCGGAGTTAGTTATCACAATCAGCATTATTATGAAAAGTCCTACGCATATGGCCATAACAACATTTACCGTTATCTCACGGTTAACTAATCTCAGTCCGGTCAGATACCTCATTACGCCGATAACCGTTCCGTTCTGATCAACCATTGGAGCCGACACGGCTATTATGCTCTCCCCGGTCATTTCACTTTTAATTTTTCGAGTTGTCATAAGACCTGTGGAGAGGGCGATCTTTATATCATCCTCGTTAGTTTCAAAGCCACCGGTAAGGCTGTTCGACGAGACAATCATAATACCGCTGGAGTTTATGAACTGCAGCTCAATCTTGTCCGCATCTTCAAAAGTCTCTATAAACTTGTAGGCTCTGTCATAATACTCAGCATAAGTGTTGGCAACATAGTTTTCAAAAAAGCTGGATGCTGTTTTTGCCTTTGCTTCAAGGGCACTCTGCACACTTGAGTAGTAATACCTAGCCACACTTATGGAGTAAACACATATAGCTATTATGACAACTGTTACTACGGTAAGAATATTATTTATCAGCCATCTCTGTCTGATACTGTTTATTTTGAACTGGCTAAAAAACGTGTGCATTTTTTCACGAAGCTTTTTAAACATAATATTCTCACCACTCTTTCATCTCATTTTTGGCCATTAAAGGCCCCATTTGTATCCATATCCCCATACTGTCGTAATATATATTGGATTTGTGGGGTCATCCTCTATTTTGACTCTAAGCCTTCTTATATTTACATCTACTATCTTAAGTTCGCCGAAATAATCTCTGCCCCAGACAGTGTTCAAAATGTCCTCTCTTGACAAAGCCTTGCCCGGGTTTTCCATGAACATCTTTATGATGTTGTACTCAACCTGGGTCATCTTTATCCTAACTCCAGCTTTCTCAAGAGTTCTATTTCTCTTGTTGAGAAGGAACGGTCCCTGAGCAATCTCGTTTTCATTGTCCTCAGTGCCGTCTCCTATTCTTCGGCAGAGAGCATCTATTCTTGCAGTGAGCTCAGACGGTGAAAACGGCTTTGTTACATAGTCGTCAGCTCCAGTCATAAGACCTGTTACCTTGTCCATTTCCTGGCTTCTGGCAGTCAGCATGATTATTCCCATTTTGGAATTTGTCGCTCTTATCTGCCGACAAACCTCGAATCCATCGATGTCGGGGAGCATAACGTCCAAAAGCGCCACCTTTATATCAGGGTTGAGCTTTATCATCTCAAGAGCTTTTGTGCCATTTTCTGCCTCTATTGGTTCATAACCGAACCTCTTTAGATTTATTACTATAAAACTTCTGATATTTGCCTCATCTTCTAAAACAAGTACCTTTTTCAAAATGTATCCTCCTTAAGTTTCACCCGGATTCCATTCGGAATAAATGATGCTGAAATTTTCCTTTATAAGCTCTTCCGTTATTTTATACTTTGTCGTAAAGTCAGTATCGTATATCCTAGCTACAAAAATCTCCTCATTTTCAGCGAAAAGGGTAAATCTTCCTGAAATATTAGCTCTCTCGTCCTTATTTTCGCCTGAGAGGGTATATATAGCCAAAAAGTCCTGAATCTCATCATTCTCGTCATAATAGGAGAAAATAACTGTCTTTTCTCCCGCCACATACTCTACCCTTCTGGCCGTTATCTTATCTTTCCACTGTTCAGGTATTATGAGCATCCAGCCGTCGTTTGTACAGTTATAGGTGGTTACTACCTCTTCTCTATCCCCGTCTGAATCATAGGCGTACCACTCGATTAACCAGTGGACAACACCTTCAATCTGCTCTGGCAGCATAACTGGTGAAGGAATCTCAACAATACCGTTTTCATCAATATCACGGCAGTAAATCTCCTCAGTTCTCAGCGTCTTATCACTTACGCCTTTGACTGGATTGAGGGTGATATTTTTAACTTCATCATTTACAAGAGTAAAGATATCAGTAAATATGCTGCCGTCAGACATTCTTCCCTCAACTATTACTGCCTGATTTCCATCGGTGAGAGCAGATGTCCTTATCCTCTTTATGCTCTCAGCTCCCCTTGTGAGCACAGATTTTGTTGACACCATCTCTCCGCCACTCATTCCCAGGATTATTTCCACTTCCTTGGCCTGCCCAAGAGCGGACGGTTTTATAATAAACACATTTGAGCTCTCATCATCAGACAAGCTGCATATAGAGTACTCCAGATAGTCCACACTCGTAACGATAGACATCTCTAGATTTCTGGCGGAATAGATCGTAAGCATTTTTATGCTTGTACTTATTTGACGTCCCACTACTATCTCAAGTGCCCCGTCTCCGTTAAGATCTATATAGTTAACGCTGTCAACATTTGTGCCCTCGCCTTCAAGAACCGCTACCTCGGTATACTCTCCGTCAGTTTCCTTGTAAATGTATATCTTAAGCGGTTTGCTTTCAGTGGGTACATTCAAAAATACCAATGCCTCTTTGGTGCCATCCCCATCTATATCTTCCAGCTGAACAGACTGTCTGTACGTACCGGATATTGGCGGCGAGTATTCAGCGCCTGTGGCGATGAGTTTATCTATTTTTTTCTGAAGCTGTTCGTATTCACTGGACCCCTGAGGTGGTGTCAGAAGCTTGTCAGTAGATTTGAAAGCACAGGAAGCAAGCAGCAGGATAGACGACAGTAAGAAAACAGCCTTGGCTAATAATACTAAGTATTTTTTCAAACTTTTCCCCTGCCTTTCTGCATGTTTCAAAATTTTAAGGCGCAAAAACCTAATTTAACGAATTTATTCTACCACAAACCCTTTTAATTTGGTAGTCCTTAAAGTATAATTCAAATATAAAATTTGGAAGGTGATAAGGTGGAAATCTTCTGCTGGAAAACCCCGGAAAAGGCCAGCTCCGAACATATATATTCTCTTCTTAAAACTGCTGTTAAAAGAGTTTACGGTATAGATTCTCCGGATGTTTTTAAAACAGAATCCGGTAAACCATATTTCAAAAACTCTAATATCCATTTTTCCCTTAGCCATTCTGGAAACTACGCTTTGTGTGTTCTTGACAGCTTTCCTATTGGAGCGGATATACAGATAATACGCAGTATCTCACCCTCATTGCCATATGCTGTGTGCACATTGGAAGAGCTTGAAGAAATGGACTTTTTTACTCTGTGGACTTTGAAAGAGAGCTATATTAAGCTGTATGGCAAAAAGTCTATGGACTATAAAGATATGACATTTTCAAAAAAAGACGGGAAAATACTATGTTTTGATGAAAAAATTTTCTGCAGTACTTTTGATATTATTCCAGGCTATGCCTTGTCGGTATGCGCCATGTCTGAGGTCCCGGCGTGCCCTATAACATTCATAGACTGATATTCTCCTAAGCCTCTTGAAATTGTCGCGGCGTTATTGTATAATAACAAAGCTTATAATTTGCCGGTATGATGGAATTGGTAGACGTGCCGCACTCAAAATGCGGTGGAGAAATCCATGTCGGTTCGAGTCCGACTACCGGCACCACGTGGTCGCAAAGCGTACTTTGCGACCACGTCTTTTTATGCCCGCAGCAAAAAGACGTTATCCGCCCGCTTCCTTGCTCTTCCTTTCCAAATAACAACAGCTGCGGTAGACTGTATATTGCTTATACTTTTTAGGATCTCTTGACATATACATTAATTGATAATATCGTAAAATTATAAACAATACTCACAGGCAGTTTAGATTTATTTGCTGTTTTCTTAGGAGAAAAATCTGTTATGAAAAAAATATTATTTATTAATTCTTGTATAAGACCTAATTCTCGCACTCTTTTATTGGCAAAAGAAGTTTTAAAAAGACTGGATGGAGAAATAGAAGAATTAAATCTTTGCAACGAAAACCTTCGCCCTCTTGATTGGAGTCAATTAGAGGAAAGAGACCGTCTAATTATGCAAAAGGATTTCTCAGCCCCAATATTTAAATATGCAAATCAATTTATAAACGCAGATGAAATACTAATTGCTGCGCCTTGCTGGGATTTAGCTTTTCCTTCCATTTTGAGGGTATATTTTGAACATATAACAGTAACTGGACTGACATTTAAATACTCCCCAGAGGGAATACCGACAGGGTTATGCAATGCCAATAGGATAATCTATGTAACAACATCTGGAGGCCCCTTCTCAAACCAACCTCTTGGATACAATTACATAAAAGACATTGCTAACGCTTTATACGGAATACCAAACGTTCTGTGTTTTAAAGCCGAAAATCTTGATATTAAAGGTGTTGACGCTGAAAATATTATGCAAAAGGCCATTAAGGATATAAAAACTGCTAACATATAGTTCTGATTAAATACCACCGTATTTTTAAACGCACCCTTATTCTTGATTCGATCTTAAAAAATAACGGTATATACGCAATTTACGTATATACCGTTATTTTTGATATAT
>CALXGH010000059.1 GCA_944387845.1 uncultured Oscillospiraceae bacterium
TACGCTCTCCCAGCTGAGCTATAGGCCCATATTTGGTTATTTTGTATATTTTTGCTTGACTTGTTTGTGCAATTTGCTGTTTTGGTAGGGCAGGTGTTATGTTGCGCTGGCTCTCCCAGCTGAGCTACGAGCCCATAAATATTAATATCATGGAAAAGTATAGCACACATCAAATAATTTTTCCAATATGTTTTAAGAAAAAAGGTATGCTACGCATGGAATTAAAAGAAGAGAGCGGGTCTGAACCCGCTCTTTGTGCAGCCTGCAACCAGGCTCTAATATGGTACGCCTGATGCGATTCGAACGCACGACCTTCAGAGTCGGAGTCTGACACTCTATCCAACTGAGCTACAGGCGCATATTAATAAAAATAAATTTACCAATTAATTTTACCTCATGTGCTATCTATTTACAAGAAGAAAATTGTTGAAAAGAAAAATTATATAACCAAACAGATGTGTAAAACAGACAACAATATATTTTAAATTATAGAGATGAATATGAAAATTATACGTTGACAATCAATTAGGGGTGTGATAATATACATTTAAAATTCATATCCCAAAACTGCGGTGAAGGGATTAAGCCATTATTGGAATGTTTCAGAGAGCCGGCGGCTTAGTGTGAGCCGGTACTGAAAATAGTGTGCAGTCTCACCCTGAGCAGGTCAGATGAACGCTTCTGCTATTAGTTTGACACGGTTGCCCCGTTACAGGCTTTGGACTTGTTAGAGTCCGAGAGTGATTATTCCTCGTGAGAGGATAGTAATCAGGGTGGTACCGCGAACGTATATTCGTCCCTGAGGTCAGAAATGACCTCAGGGATTTTTTATTTTCAGAAAGAGGAGTAAACAATGCGAAAAATTTGGATCAGCGACATAACGATGAAACAGCCGGGAAGATCCGGAGGCTACACCCTGAGTTTTAGAGAAAAGATCGAGATAAGCAAACAACTTGATAAGCTTGGCGTATCAGTAATTGAGATCAGCCAGATAGAAAATATTAAAACAGACAGCCTACTTATAAAATCTTTGTGCTCTGCTGTTAAAGACAGCACTATTGCCGTGCCGGTAAATGTTTTGGATCCGGATAGCGTTGAGATAACATGGAATGCTCTTAAAAACGCAAGACATCCAAGACTTCAGGTTTCAGCTCCTGTAAGTACAGTCCAAATGGAATATTTCTGCCACAAAAAGCCGGAGGCTATGGCTAAGATTATTGCAGAACGGGTAAAGAGCTGTAGCTCTCTTTGCAGAGAAGTTGAGTTTGTGGCTGAAGATGCCGGTAGAAGCGACTTTGATTTTCTGATAAGCACGATAAATACCGCTGTACAGGCCGGAGCGTCTATTGTAACAGTATGCGACACCGCTGGAAACATGATGTCCGATGAATTTTTCGAGTCAGTAAAGAAAATCAAAAACAGTATTCCCGAGGATGTTCGCTTGGGCGTAAAGTGCTCAAATGATTTGTTTATGGCCGACTCATGCGCTTTCGCTGCCATAAGAGCGGGAGCAGACGAAGTTAAGACAGTATCCTGCGGCGAGACCACCACTTCTCTTGAAAAAATAGCAAAGATAATTGCTCAGAGAGGAGACTCGTTTAAAGTTACATGCACTGTAAATATGCCCCAGCTTCAGCGTATTATCGGTCAAATCAAATGGCTCTGCGAGACAGAACGAAGCAAGTCATCCCCATTTGACAACGGCGTGAGAAACGAAAATGAGGATATTACTTTGACAGCACATGATGGTATTGAAGCCGTTATGAAAGTTGTCTCCAGTATAGGTTATGATCTGTCAGAAGAGGATTCAAACAAGGTATATGAAGCATTTGCAAGGATAGCAGCTAAAAAGGAAAGTGTTGGTATTAAGGAGCTTGATGCCATCGTAGCTTCTGCAGCGCTTCAGGTGCCACCCACTTACAGAATAGAGAGCTATGTTATAAATACAGGTAATATCATCACGGCAACAGCCCACATGAGGCTGAAAAAGGGCGATGAGATAATGGAAAGCGTGTGCGTAGGAGACGGACCGGTAGACGCTTCGTTCTTGGCCATTGAGCAGATCGCTGGCCAGCACTATGAGCTTGACGATTTCCAAATCCAGGCTGTTACTGAGGGACGTGAAGCCATGGGCGAGGCTGTTGTCCGCCTTAGATCAGGCGGAAAGCTTTATTCCGGCCGTGGTATATCAACTGATGTAATCGGTTCAGCTATTCAGGCGTACATAAACGCCCTGAACAAAATCGTATATGAGGGGGGAGAAATATGAGACTGTCATTTTCAACAAGAGGCTGGTCAATGAGCTGGGATGAATATCTTGACATTGCCGGCGAGATGGAATTCCAGGGTATTGAACTTTATAACGTTTTCAAACATCCGGAATTCACTGAAAAGGGCTGTCCTCTCCACAAGTATTCCATCTCTGCCACTGTCAGAGATTTAAGAGAAAAGAAGCTCTCAGTACCGTGCATCGACACCTCATGCGATGTGTCCGATGGAGAAGAGAATACCATTGAAAATATAAGATATATGATCGATATTGCTTCAGATCTCCAGGTTCCGTACGTTGCGGTAATATGCAAATCTGGTACGAACTGCGAAATCGCAGAGGCATTAAAACCACTGGTGTCATATGCTGAGGAGAAAAACATAACGATACTCATCAAGACAGCGGGAGTGTTCGCAAATACAGAACAGCTTAGAGATCTTATGAACATGTTCGCAAGCGACTATCTTGCCGCTCTTTGGGATATGCACCATCCATATAGGGACAATGATGAGAGCCCGGCCCAAACGATAAAAAATCTCGGCGCCTATGTAAAACACGTGCATTTGCGAGATTCGGATGATAAGGATACATATAACCTTTTAGGCGAAGGCAACCTCCCAATCGATGACATGATAAGAGCTTTGGCTTCTGTTGACTATGACGGTTTTGTTTCTCTTGAGTGGAAACCGGAGTGGATGGAAGACCTCCAGGACTGCGATGTAATTTTCCCGTACTTTGTAAATTATATGAGCCGGTTTGAGAATACCAGAGGCAAGAAAAAAATGCTCTATCCAAACCACGACGGAACAGGCCAGTATATATGGAAAAAAGATGAGCTCCTTAGCATGACTTTCTCACAGGTTCTTGACAGAGTAGTAGAGGAATTTCCTGACCAGTACTGCTTTAAATACACAACTTTGGACTACACAAGGACATATAAAGAGTTTCGAGACGATGTTGACAATTTCGCAAGGGCTCTTGTATCACTGGGCGTAAAACCTGGCAGTAAGGTAGCTGCCTGGGCTACAAATATACCTGCTTGGTATATTGCGTTCTGGGCATCTGCAAAGATAGGCGCCGTTCTTGTTACAGTGAACACAGCCTATAAAATCCACGAGGCTGAGTACCTTTTGCAGCAGTCCGACACCCATACTCTGATCATGATAGAGTCAGCCCTTGACTCCAATTATAAGGATATAATAAACGAGCTGTGTCCTGAGATTATGGACAGCAAGCCGGGGCAGCCTCTCCACTGCAAGAGATTGCCGTTTTTGAGAAATGTCATAACTGTGGGTTTCAAACAGCCAGGCTGTCTCACATTTGATGAGGCTATGGAGCGGGCAAGCATGGTGCCACATGAGGAGATACTGAGAATGGCGGCCAATGTCAAGCCAGACGATGTATGCAATATGCAGTACACATCTGGTACCACAGGATTCCCCAAAGGCGTTATGCTCACCCATTACAACGTAGTAAATAACGGTAAGTGTATTGGCGATAGAATGGGCCTCAGCACTGCGGACAGAATGATGATACAGGTACCAATGTTCCACTGTTTTGGTATGGTGCTTTCCATGACATCTGCAATGACCCACGGCGCAACTGTCTGCCCGCTGCCATATTTTTCAGCAAAATCATCTCTTGCCTGCATAAACCAGGAGAGGATAACCTGCTTTAACGGCGTTCCGACGATGTTTATCGCCATGTTCAACCACCCAGATTACAGAAAGACTGATTTCTCGTACATGAGAACCGGCATCATGGCAGGAGCCGGCTGCCCTCCAGAGCTTATGCGCCGGGCCGCTCAGCCTGATGAGATGAATATGACAGGCATTGTCAGCGTGTATGGCCAGACGGAGACGGCGCCGGGCAACACAATGTCATCATGGACTGACCCGCTGGACCTCAGATGTGAGACGGTAGGTTATGCTTTCCCACATGTACAGTGCAAGATAGTTGATCCTGAGACCGGGGAAGAAGTACCAGACGGCGAAAACGGCGAGTTCTGCAGCCGAGGCTACAACACCATGAAAGGATATTATAAGATGCCTGATGCCACGAGAGACACAATTGATAAAGATGGATGGCTTCACTCCGGAGACCTTGCCTGCCGGGATAAAGACGGTAATTACAGGATCACTGGACGTCTTAAAGACATGATTATCCGCGGCGGTGAAAATATTTATCCTAAAGAAATTGAGGAGTTTATCTATACTCATCCGAAAGTACGGGATGTACAGGTAATTGGCGTACCGGATAAACAGTACGGCGAAGAGGCTATGGCCTGTATCATTTTGAAAGACGGCGAGACTATGGATAAAGATGAAATGCTTTCATATATCAAGGCAAAGCTGGCAAGGCATAAGGTTCCAAAATATATTGAGTTTGTGGACTCTTTCCCGATGAATGCCGCTGGCAAGATACTTAAATATAAAATGCGTGAGGAAGCTGCCAAAAAACTGAATATCCAGCTGTGATGCCGGAATTTTAAGGTAGTTTAGGAGGAAATAATATGGAAATCAAAATTATTAAAAACACGAATCCAGCTGTAAAACCGGCTGACGAAAGTAAACTGGGCTTCGGTAAAATATTCACAGATCATATGTTCACTATGGACTGGGATATAGATAAAGGTTGGCATGACCCTAAAGTAGTACCTTTTGAGAACCTGTCTATACACCCAGGATCAACAGTACTCCACTATGGACTTGAGATTTTCGAGGGACTTAAGGCATACAGGACCGCAGACGGTGAAATAAGAATGTTCCGTCCGTTGGAAAATGCCATTAGAATGAGAAATTCAGCTATCAGAATGAGCATGCCACAAATTGACCCTGAGTTTATGGTAAAAGCCATGGAGACTTTTGTCTCTGTTGAGAAGGACTGGGTTCCAAAAGGGTTTGGCACATCTCTTTATATAAGACCTTATATGTTTGGCGACGACGCTGATCTTGGCCTCCATGGGCTTAAACATGCGAGATTTCTTATTATCGCATCCCCGTCCGGAAGTTATTATGCGGGAGGTCTCGACCCTGTAAGCATAATAATTGAAGATGAGGATGTAAGAGCTGTAAAGGGCGGCACAGGTACCGCCAAGTGCGGCGGAAACTACGGCGCTTCTCAGAGAGCCGGTGAGAGGGCAGAGGCAAGAGGTTACTCCCAGGTATTGTGGCTTGATGGTGTGGAGAGAAAATATATCGAAGAAGTAGGCTCTATGAATATCATGTTCAAAATAGCCGGCAAAATTGTTACTCCTATGCTTAACGGCTCTATCCTCCCGGGTATAACAAGAAAGAGCATAATCGAACTTTTGAAGTCTGAAAATGTGCCGGTTGAAGAAAGAAGAATAAGCGTTGAAGAGCTTGTTAGCGCTGCCAAAGACGGCACTCTTGAAGAGGTATGGGGCTGTGGTACCGCTGCTGTTGTCTCACCGGTAGGCTGGCTTACATACAAAGATACAAAATATGAGATAAATGGCGGTAAAATCGGACCTGTTACCCAGAGACTTTATGATGAACTTACAGGAATACAGTGGGGAACAAGAGAAGATAAATTTGGATGGGTCTATCCTGTAAAATAACGAGGTATCAAAATGGCAAAGAATTTTGTAACAGTTGACGGCAACGGCGCTGCCGCAAACGTCGCCTATGAGTTTACTGAAATTGCGGCTATATATCCCATAACACCTTCCTCTCCAATGGCAGGAAGTACCGATCAGTGGAGCGCGAAGGGACGCAAAAATATGTTTGGCCAGACCGTAAAGCTTGTGGAGATGCAGTCCGAGGCCGGCGCTATCGGCGCCGTACATGGAGCCCTTCAGACAGGCGCTCTGGCTACTACATACACATCCAGCCAGGGCCTTATGCTCATGATACCTGTGCTGTACAGAATAGCAGGCGAGCATCTGCCAGCTGTACTTCATGTTGCTGCAAGGACTGTGGGAACCCACGGAATGAGTATATTTGGAGACCATTCTGATGTTATGGCATGCCGTCAGACCGGCGTTGCCATGCTCTGTTCGGGAAGCGTTCAGGAGGCGGCGGATATAACCGCTGTTGCCCATCTTGCTGCTGTCAAAGGAAGAGTACCGTTTATGCATTTCTTTGATGGATTCAGGACTTCCCATGAGCTTTCTAGAATTGAAATGCCGGATCTTAAAAGGCTCTCCGGCCTTATGGACAAAGAAGCTCTTAAAAGCTTCAGGCTCAACGCCCTCAACCCTGAGCATCCAGTTTTGAGGAACACGGTACAGAACGGTGATGTCTATTTCCAGATGAGAGAGGCAAGTAATCCGTTTTATGATAATTTGCCTGAGATTGTGGAGGATTACCTGGGCAAAATTAACAAGATATGCGGCAGAGATTATCATCTGTTCAACTATTATGGTGCTCCCGACGCCACGGATATCATTGTGGCCATGGGTAGCGTATCCGGTACTATATGCGAGGCTGTTGACTATCTCAACGCAAAAGGTAAAAAGACCGGCTTTATTCAGGTACACCTTTACAGACCGTTTTCTATTGAACACTTTGCTAATGCGCTTCCAAAAACCGCAAAGCGTATAGCTGTTCTTGACAGGTGTAAGGAGATGGGAAGCGCCGGCGAGCCGCTTTATCAGGATGTCTGCACAGTGCTGTCCCAAAAGAAGTGGAGCGGAAGAATAATCGGCGGAAGATATGGCCTTAGCTCCAAGGACACTGATCCAGCCCAGATAGTAGCCGTATTTGAAAATCTTGAAAATGAAAACCCAGTAAACAGCTTTACTATCGGTATTACAGACGATGTAACAAATCTGTCCCTGCCGGTGAAAAATATCGAGGATATCGGCGATAAAGGCACAATCTGCTGTAAATTCTGGGGCCTTGGTGGCGACGGTACCGTAGGCGCAAATCACAACACAGTACAGATTCTGGGCGACTATGCGGATATGTACTCTCAGGCGTACTTTGAATATGATGCCAAAAAGTCTTTTGGCACCACAAAATCCCACCTTCGCTTTTCAAAAAAACCAATCCGTGGCTCTTACTACGTCAAATCTGCAGACTTTGTTGCCTGCCACAACCAGGTGTTTATTGAGCAGTATGATATTGTCCAGGAGATAAAACCAGGCGGAACCTTCCTTCTCAATTGCACATGGAGTCCTGAGCAGCTGGAAGAAAAACTGCCGGGCAAGGTTAAACGTATAATAGCTGAAAAAAATATTAGATTCTGCATTATAAACGCTACGGATATCGCCCAGAGGCTGGGCCTTGGTAGCCATACAAACACTGTGCTTCAGGCTGCATTTTTCAAACTCTCTGAGCTTATGCCTGTGGAGGAAGCTCTTGACCAGATGAAAGAGGCTGTAAAGAAAACATACTTCACAAAGGGCGAGAATGTTGTAAACCGCAATATCGCCGCCATAGACGCGGGGGCAAAGGAGGTTAAGATAATCTCCGTACCTGAGACATGGAAATTCGCCGAAGGCCAGCCGGAAGAGGAAGATATGAGTCTGCCTGAGGTTGTAAGAAAGATACTTATCCCCATAAACAGGCAGAAGGGAGACGACCTTCCTGTCAGCGTGTTCAAAGGTAGAGAAGATGGAACAATCGAGATGGGCCTTACCGCTTTTGAAAAACGCGGCATCGCTGTAAACGTCCCACAGTGGGATCCACAGAAATGTATCCAGTGCAATATGTGCTCGCTTGTATGCCCTCACGCTGCCATAAGACCATACCTTCTTGACGAAGAAGAAGCGAAAAACGCCCCGGAGGGATTTGCTTTTGTTGACGCTATTGGCGCAAAAGGTTATAAATACTCTCTTCAGGTGTCAACTTATGACTGTACAGGTTGCGGAAGCTGTCAGGCAAGCTGTGTCGCAAAGGACAAAGCGCTCACCATGGTTCCAGCACAGCTTAAAGAAGAACAGAAAAAGACGTGGCAGTACGGTCTTGATCTTAAGGACAAGGGCGATGTATTCAATCCATACACCATAAAGGGCAGTCAGTTCAGACAGCCTCTGGTTGAGTTCTCAGCAGCATGCGCGGGCTGCGGCGAGACCCCATATGCGAAAATCATAACCCAGCTCTTTGGCGATAGAGTTTACTGGGCAAACGGCACTGGCTGCTCACAGGCTTGGGGCGCCCCGATGCCGGGTATACCGTACACAGTAAACCACAGAGGATTTGGTCCTGCGTGGACAAACAGCCTCTTTGAAAATAACGCCGAGCTCACATTGGGTATGTTTATGTCAGTTAAGCAGCAGAGAGATGCTCAGAAAGATAGAGTTGAAAAATGCCTTGAAGAGACAGTAGACAGTGCTGTAAAAGAGGCGTGCAAAGGGTGGCTTGACGCTTTTGATGACTTTGACAAGTCCCGCATAGCTTCCGACAAGCTTATTGAGGTCCTTGAAAAGGACGGCAGTGATATCGCAAAAGAGATACTCTGCTATAAAGATCAGCTTGCCAAGAAGACATTCTGGATGTTCGGCGGCGACGGCTGGGCATATGATATCGGCTTCGGCGGACTTGACCATGTTATAGCCCTGGGTGAGAACATAAATGTATTTGTAATCGACACCGAGGTATATTCAAACACAGGCGGACAGAGCTCAAAGGCTACGCCGATCGGCGCAGTTGCTCAGTTCGCGTCATCCGGTAAACGCAGCAGGAAAAAGGATCTTGGCGCAATAATGATGACATACGGCAATGTATATGTAGCACAGGTCGCAATGGGTGCTGATCCAAACCAGCTTATAAAAGTTCTGAAAGAAGCAGAGGAGTATCCCGGACCATCAGTTATTGTTGCCTATACACCTTGTACAGCTCACGGCATAAAGGCTGGTATGGCAAACGTGCAGATGGAGATGAAAAAGGCGGTACAGAGCGGATACTGGAATCTTTACCACTATGATCCTAGAAAAGAAGTGCCAATGACAATGGACTCCAAGACGCCTTCAATGGATTATGAGGAGTTCCTGGATGGCGAGACAAGATATGCCGCGCTGAAGCAGACTTTCCCAGAAAATGCAAAAGAACTGTTCGCAATAGGTAGTAAGGAAGCAGTAAAGAGATACGAAAAGTATAAAAAGATGGCTCAGGACGATTGATGAAACTTATTAACGACTTGAGATGAGCGTATCTTTAAAAGAATAAAAATCATGAAAAAGGCGGGAACCCCCGCCTTTTTCTGCTGAATATTGGATTTTTGCGCCGGAAAATTTCAAATGATGTTGTATATAGTCATGATTTGTGGTATAATATCACAAAATTGTCGCCGGAAAAGTTAAAGGACGACGTGGTTTAAAAAGGATCCAGAACAGATTTATTTATAAAGGTGTGTAAGTGTGTATGGCTGATGGTACTTTCAAGAGCAGACTGTTTGGCGGGTTTGACAGAAGAGATGTGGCCAGCTATATTGAAAAACTGGCGGCAGAGAGAAACAGTTATATTGTAAAATGCCGTGATCTTGAGCAGAAAACAGAGGAATATGCCAGCGAAATCGATAATCTTAAGGCCGATTATGAGAAAAAGCTCAGCGACCAGAAAAGTGAGTTTGAGGCTGAAAACGAAAATCTGAAAAAAGAATACGAGGAAAAAATAAGTGAGCTCGAAGCCGAAGTTGCACTTGCCAACATAAGGGCCGAGGAGAAGAGAACTAAGGAAAAAGAGGAAGTTAAAAAACTTCTCCAGTCTGTCTCCGAGAGATTCGAGTCAGCAGGCTCAGACGCTCAGCTCACCTGCGCCCATATGATGGAGGAACTGGAGTCAGTAAGAAGCACGGTGGACAAGCTGCCTGAGATTCTTATTTCATCAAAAGAGAGAATAGAAGAGATAATAGAAAAAATAGATTAAAAAAATTAAGCGCTTTTTTGAAAGCGCTTAATTTTTTAATATAAAAACAGGTATTGGCACATCGCCTCTGCGGTTTACGAATTGGGAAACGATTACCGTATATTTTTTCTGATCGATGGTGGGGAAAAACTCAAGTAACCTGTCCCGTTCATCATATCCGCACTCTCTGCCAAAATATATACAGATTGTCATAACACCGCCAGGTTTTAAAATTCTAAGTGCCGAGTTTATGGCTTTTATTGTGGTGTCGGGCTTTGAAAAAATATTATGATCTCCGCCGGGTAGCCAGCCTAAGTTGAACATTATCCCATCAGCAGAGTTTTCATCAGCGTAGTTTTCCATATTTTCATGACTGTCCAGTACAACGCGGACAATATCTGAAAAGCCAAGGCTGTCTATAAGCTGCTTTGTGGAAGATACTGCCTGAGGCTGTATATCCATGGCAAGAACGCGCCCGTCGGGGCCAACAAGAGAGCAGAGAAAGGCTGTGTCCCTGCCTTTACCCGCTGTAGCGTCAATACAGAAATCGCCAGGGGATATATGCTCAGCTATAAATTTGTGGGCGAGGCCTAATGTGTTTAGAGGATATTCCATATTTCACCTTCAAATCAGTAAGGGAGTATTCTTATTATTTCAAGACCGTTTTTAAGGGCATAATTTACTGTCTGCATAGTTCCGCCTTGGCTGCCGTCAAAAACAGCTACAAGGACAGATGAATTGTCCACCATATATTTATTTCTGTTGATCATACAATCATTTGTATAATATTTTTGCAGAAGAGTCTCATAATCACAGGCGGAGACAAGATGGAAATATTTGGATCGCTGAGAGTTGCTCCATCTTTCTGCCTGGTTTTCGCAAGGCAAAGCCGCCTCAAGGGTTACATCGTTGTGCTCATCTCTAAGTTTTAAAACGGCTTCTGCAAAATATGTGTCGCAGCCAAGGGCCATTCCACATATAAAATGTCGGATCCCGGAAAAATATAGCGCTGAGACGATATCATATATTTTTTCCTTAAGCTTCAGGCATCTGGGGTCTTCGTCATTATCCCGCCAGGGCAGATGATTTGGACGGTGTCCGGTAAAACAGCATGTGTTTTCAGGCGTGGTGGAAATTATCATAATATAAACTCCGCAGATTACATTTTATAAATTTATACTAATTTTAATTCAATATATAGGTTTTGTCAAAATAGTAAAGGTCTTTTACAAATAATCGGGGATAACTCAGAGCTTTTATTTGTAAAATATTACAATGATATTTATTTTTGGTTGTAGACAAACTTTTTATGTGATATATTATTTAAATAAATGAATCATATTTGGAGGGAAAAATATGGCAAGGAAATGTCCTATGTGCGGAACTGAAATGGTTGAGGAGTGTAGTGTAAGAGTAAAGGGCTCACCTATGCTGCTTATGCTTGTTAAAAGAATTGACAAAAGGCATACAGGAAACATTGGAGATATTCATGGCGCTGTTTGCCCTAGGTGCGGCGAGGTTTCGCTTTATATAGAAAAGGAAAGACTGGAAAAATATGTAACACCATATGTAAACATTGAAGATAAATAATAATAACATATAAGGGCACAGAGGGTACTTTTAAGTACCCTCTGCTTTTGAATTGCCGATTTTTATTAGATATGGTCTGTGTTATGACATGCTACGAACAATGTCGCGGCCAGTGTCATAAGAGCCTCTGGATATCTCGTTGTTTTCCTTGGCGCTTTCAGGACTGTATCCGTTATCATAGTTCATAGCATTACCGCCGGTTTCGTTGTTAAGGCTCATAATACGGTTCTTAACAGCATTGCCCTCGCTCTTTATCTCGTCAATGTCTTCATCAGCATGATCTTTAGTATAATCCTTTGCATAATCGTACATCGGCTTGTCGTCAACGGTGTCGTTGCCTATCATACCGTCTTTTGTAGGATCATCGGGATCTGCTCCGCATGCTGAAAATACGAGACAAAGCGCAAGCACAGCAAACGCCAAAACAAATAGCTTTTTCATTTTCTCCTCCCTCTTTAAAATTTTTTTGTGTTTCCACATCCATATTATTTGGAGGATGTATGATAAAACTCATGTTAAATTAAAGCCATTAAGGTTTGTTTTTACTTGTAAAATTGTCTCATACATTTTTGTTGATGATATCATGTATATATATTAAAATATGAGTATAATTTTTGAATTGAAGGTGAGAATATGGTAGTTGACAACGTACAATATCATATTGGACTAAAAAATGGTGAAGCTGGAAAATACTGCATTTTGCCGGGTGATCCTGGAAGATGTGAAAAAATAGCGAAATATTTTGATAATCCGCAAAAAATCGCCCAAAACAGGGAGTTTACTACCTATGCAGGTACTCTTTTAGGTGAAAAAGTTAGTGTATGCTCCACTGGAATTGGAGGTCCATCCGCGGCCATTGCTATGGAGGAACTTGCCCAGGTGGGAGTCAATACTTTTGTAAGGATCGGAACTTGCGGCGGCATCGATCTTAGTGTCATGGGTGGAGACTGTGTTATCGCCACAGGAGCCGTCAGGAACGAAGGTACCAGCAGGGAATATGCTCCAATCGAATTTCCTGCCTGCGCTAATTTTGAAGTCCTGTCAGCACTAGTTCAGGGAGCGAAAAATCTTGGTGCCAGATGGCATGCGGGTGTGGTTCAGAGTAAAGATTCCTTTTATGGTCAGCATAGCCCAGACAGAATGCCGGTTTCCTATGAGCTTTTGAATAAATGGGAGGCTTGGAAACGCCTTGGTGTTCTGGCAAGTGAGATGGAGAGCGCCGCATTATTTACTGTGGCGGCTGCTTTGAGAGTAAGGTGTGGAGCTGTTTTTAGTGTTCTTTGGAATCAGGAACGAAAAAAAGCTGGACTTGATGACCAGGAGTCTCATGATACAGATCTTGCGATAAGAGTGGCAGTGGAGGCCATAAAAATCCTGATAGCCCAGGATAAAGATAAATAATACATTAACATACAGCCCGCCGAGGTACCGACGCCCTGTATTTTTTTATATTTTACTTTCTGTATAAGACCGAGCCACCAATAGGAATATTTTTGC
>CALXGH010000060.1 GCA_944387845.1 uncultured Oscillospiraceae bacterium
ATATACCGTTATTTTTTATATATTTATTATGCTTCCACGTTTTCAGGAATTTCAGCCGGCTTATTTTCTGCCGCTTTCTTTCCAGCTCGCTGTCTATTCTGAAGTATATGTCCGGCATAAGCACAAACCAATGCCCCTGCTGCCAAGAAAAATGTCATCGCCAGCTCCTCGTCCATCTCATCCAGCATAAACATGAACCATCTATATCCGCCAGCTATCTGAAAAATGTGTGCACCTCTGAGGATAAGCGCAGCACCAAACAGTACCGCCGCCACTGTCATTATTATTGCCATCAGTTTTGCAGCTCCTGCAGCAACTGAAAAATTGTTATTTGGGTCAACTCCAAACCATCTCTTTTTCTTTTCCATATCACACCTCCATGCTATTTTTATATGTGATTACCAGCGTCCAACTGGCTCAGATTCCCAATTACGTATAGCTCCGCTGTAGCCATCTATCTCAAACTCATATTCCATACCGTCATATACGATTTTGCCTTCATATTCTGTACGACCATCGTCATAATCTGTCTCAAATTCACGGATGTCTGACGCCGTAGCCCCCGGAACCTGGGAAAGAGCCAATTCTTTTGCTTCATCTGCCGTCATAGTACCCCCGGAAGTATTTGTCTGAGAATAATGCTCAGCATCATAGTCGAAACTTACTACTTCACCTGTGTATGCATCTATCTCGTAATCGTATTCTTTATAATCTGCTGTATAGAACTCAACATCATATACCTGACGTCCGTCATCCATATCCAGCTTACTCTGGATGAAAGTTACCTCATCATTCGTCTTTCCCGCTTTTTCTAAAGCAATAGTCTTTGCCTCATCTTCTGTTATCATATCTCCGCTTGTCTGCTGGTTATTTCCCCCGTTGTTATATGTGTGGGATTCGATAACTGTTCCTGTAAGAGCGTCTACATCGTATGTGTAGCTCTTATCTGCTGTCTTGAAGGCCACCTGATAGTAGTCAACACCGTTTTTCGTTGAAAGATCAGCTGTCAGATTTTCAACTTCTGATTCCTTAAGTCCACTTGCCTCCAGCGCTGTCAGTTTTGCAGCGTCGGCACTTACATATTCCGCCTGGCTTCCCTTCTGCTGTGAGCACCCTGTTATCATCATGGCCGCTAAAGCTATTACACACAATAAAGAAATTATTTTTTTCATCATTACTTCTCCTTTCATTCATCCCGATTATTTCGGGTTATCTATCTCTTTGGCTATATAATATTTTGCTAACATGAAATCTGTATGAAATTTCAAAAAAATTTTTCCTCTTTTCTTAATTTTTAAAACCTCCTTTTCAGGAGGTTTTAAATCATTTATTTTCGATATATTTCATTATTTTTCAGGTAAGTGGAGCGTAAAAGTGCTTCCTTTCCCGTTTTCACTTTCAAGGGTCATATAACCGCCGTGAAGCCTTGCGATCTGTTTTACCATTGAAAGGCCAAGGCCTGCGCCGCCCTCTCCGCTTCTTGACGGGTCAACCTGGTAGAACCTCTGCCATACCTTATCCTGTTGCTCGGGGGCTATACCTATGCCATCGTCCTTTACACTAAGAACCGTTTCGTTGTTTTTACGGTCAAGAGACACCCAGACATGTCCATCTGGCTTTCCGTATTTAAAAGCGTTCTCCACAAGGTTCTGTATAAGCCTTGACATAAGTATCGGGTCAACCTCTGATATTATGCCATCTTTTATGTTCAAAATAAGTCTTTCCTTATCCCACGCCTGTTCACCGCACATAGATTTTATCAGTTCACCCATATCTGTTTTTTCCAGATGTGCTCCTTCAGTTCCCTGATCGAGCCTTGTCATGCTAAGAAGCTGTGAGATAAGCTCGGCCATTTTAACAGATTGCCTGTGTATCATTGTGAGAGTTTCATGTCTCTCCTCCGGTGTCTCATCATATTTCAGCCCGTACTCGCTTGCACCTTTAATAATGGAAACAGGCGTTCTCAGCTCATGAGATGCGTCGGCAGTAAATTGTTTTTCTGCTTCAAAAGACCTCTCAAGTCTCTCGAAAAGCTGATCAAATGTTGAGGCAAGCTGACTGAACTCATCTCTACCAGGCGGAAGATTGATACGCCTTGAAAGATCTCTAGCCTCGTTTATCGATGAAGCCGTGGCTGTTATATTATCAAGTGGTCTAAATGCACGTTTCGCTATACCATAACTGCCCAGGATTACAAGTATCATAAACACCGGCAGCGCTACAAGAGCCACGATGAGAAGGTTCCTACTTATCTGACTATTTTCAGGCTCCTCCATAAGGCCCCGTACCCATACTCCATTTTCCCAGTCTGAAGGAAGCCAGAAATCAAGGACGTAATAATCATCATCATCGGACTCCACTGTTCTCACCGTTCCATTTACAAAAGTCTCGTCAGATGTAAAGGAAACAGGAACCTGCCCCGCCATAAGTGCGCCATTTTGATTATACACAAGGATTGAAACACCGCCGCTGTAAAAACTGAACCCATCATCAAACTGAAGGCTACCATTTTCATAATTTACAAGCTGCACATTACTTCTGACAGTTTCTTTCAGCTGATCCATAGCAGTTTGGTTTGCGACGATGCTGCTTATAGCCATCATAAAAGCAAGCAAAAGTCCCGCCAGCACTGCCATAAGTATCGTTAGCCATGCTGTTATTCTTATTTTTACAGAGATATTCCTCATAATCCCTCCTATATATCCTCAGCCCGCAGTACCCAGCCTACTCCACGAATTGTGTGGAGCAGTTTTACCGGATACTCACTGTCTATTTTCTTTCTCAGGCGACTTATATAAACATCAACATTATTGGACGTGCCAGAATACTCGTAGTTCCATATCTGGTTTTCTATCTGCTCTCTGGACAGGACAATGCCTTGATTTTTTATCATATACTCAAGAATCGTAAACTCTTTAGGCAGAAGGCTTATCTCGGTACCTCCTCTGCTGACTGTACGTCTTCCGGTGTCAACAGTGAGGTCTCGGAGTGTAAAAACATTGCTCCTGTTTCCCGTACGCTTTCTTGTCATGACCCTGATTCGCGCAAGAAGCTCATCAAAATCAAATGGTTTTATCATATAATCGTCGGCCCCCATATCAAGGCCCTTTACCCTGTCCTCAATCGCATCTTTTGAGGTGAGAAAAAGCACAGGAGTGTCCATACCTCTGGATCTCAGTTCCTTCAAAAGTCCGTAGCCATCGAGTTTTGGCATCATAACGTCTAAAATTATGGCATCATACTCAGCACCGACGAGATATTCCAGAGCCTCTTCGCCATTATAGCAGCCATCTACACTGTACCCGGCTTTGGTGAGAGTTTTTACTATAAGCCGATTCATGTCCTTTGCGTCCTCAACAACCAGAATGCGCATTTTAACACCTCCAAAAAACGCTGTCTAAATATAAATATTACCATCTTTTTATCATTATGAACAGAGAATTCTTCTCAATTCTCTTATTTTTCCAGGATTTTTTCAACAAATCTCCTGTTTATACGGCGATATTTTATATCTTCTGGCGCATTTATCCTGTCTCGTTGTAGATACTAATTCTATACAAAAAGCCCCGACTAGATAGTCGGGGCTTTTATCTTAAATATTCGCCTTCAAACTCAAGTTCATTTAACGCGTCTCTTTACTACAAGAAGGCAACTTTTAAGGCAACCAGGATTAGAACAGACCGGAGATTACGCCGTCCTCGTCAACATCGATCTTCTCAGCAGCAGGTACCTTTGGAAGGCCTGGCATCGTCATAATGTCGCCTGTTAAAACTACAATGAAGCCCGCACCGGCGGAGATCTTTACATTCTTTATGGTTACTGTAAAGCCCTCCGGCGCACCGAGAAGTGATGGATCATCAGAAAAGCTGTACTGGGTCTTAGCCATACAGACAGGAAGGTTTGCATAGCCAAGCTCTGTGAGCTTCTTAATCTGCTTCATTGCGCCAGCTGTGTAGGATACTCCAGCACCGCCGTAAATCTTCTTAACAATGCTTTCAATCTTATCTTCGATTGAGCAGTCAAGCTCATAAGAGTAGGTGAAGTCGCCCTTCTCCTCTTCGCACAGACGTACAACTTCTCTTGCAAGAGCCTCGCCGCCCTTTCCGCCTTCAGCCCACACTGTGGACAGAACAACGTTTACACCAAGTTCCTTGCACTTAGCGATTATGAATTCGATCTCCTTGTCGGTATCTGTTGGGAAACGGTTTACTGCAACAACGGCCGGAAGTTTATATACATTTTTGATGTTGGAGACATGTCTTAAAAGGTTTGGAATACCCTTTTCAAGAGCTTCAATGTTCTCCGTTCCAAGAGCCTTCTTGTCCATGCCACCGTGGATCTTAAGAGCCCTTACTGTAGCAACTATGACAACT
>CALXGH010000061.1 GCA_944387845.1 uncultured Oscillospiraceae bacterium
ATTTAAAATCAGGAATATCTCCATCCCAATAGTTTTCTGCTTTGCCCCAGTTTGGTCGGTTTCCTTCCCACGTGATTTCATGGTCATGAGGAATGGAATGCTTTGAGGAATTACCGTGGTCAGAATAATGGCGCTCTTTCACCGCTTTTCCTTGCGCTCCAATCTTGGTTTCTCTCAGATTGCCATTTCGATCTTTAGTGCGGTTAATTTCACCAGGCTCACCAAAAAATCGCTGATCATCAGGCTTATTAGGACTGGGTCTCCACTCTCCGCCGTAGGCGCTGCCTCCGCCTTTTCCAATAAGGTACGGCTCTATTGTATCATGAGTACCGCTCGATGCGCCACCAATTTTGAACGCATCCAAATCTTCTTTTGAAAATGAACGCTCATAGCTCATATATCTCCAGGAGCTGCGTTCATAATCCACATAGATTATATTTCCCTGCATTTCAGGAAACGGTGTATTGTAACAGATAATTTTTTCCGGCTCAATGCGCCGCAGCATCTCGTTGTATCCTGCCATAAACCATTCTTGCTGGTCGCAGCGGTTGTCATGCTCTGAGGCCATATAAGTGGAGACGGCAACAACGCTTCCTTTTTCAATCCCTTCAAAGCAGAAATCAAAGGTGGATTCATCTCCCCAGTTGACGGTAGGAATCACGCGAATCCCTTTAGATGCCCACAAAGCGCCGCACCAGCGATTACGAAATACGTTGTAAAGCTGCATGACAGGCGCCATTTCCAGATACATACTGAAATCCGGGGAAAGTACTGCACGGTATCTGGAGAGCTTTTCAATGTCGTTGTCTGGATTCTTCCAGACCCGTTCAAAGCGATAGTCATATAGGAAAAAGTGTACCATCCGGTCAAGATGATTCTGGTCCTCCAGATCGGTCTTGTCAAAGCCAATCAGCAAAAGATCGTTAAAGTCTCCAGTTTTTTCCTGGAACTTTGGAATAATTGGGATTTTTAACTTTCCTTTGCCGGGAAATTGGTTGCGAAGCAGCCTCTGACTGGTTCTGTAGTTGTAGTTTTCTTCGGTCATATAAAACCTCCTGTATGTATTAAGAAACAAGTCCTTCTGCATACAGGTTTACAAGTAATGTAAGTTGCACGTTTATGTACAACTTACCCTAGAATATTCTTAATAACAAAAAAGTCGCTGCGAACGATAAACATTCGCAGCGACATGGTCGGAGTGCCGGGATTCGAACCCGGGGCCTCTTGGTCCCGAACCAAGCGCGATACCAAACTTCGCCACACCCCGAACTTTAAATGCCTAATTATTATAAAGTCATTCAGACCTCTTGTCAATAATATTGAGGATTTTAATTTAAAGTAGTACCGGACTCCCTATTCCTGATATAAAAAACACCTTAACTTCAGATACCTCTATCCTCCGCCTCCATTGTAAAAGAAATATTATTGTGGTATATTAATTTGTTGGTAAATCTTTTTAAATTTTAATAAGGAGTGTCAATATGAAACTTTGCATACAGCTTTTTATTACTTTTGCAAAGATCGGCGCTGTAACCTTCGGTGGTGGATATGCAATGCTCCCTATGCTTGAGCGGGAACTTGTGGAAAAATACCACTGGGTAACATCTGAGGACCTTGCCGATTATTTCGCCATCGGCCAGTGTACGCCAGGTATAATCGCCGTAAACACCGCGACTTTTGTAGGCTATAAGCTTAAGAAAAATGCCGGAGCTGTCTTTGCCACCGTTGGCGTTGTATTCCCTTCTATGGTAATTATCGCAATAATCGCGGCCTTCATTTCAAACTTTGCTGAATATGAAATTGTCAAACATGCCTTCGCCGGCATACGCGTCAGTGTCTGCGTACTTATTTTCACCTCAGTACTTAAACTTTTAAAGGGCGCTGTTGTAGACAAAACCACCCTTATCATCTATCTGGCGATACTTGCCTTTGCAATCTTCACAAGTATACCGGTGGCAGCTCTTGTTATCGTATCAGGCGTTATTGGAATCGTTGCCAGCAAAGTTAAGGAGGGCTCAGCGAAATGATCTATATTCAGCTGTTCTGGGAATTTTTCAAAACCGGTCTTTTTGCCATCGGCGGCGGTCTTGCCACCATACCGTTTTTGCAGGAGATGTCTGAAAAGACTGGCTGGTTCACTCTTGAGACCCTTGCGGATATGATAGCCGTCAGCGAATCCACTCCAGGTCCCATCGGCGTAAATATGGCAAGCTACGTGGGATTTTTGCTCAAAGGCATCCCTGGTACCGTTGTCGCCACCATCGGTCTCATCTTCCCCTCACTTGTTATCATTGTAATAATCTCCAAGATACTGGAGAAGTTCAGAGACAACAAATATGTAAATTACGCGTTCTACGGCCTTAGAGCTGCTTCTGTTGCACTTATAACAAACGCTCTCCTGGAAGTCATAAAAATAGCGCTTTTAAATATAACCCAGTGGGAAGCAAGCGGTCTCATAAGCGATCTCTTCAATTACAAGTCAATTATACTGGCCGTGGTCATATATCTTTGCAACTGGAAATTCAAAGGGCACCCGATTATTTATCTTGCCATCGGCGCAGCAGTAGGTATAATCTTCGGATTGTAATTTTAAAGTACATAAAAAAGCAGAGCCTATGCTCTGCTTTTTATTTTGCTCTTGGGTGTGCTTTTATGTATACGTCCTTCAAATGCTGCTTTACAAGCTTGGCGTAAACCTGGGTGGATGAAATATCCGAGTGGCCAAGCATCTCCTGGATTGATTTAAGGTCCGCGCCGTTTTCCAAAAGATGGGTAGCAAATGAATGTCGCAATGTGTGGGGTGTGATATCTTTCTGGATCCCCGCCTTTTCCTGATAATACTTGATTATCTTCCAGAACCCCTGTCTTGACATTCTCTCCCCGTTCATATTCACAAAAAGAGCTCGCTCATCCGGGGTGGCGATAAGGTTGTCCCTTACAATATTTATGTAATCATTAAGAGCGTTTATAGCGGCGCTGTACATAGGTATCTGCCTGTCTTTATCTCCTCTTCGGCAGCGGATAAGACCGGCAGCCATATTCACATCGTCAATGTCAAGAGAGATAAGCTCCGTAACCCTCATACCTGTGGCATAGAGTATCTCCAGCATGGCCTTGTCCCTGTACCCTTTCAGACTGTCAGCCACAGGCTGCTCAAGCAAGAGATCTACCTCGCTGCTTGTGAGTATCTCAGGTAACTTCTTTTCCTTCTTCTCAACAGGAATGTCCGTTACAGGATTGTCGCTTACATACCCCTTAGTCAGCATGAAATTGTAAAAGCACCGGAGAGAAGCCACAGATCTTGATATTGTGGCCGGAGACTTTCCCTTTCGCTTTGAGGCCTTTACAAATTTGCACACATCTTCTCTAGTAATATCGGTCAGGTCCCTGTCAAGTTTGCTGTCAACGTATTCGCAGAACTGATTAATATCGCGGCGGTATGACAGCAAAGTATTCTCAGACACTTTTTTAACAGACAGAAGATAGTCGTTAAAATCCGTCATCATCTCAGAAACGCTAAGCAATATTAATCACCTACTTCCTAAATTAAAATAATGTATACAAGATAGATAAGGAGCTTCACAACAAAAACGGCAAAAAACGAAACTACAAGCACATATAAAAACGCTGAGAGATTTTTCCTTGCCAAAGAGGAAAAATCTTTTTTTGCCTCTTTCAAATACCCCGCCGTGAGATAAAAAAGGAATGGGCAGAAAACTACCACCGACAGGATAAAATCATAAAAACTCACATCTTTGAAAAATGCCTCTGCAATAGCAAAAAACACGCTGCAATAGGCAAAGGAAAATCCATACAGGAAAATAAAAACGCAGCAAAAAACATTGCCAAAAGGCAGCAGGGACAGAATAAGCAGTAGGAATAGAGGCCTTATCAAACTAACGGCGCTTTTCGCCACAGCTAGCAGCGAAAATCCCTCGGTATAAAAGGACTCATACTCGAAAAAGCCAAAATCAGCCCCTTGGGCGGAAAAGGTGCCCAAAACGACAGCCAGGAAAAAGATTCCGGCGGTCAGTAGAAACAGCCTTAAAAAGCCGCTATCGAATTCCTCAGACTTGTACAAAATTTTTCGCTTCATAATAAATCACCCTATCAATATCTACTACCGGATAAAGTGATTTATTCGTTTTTATAAAAGTTTATTACATAAAAGAGAAATAATCAATAAAAATTACGAAAATTAAGAATTTTTGTTTATTATGACAAAATATTATGTCAATATGATTATGTCAACTTCGTAAATATAGTACAGTATTAGTATTAGTTATATTGCCTTTGCCAAATATTTAGTGTTATTTTTTCCATTTCCTTACTATATATCGTAAATTGTTGATAATTATGTTAATTTGTTAATTTGATGAAATAAATTAGGCGAAGAGCTTTTTTGTCGCTTTTCGCCCGTCATGTAGTGGAACGCTTCTATTTTTTCTTCTTTTTCTTCCCTGTTTTTTTGCTTATGGCTACCATTCCCCCTATGAGACAGCCGGCAAAAATGACTCCGCAAATGATGAGATTTTCCTTTGTGATTATGGCCGCCTTGTCTGAAAACGCGCTAAGCACCGCTTTTATCATTACAAGAGAGATACCTGTTATGGCGGCGTTTTCTATCTTCCCTCTGGCGCTTATGGCGCCGGCCAGGGCCGAGGCGATAAGGCAGATGGCCGCGACGGCTGTAAATGCTCCGCCCTCTTTTACTATCCCTCTGTCAAGGAATATTGCAGCAATGTACAAAAGGGCCATCATTATAACGATCCCCGCAGCAACTCCGCAGACTGGA
>CALXGH010000062.1 GCA_944387845.1 uncultured Oscillospiraceae bacterium
CCGAGAATAGCCGAGTGTACAGATGGACTTATAAACGCTATCGGCCTTCAGAATCCAGGTGTTGAAGCGGTAATCAAAGACGAACTTCCAAAGCTCAAAAAATGCTTCCACAAGCCGGTAATGGCAAATGTAAGCGGTTTTTCCGTGGACGATTATAAATATACATGCGAAAAACTGGATAATTGCGACCAAGTGGGCTGGCTTGAAGTTAATATAAGCTGTCCCAATGTTCATGGCGGTGGAATGACATTTGGAACGGACCCAAAGGCCGCGGCAGAGGTAACAAGAGCGGTAAAGAGCGTTACCACAAAGCCTGTAATTATGAAGCTTACACCGAATGTAACGGATATCGTGGAAATTGCAAAAGCCTGCGAGGAGGCTGGGGCTGACGGAATAAGCCTTATAAACACCCTTTTGGGTATGAGAATCGACCTTAAAACGAGAAAACCGGTTATTGCAAACAAAATGGGCGGCTTTTCCGGCAGGGCCATTTTCCCGGTTGCCCTGAGAATGGTGTACCAGGTGGCAAACGCTGTAAAAGTGCCGGTTGTTGGTATAGGTGGCGTGGCTACAGCGGAAGATGTAATCGAGATGATGCTGGCCGGTGCCACAGCCGTTGAAGTAGGTGCTGAAAACCTTGTTGAGCCGGAAGTCTGCAAAAGAATAATTGAGGACTTACCATCTGTTATGGATAAATACGGTATAGAAAACCTGAGAGATATTATAGGAGGAGTGAGATAATGGGAAAAGATGTAATCATTGCCTGTGATTTTGACAGCAAGGAAAAGACACTGGAGTTCCTTGACAAATTCACCGGAAGAAAACCCTTCGTGAAGATAGGTATGGAGCTCTTCTATGCTGAAGGCCCGGATATCGTCCGTCAGATCAAAGCAAGAGGGCATAAAATATTCCTTGACCTGAAGCTCCACGACATACCAAACACAGTCAAGAAGGCTATGTCTGTTCTGTCAAAATTGGATGTGGATATTTGTAATCTCCACGCCGCCGGAACTATCAAGATGATGGAAGAAGCTCTGGCAGGCCTTATGAGAGAGGACGGCACAAGACCGCTGCTTATTGCTGTAACTCAGCTTACAAGCACAGATCAGCAGAGCATGGAGCGGGATCTTCTTATTGAAAAACCAATAGATGAAGTCGTAATGCACTATGCCCACAACGCAAAGATCGCAGGATTGGACGGAGTCGTATGCTCACCTCTGGAGGCGGGCAAGGTACACGAAGTGTGCGGAAAAGACTTCCTCACGGTAACACCTGGCGTTCGTTTCGCTGATGGAGACAAGGGCGACCAGAAGAGAGTCATGACTCCAGCTGAGGCAAAGAAGATAGGCTCAGACTACATCGTAGTTGGAAGACCAATAACAGCAGCGGCTGACCCTGTTGCCGCATATATGAGATGTATAGAAGAATTTGTAGATTAAGGAGATAGTGATATGGAAAGACTTATTGCCAAAGATTTACTTTCAATTAGAGCGGTATTTTTCCGCCCAGAGGAGCCCTTTGTTTGGGCAAGCGGAATAAAGAGCCCTGTATACTGCGACAACAGGCTTACACTCACAGCGCCTAAGGTCAGGGATGATATTGAAAACGGACTGGCTGAGGTAATCAAAAAATATTATCCTGAGGCAGAAGTACTTATGGGGACATCAACAGCTGGTATCCCCCACGCTGCAATTACAGCTCACATTCTGGGCATGCCTATGGGCTACGTACGCTCTGGCGCAAAAGACCACGGCAGACAGAATCAGATCGAGGGCGAACTGAAAAGAGGACAGAAGGTTGTAGTTATAGAGGATCTTATCTCCACAGGTGGCAGCGTTATTGAAGTCGTAGACGTTTTGAGAAAGGCCGGCGCCGATGTTCTGGGTATCGCCAGCATCTTCACATACGGTATGGCAAAGAGCAAAGAAAGAATGGAAAAAGCGGATGTAAAGAACATCTCCCTTACAAACTTTGATGTAATCGCTCAGGTTGCCGCCGACGAGGGATATATCGCCCCTGAGGATATTAAGAGACTTATTGCCTTCCGGGACAATCCTTCCGATGAGAGCTGGATAGGAAAGAGGGACTAAGAATGAAAGATCTTATAGATATCCTGGAGTTGTCTACCGATGATATCAATGGGCTTATTAAGACAGCTCTGGACATCATTGAAAACCCTGCAAAATATAGCGAAAAATGCAAAGGAAAGAAAATAGCCACACTTTTCTATGAGCCGTCCACACGAACAAGGCTCAGCTTCGAATCTGCTATGCTCGAACTTGGCGGCAGCGTCATCGGATTTTCCCAGGCTTCCAGTTCATCTGCCTCAAAAGGTGAGAGCGTAGCCGATACAGTAAGGGTAGTAAGCTGCTTTGCTGATGTTATCGCAATGCGCCATCCGAAGGAGGGCGCACCGTATGTTGCCGCAAAATATGCATCTATACCTGTTATAAACGCGGGAGATGGAGGACATAATCATCCAACACAGACCCTGGCTGACCTTCTTACAATTTACAGAGAGAAGGGCAGACTTGATAATCTGACAGTGGGATTCTGCGGTGATCTGAAATACGGCAGAACAGTTCACTCACTTATAAGTGCTCTTTCGAGATATGAGGGTATAAAGATCGCGCTTATCTCACCAGATGAGCTGAAAGTGCCTAACTATGTAAAAGAGGACGTGCTGGAAAAAAACAATATGCCATATGAGGAGACAAGATCTCTTGAGGAGACTATGCCGAATCTTGATATTCTTTATATGACAAGAGTGCAGCAGGAGCGGTTTTCCGATGAAAATGAGTATCTGAGACTGAGAGATAGCTACATATTGAATCCGGAAAAACTCAAAAATGCGAAAGCTGATATGTGCATACTGCACCCGCTGCCGAGGGTAAACGAGATAAGCGTTGCTGTGGATGATGACCCGAGAGCCTGCTATTTCAAGCAGGTATTAAACGGTAAGTACATGCGCATGGCGCTTATACTCAAACTACTGGCTGAAAAGGAAGCGGGAAGGGCACAGCCTCTGAAAGAAGAGGGGGATCTTATCCGCGGCGAGATAAAATGCCAGAACCCAATGTGCATTACAACCATCGAGCAGGAACTGGAACATGTCTTCCGCCTTGTAGACAAGGAGAAGGGCATTTACAGGTGTATTTACTGCGACAGTGAAGCCAAGCGATAAAATCGTAAAAATGCTAATGTGAAAAAACAAAGGGCGCGTATTTTAGTTTATTTTACCGAAATATGTCATCTTGACGGAGGGCGTGATTTGATGTTAAACTTGATACATAAAAAAGAGGTCATTTCCTGCAACTGACGGAGTTATTGTGGAGCACCACAGAGGAACAGGAAATGGTGAAATCTGTTTGCCGACCGTCTGGGTGCATTTACTTTAACTGAGTAGGTGCGCCCTTTTTGTTTTTGTTAGGAGGAATAGTATGAAAAAAGTAGGAATTGTAATGGGCAGCGACAGCGACCTGCCTATCATTCAGAAAGCTACGGACATGCTAAAGACACTTGAGATACCATTTGAAGTGCATGTCTATTCAGCACACAGAACGCCGGTAGAGGCAAGAGATTTTGCCCTTAGCGCAAGAGAAAAAGGCTTCGGCGTTATAATTGCTGCTGCTGGTATGGCAGCCCATCTGGCTGGCGCTATTGCAGCAAACACAACACTTCCGGTAATAGGAATCCCATGCAAGTCTTCAAACCTTGACGGTATGGATGCGCTTTTATCCACAGTACAGATGCCATCCGGCATTCCAGTAGCAACAGTGGCTATAAACGGCGGAGCTAACGCCGCACTGCTTGCGGCTCAGATAATTGCCGTTGAGGACAAAGATCTTGCGGCAAAACTTGACAGCAAGAGAAAAACAGACGCTGAGGCTGTTCTTAAAAAAGACGCCGACATAGAGTCCAGATTATAAAAACAATTAACCGATACAACTTTACGATAAAAGGAGAAAATTAAAATGGCAAACAAACTCGTATACAGCGGAAAGACAAAAGACGTATTCGCACTTGAAAACGGAAACTATTTACTGAAGTTTAAAGACGATTGTACAGGCAAAGACGGTGTATTCGATCCAGGCGAGAACTCCGTAGGCCTTACAATTGAAGGTGTTGGCGATGTAAACCTGCGTATGTCAATATATTTCTTTGAAAAAATCAATGCTGCAGGCATCAAGACACACTATGTAAAGGCTAATCTTGACGATACAACAATGGAAGTTATTCCTGCCAAGGTTTTCGGCCACGGTCTTGAGGTTATCTGCCGCAATAAGGCAGTAGGAAGCTTCTTCCGCCGTTATGGTGAGTACATTGAAGAGGGCGCTGACCTTCCATCCTATGTTGAGATGACATTTAAAAACGACGACAAGGGCGATCCGCTGGTAACAAAAGAAGGCCTTATCGTTCTTGGCGTTATGACAGGCGAGCAGTATGAGGCTATTAAGGACATGACCCAGAAGATAACAAAGATCGTTTCTGACGACCTTGCAGAAAAAGGCCTTGACCTTTACGATATCAAGTTCGAGTTTGGCTATGACGCTGACGGTAACGTAATACTCATCGACGAAATCGCATCTGGCAATATGCGTGTATACAAGAACGGAGAGTACATTGAGCCTATGACCCTTTCCGAACTCTTCTTTGCGTAAAAATCATTCAGACTCATTTAGATTTATGATTGGCAGGAAATAAGCATGGGAGGATTTTTTGGAGCAATCTCAAAGCGGGACTGCGTATTGGACGTGTTTTTTGGCGTAGATTACCATTCCCATCTGGGAACTCGCTATGCCGGTATGACCATATTTGACAAGGAAGACGGGTTTCAAAGACAGATACATGGCATTGAAAACACGCCATTCCGTACAAAATTTGAGTCAGATGTGGCTAAATTCCATGGTACCAGCGGTATAGGCTGTATAAGCGACTCAGACCCAGAACCGCTTATGGTCAGGTCTCATTTGGGACTTTACGCAATATGCATGATCGGCATTATAAATAATGCCGAGAAGCTGATAGAGGGATATTTTTCCGATCACAAACACCAGTTTATGGCCATGGGTTCAGGCAAAGTGAACTCGGCCGAGCTTATAGCCGCACTTATAAACGAGAAGGACACTCTGGTTGAGGGTATAAGATACGCCCAGGAGATAATCGAGGGCTCGGCAACGATACTTATTTTGACTGAAAATTCTATTATCGCCGCAAGAGATATTTTGGGCCGACTTCCAGTACTGGTAGGTAAGGACAAAGACGGACACTGTGTGTCTTTTGAGTCTTTTGCATATCACAAACTGGGATATGCCGACTGTTACGAGCTGGGCCCCGGCGAGATAGTTGAGGTTACGGAGGACGATGTAAAAACTCTGATGCCGGCGGGAGACAAGATGAAGATCTGTGCCTTCCTCTGGAGCTATTACGGCTATCCTAACTCAAACTATGAGGGTAAAAACGTTGAAGTAATGCGCTATGAAAACGGCGCTATTATGGCAAGGGACGAGATGGAGAGCGGCACAATGCCGGACGTTGACTATGTGGCCGGCGTTCCAGACTCCGGACTGCCACACGCCATAGGCTACGCAAATTACAGCAAAAAAACTTTTGCGAGACCTTTTGTAAAGTACACACCTACATGGCCTAGGTCATTTATGCCTGGAAATCAGGCTATTAGAAACCAGATAGCTACCATGAAGCAGATACCTGTACCGGAACTTATAGAGGGCAAAAAGCTGCTTTTTGTAGACGATTCCATCGTTCGTGGCACTCAGCTTCGAGGTACTGTTGAATTTTTGTATGAAAGCGGTGCCAAGGAAGTACATATGAGAAGTGCCTGCCCGCCAATAATGTACGGGTGCAAGTACCTAAACTTTTCAAGCAATAAATCCGAGATGGACCTTATCACAAGGCGAATAATCCAGGAGCTTGAGGGTGAAGAAGGAATGAAGCATATAGATGAATATGCTGATAAAAATACAGAACGCGGTAAGTGTATGTTGAAGAAGATCTGCGAGAAATTCGGTTTTGATTCTCTGGGATATCAGACAATGCAGGGACTTCTGGAAGCCATTGGCATTGACAAGGATAAAGTCTGCACTTACTGCTGGACAGGAAAGGAATAAGAAATGAATACACAGTCGAGATCTGACAGCTATGCTGCAGCCGGTGTTGATATTACTGCCGGCTACAAAGCGGTTGAACTTATGAAAAAGCACATTGCCAAAACTCTGACAGAGGGCGTATGTTCTGATGTTGGTGGCTTCGGCGGACTTTTTGAGCTTGATCTTACAGGTATCACTCGTCCGGTACTGGTATCCGGTACAGATGGTGTTGGTACGAAACTGAAGATTGCCTTTTTGATGGATAATCACGACACTGTCGGAATCGACTGTGTAGCCATGTGCGTTAATGACATTATCTGCTGCGGAGCAAAGCCACTGTTTTTCCTTGACTATATCGCATGCGGAAAGAATGTACCTGAGCGCATAGCTGACATCGTAAAAGGTGTATGCGACGGCTGCGTCCAGTCTGGTGCCGCACTTATCGGTGGCGAGACTGCAGAGATGCCCGGTTTCTATTCTGAAAATGAATATGACCTGGCAGGCTACTGCACAGGCGTTGTGGACAAAGGGAGCATTATTGATAATAAGACAATGAAAGAGGGAGACGTTGTAATCGCTCTGCCCTCCAGCGGCGTACACTCAAACGGTTTTTCTCTTGTGAGAAAGGTGCTGGACGTTGAGAATATTGACCTGAAAGCTCCTGTAAATGAGCTGGATGGTAAGAGTATAGGAGAGACTCTCCTGACCCCTACGAAGATATATGTAAAGCCGGTACTCGCTCTTCTTAAAGAAGTCAAGGTTAAAGGCATCTCCCATATAACTGGCGGCGGATTTTATGAAAACATACCAAGAAGTATTCCTGAGGGTCTTGGTGCCAAGATTGAGAAGAGCAAGGTAAAAGTTTTGCCTATCTTCAATCTTATCGCTAAGAGAGGGAATATTTCTGAGAGAGATATGTTCAACACATTTAATATGGGCGTTGGCATGAGCATAATCGTAAGCAAAGAGGACGCTGACAGGGCTGTTGAGATTCTGAAGGCGAACGGCGAAGACGCTTATATTATCGGCGAGATTATAAAATCCGAGGAGAAAATTGTACTGTACTGAGAAAGACACTTGCTGGTGTCTAGGCAGTTATTCTGTGTAATACAAGTCGGTGGGATGCTGCTGCCGGTTTTGAGTATGATCGGAAGAGAGGATAAGTAAAATGACTGATCATCCAGTTAGGATCGGGGTGCTAGTCTCAGGAGGCGGCACCAATCTTCAGGCACTTATAAATTCCCAGAAAAAAGGTGAGCTCAAAAGTGGAAAAATTGAGCTTGTCATATCCAATAGGTCGGACGCCTATGCCTTAAAACGGGCGGAGAAGGCTGGAATCAGGGCTGAAATTGTTTCCAAGAAGAAACTGGGAAGCTCAGAGGCTTTTGAAGATAGGATAAGAAGCCTGTTGGATGAAAATAAGATAGATATTATTGTCCTTGCGGGGTTCATGGCTATTTTAAGCGAGGACTTCACAAGGGCATATCCCAAACGGATTTTGAATATTCATCCGTCCCTTATACCGTCTTTCTGCGGCAAAGGGTACTATGGACTCCATGTCCATGAAGCGGCTCTTGAGTACGGAGTAAAAGTAACAGGGGCCACGGTCCATTTTGTAAACGAGATACCTGACGGCGGTGAGATAATCATGCAGAAGGCAGTGGCCGTCCACGAGGGGGACACGCCTGAGGTGCTTCAGAAGAGAGTTATGCGCCTTGCAGAGTGGAAAATACTGCCGGCAGCAGTTGAAAAAGTTTGTGCAGAATATGCGTCTAAATAAGAATAGGGGGAGAGAGTTATGGATATTTACAAGGTAAACGATATCGCGGAACTTATTGAGGGTAATTCTTATGTGGGACGCGGCATTGTGATAGGAAAGAGTCAGGACGGCAAGAAAGCGTGCACAGCCTATTTTATAATGGGCAGAAGCAATAACAGTAGAAACAGAGTTTTTGCCGAAAAGGACGGCGCCGTTTATACTGAGCCTTTTGACGGCTCAAAAGTAGAAGATCCAAGCCTTATTATTTATGCCGCCATAAGACGTCTTGACAACAAGCTTATCGTTACAAACGGCGACCAGACAGACACGATTTATAACACGGTCAAAGCAGGTGGCAGCTTCTCTGATGCCCTTGAAACAAGAGAGTTTGAGCCTGACGGACCGAACTTTACACCGAGAATCAGCGGCATGATGACTTTTGAAGGTGGCGACTTTAAATACTGTATGAGCATTTTAAAGAGCGCTGACAGGGAAGGCACAGGCTGCAACAGATATACATTCAGCTACGCGCCAATGAATGGCGTTGGCCACTTTATACACACTTATATATGCGACGGCGACCCGATCCCAACTTTCTGTGGTGAGCCTGAGAGGGTGAAAATCCCAGATGATATTGACGAGTTTACAAACTCACTTTGGAATGCCCTTGACAAGGACAACAAAATATCTCTCTACGTCCGCTATATAGACCTTGAAAGTGGCAAAGAAGAGAACAGACTTATAAACAAAAATAAATAAAGGAGACCTGCCAAAATGAAAGAATTTGAGCTTAAATATGGATGTAATCCTAATCAGAAACCTGCCAAAGTTTTCATGGACGACGGCAGTGAACTTCCTATTGAAATACTCTGCGGTAAGCCGGGATATATCAATTTCTTGGACGCTTTCAACAGTTGGCAGCTTGTAAAAGAGCTGAAGGAAGCAACAGGAATGGCATCTGCTGCCAGCTTTAAGCATGTATCACCTGCAGGCGCCGCAATCGGCAAAAAACTTACAGATAAGCAGAAAAAAGCCTGCTTTGTTGATGATATTGAAGGACTTGATGATTCTCCGCTTGCCTGCGCTTACGCTAGGGCGAGAGGTACAGATAGAATGTGCTCTTTCGGCGACTGGATCGCTTTGAGTGATGTTTGCGATGTTACCACAGCAAAAATCATAAAGAGAGAAGTATCTGATGGAGTTATTGCTCCGGGGTATGAACCGGAGGCCCTTGAGATACTCAAAACAAAGAAAAAAGGCGGCTACAACGTAGTAAAAATTGACCCTGATTATGTACCGGCTGAAATTGAGCATAAGCAGGTTTTTGGTATCACATTTGAGCAGGGCCACAATAACTTTAAAATTGACAGAGAGCTTCTGAAAAACATCGTAACTAAAAATAAAGACATCCCTGAGGATGCCGTAAACGATCTGATAATCTCTCTTATTACACTTAAATATACACAGTCAAATTCTGTATGCTTCGCCCATGATGGACAGGCTATCGGCGTTGGAGCTGGTCAGCAGTCCAGAATTCACTGCACACGTCTTGCAGGCTCAAAGGCAGACACATGGTTCTTGCGCCAGCATGAGAAAGTTTTGAATTTACCTTTCAAAGCCGGACTTGGTAGAGCAGACAGAGACAATGCAATCGATGGATACATAAACAAAAACGAGGAAGATGTATGTGCAGACGGCGTATGGCAGAGATACTTCTCTGAGAGGCCGGAGCCACTTACACAGGAAGAGATGAGAGCTTACCTTGATACAATTGAAGGAGTTTCTCTTGGTTCCGATGCGTTCTTCCCGTTTTCTGACAATATTGAAAGAGCTCACAAAAGCGGCGTTAAATATGTTGCCGAGCCAGGTGGCTCTGTAAGAGATGACGCTGTTATAGATTGCTGCGATAAATACGGTATGGTTATGGCCTTTACCGGAATGCGCCTTTTCCATCATTAATTGGAGGACGGAAAATGAAAATACTTTTAGTGGGCGGAGGCGGCAGAGAGCACGCCATAATTAAAAAGCTGAAATTGAATAAAAGCGTTGAAAAGATATACGCTCTGCCGGGAAACGGCGGTATGGCGGACGACGCCCAGTGCGTTGCAATTGACGCTAAAGATATAGACGGCATTGTATCTTTTGCCGTGGAAAACAAAATCGACTATGCGGTAGTAGCTCCTGATGATCCTCTTGTTCTGGGATGTGTTGATGCTCTTGAAGCAAAGGGCATACCGTGTTTCGGGCCTAGGGCAAACGCTGCAATAATTGAGGGAAGCAAGGTTTTTTCCAAAAACCTTATGAAAAAATACGGTATACCTACCGCAAAATATGAGACCTTCAATGACATGGAAAAGGCACTTGAATACCTTGAGACAGCGCCTGTTCCGACAGTCATAAAAGCTGATGGACTGGCCTTGGGCAAAGGTGTTATTATTGCCCAGACAAGAGACGAGGCTAAAGAGGCCGTAGTTTCCATGATGAAAGACAAGAAGTTCGGAAAAAGCGGCGAAAATATCGTTATTGAGGAATTCCTTGAAGGGCCGGAAGTTTCTGTACTGTCTTTCACAGACGGCAAGACTGTGGTTCCCATGATATCCTCCATGGACCACAAGAGAGCAAAGGACAACGACCAGGGACTCAATACAGGAGGTATGGGCACTATCGCGCCGAACCCGTATTATACGGAGGAAGTGGCTAAAGAGTGCATGGAAAAAATATTCCTGCCAACAATAAACGCTATGAACAGCGATGGCAGAACATTTAAAGGCTGCCTCTATTTTGGCCTTATGATAACAAAAGACGGCCCGAAGGTAATTGAGTACAACTGCCGGTTCGGCGACCCTGAGACCCAGGTGGTACTGCCACTTTTGGAGAGCGATCTTCTGACAGTTATGCAGGCTGTTACAAACGGGACACTTTCTGAGACTGAAGTTAAATTCAGTGATAAAAGCGCATGCTGCGTAATTATGGCATCTGACGGATACCCAGTAAGTTACAAAAAAGGTTATGAGCTGAGTATTCCTGAAGAGATAAAAGATAAAGTTTATATTGCCGGCGCCGCTATAAAAGACGGCAAACTTGTAACAGACGGCGGCAGGGTCCTTGGCGCCACATGTGTTGCTGAAAGCCTGAAAGAGGCAATAAACGGGGCATATAAACTGGTTGATAAAATCAGCTTTGAAAACGCCTATTACCGCCATGACATCGGTCAGGCGGCATTGAGAGCTGGAGGAAAAAACTAATGGTATACAGAGTTTTTGTTGAAAAGAAAAAGGAGTTTGCTTTTGAGGCAAAAGCACTTCTCGATGACGTTAGAACTTTTCTCGGCATAAAAGAACTTGAAGATGTGCGTGTTATAAATAGATACGATGCGGAAAATATCACCCCGGAGCTTTTTGAGTACGCAAAAAAGACCGTTTTCTCCGAGCCACAGCTTGATATAGTATCCGAAGAGATAGATGGTCAGGGCACAGTTATGTTCGCGGTAGAGTTTCTGCCCGGTCAGTTTGACCAGAGAGCTGACTCCGCTGCCCAGTGCATACAGATAATCTCCCAGGGAGACAGGCCATCTGTGCGTACAGCGAAAGTCTATGTACTTTATGGCAGCCTTTCCCAGGAGAACGTAGAAGAGATAAAGAAATACGTAATCAACCCTGTTGAGTCCAGAGAGGCTGGATTTGAAAAGCCAGAAACCCTTGAGATGGCTTATGAGGTGCCGGAAGAGGTTATGACCCTTGAGGGGTTCAGAACTCTTACTAGAGAGCAGCTTGAGGAGTTTATAAAAGATTATGGCCTTGCCATGGATATCGACGATATTGCATTCTGCCAGAAATATTTCAGTGATGAGCAGAGGGATCCAACAATTACTGAGATCCGCATGATTGATACATACTGGTCAGACCACTGCCGCCACACAACATTCGGCACAATAATCGACAGTGTTAAGTTTGATGATAAGCTTCTTCAGAAAACATACGACGAGTATATCAAGGTGAGAAAAGACCTTGGCAGGACGAAACCTGTATGCCTTATGGATATAGGCACTATCGTAGTTAAGTACCTGCGTGCAAACGGAAAGCTTGAAAAGCTTGACGAGAGCGAGGAGATAAATGCCTGCACTGTTAAGATAGAGATTGAAGTTGACGGTAAGAAGGAACCGTGGCTTCTTCTCTTCAAAAACGAGACACACAACCACCCAACTGAGATAGAACCTTTCGGCGGCGCTGCCACATGTATCGGCGGCGCAATAAGAGACCCGCTTTCCGGAAGATCATATGTATACGGCGCAATGCGCCTTACAGGTGCTGCTGACCCACTGACACCGGTAGGCCAGACAATAGAGGGAAAACTGCCTCAGCGTAAGATCGTTACAACTGCAGCGGCAGGTTATTCATCCTACGGCAACCAGATCGGTCTTGCAACAGGTATTGTAGATGAGTTTTATCATCCGGGCTACGCCGCAAAGCACCTTGAGCTTGGTGCCGTAATCGCAGCGGCGCCTGCTGAAAACGTAAGGCGTGAGAGACCGGCGCCGGGAGATGTGGTAATCCTCCTTGGCGGCAGCACCGGCCGCGACGGTATCGGTGGTGCAACCGGCTCATCAAAATCCCACACAACTCAGTCTCTTGAGACCTGCGGTGCGGAAGTACAGAAGGGAAACGCCTCTGAGGAGAGAAAGCTTCAGAGACTTTTCAGAAATCCCACTGCCAGCCGTATGATCAAGCGCTGCAATGACTTTGGTGCAGGCGGTGTATCTGTAGCCATCGGTGAGCTTGCTGATGGACTTGACATTGACCTTAACGCTGTTCCAAAGAAGTATGAGGGGCTTGACGGCACTGAGCTTGCCATCAGTGAGTCCCAAGAGAGAATGGCTGTCGTAGTAGAAAAAGATGACTGCCAGGGATTCCTTGATCTTGCAAAAGAGGAGAATCTTCAGGCGGTGCCTGTTGCCGTTGTAAAGGCTGATCCAAGTCTCACAATGACATGGAACGGCAAGAAGATCGTTGATATCAGCCGTGAATTTCTCAATTCAAACGGTGCTGAAAAGCATATTGACGTTCAGGTTGCGCCTTCCAGAAAGCCGGAAAAGGAAATCTCTGGCACATTTACTGAAAATATTAAAAAAGTTGCGGATGATCTCAATTCCTGCTCAAAACGTGGACTTTCTGAGCGCTTTGACTCCACTATCGGTGCAGGAACAGTACTTATGCCATTCGGCGGTAGAAATCAGCTTACGCCTATTCAGGCTATGGTGCAGAAGATTTCCGTTGAGAAAAAACATACTGACGACTGCTCAGTAATGTCTTGGGGCTACAACCCGTACATCTCCGAGGCAAGCCCGTATCACGGCGCTTATCTTGCTGTAATTGAGTCAGTATCCAAGCTCATCGCCACAGGTGCTGAGTTTAAGGATGTGTATCTGTCATTCCAGGAGTATTTCGAGCATCTTGGAAAGAATGAGAAAAGCTGGGGTAAGCCAATGGCGGCCCTTTTGGGTGCGTTCCGTGCACAGATGGATCTTCAGATCGGCGCAATAGGCGGTAAGGACTCCATGAGCGGAACATTTGAGGATCTTACAGTTCCTCCAACACTGGTTTCCTTTGCTGTTACAACTGAGAAGACTAAGGATATCGTATCGCCTGAATTTAAAAAGGCAGGCAATAAAGTTATCTGGGTAAAACCTGATTATGACGAAAATGGCCTTCCTGAAGCGAAATCACTGCTTGAAGTTTTTGGAAAGGTAACAGCTCTTCTGAGAAGCGGTAAGGCCGTATCCTGTTACACGCCGGGATTCGGTGGTATAGGCGAGGCTGTAATGAAGTCCTGCTTCGGAAATAGTCTTGGCTTTAAGTTTGATGGTATTTCCGTCCAGGATATCTTCGGATACAGCTACGGCTCATTTATACTTGAAGTAAATGACGGTGAAGGCGAAAATGTAATTGGCCAGATAACAGACGACGGCTGCATAACGTTTGGCGAAGAAAAGATAAGCCTTAATGAGCTTCTGGGCATTTATGAGGACAAGCTTGAGAGCGTTTATAAGTGCAACATCCAGAATGAAAAGACAAAGACAGAGAGCTTCTCGTATTCAGTTGACACATGGGCTGCTCCGAGAGTAAAGTCAGCCAAGCCGAAGGTTCTAATTCCGGCGTTCCCAGGCACAAACTGCGAGTATGACAGCGCAAAGCAGGTAAGAGACGCAGGAGCCGAGCCTGAGATAATCGTTATAAACAATCTTACACCTGAGGGAATCCAGAGGAGCGTTGATAAATTCGCCGCTGAACTTAAGGGCGCCCAGATGGTATTTATACCAGGCGGATTCTCCGGCGCAGACGAGCCGGACGGCAGTGGTAAGTTCATAACCGCATTTTTCAGAAACGCTTCTGTAAAAGAGGGCGTTATGGATCTGCTTGAAAACAGAGACGGCCTTATGTGTGGTATATGCAATGGTTTCCAGGCTCTTATCAAGCTGGGTCTTGTACCTTACGGTAAGATCATCGACACTGATGAAAACTGCCCGACTCTTACATTCAATACTATAGCAAGGCACCAGTCCAAGATAGTTCGGACAAGGATTGCCTCAAACAAATCCCCATGGCTTTCACTTACGAAGGTCGGAGAGATATACAATGTGCCAATTTCCCACGGCGAGGGCAGATTCCTTGCCAGTGAGGAAATAATAAGAAAGCTGGCAGAAAATGGACAGATCGCAACACAGTATGTAGATCTTGATGGCAATGTCAGTGCAGATGTCCGCTATAATCCAAACGGCTCAATGTTCGCAGTTGAGGGCATAACTTCACCTGACGGCAGAATATTTGGTAAGATGGGACACAGCGAGCGTATCGGCTCAGGACTTTATAAAAATGTACCGGGCAATTACGATATCCGCATGTTCCAGGCGGCAGTACGTTATTTTAAATAAATAAGATAGGGGAGGATTATTATGGGATTCAAAACAGATATTGAAATTGCTCAGGAATGTAAAATGAAACCCATCACGGAGATCGCCAAAACGGCTGGCATTCCGGAAGAATATATTGAGCAGTACGGAAAGTATAAAGCTAAAGTTGACCTCTCCCTTTTAAAAGATGGCAAAAAAGAGGATGGTAAGCTGGTACTTGTAACAGCTATCACCCCAACACCCGCCGGCGAAGGTAAGACAACTACGACAATCGGCCTTTCCGATGGCCTTAAGAGAATTGGTAAGAAGGTAGTTGTGGCCCTGAGAGAGCCTTCTCTGGGACCTGTCTTTGGCGTAAAGGGTGGCGCTGCCGGCGGTGGTTATGCCCAGGTAGTTCCTATGGAGGACATTAACCTCCACTTTACCGGGGACTTCCACGCAATCGGCGCTGCTAACAACCTGCTTGCTGCAATGCTTGACAACCATATCCATCAGGGTAACGCTCTGGGTATAGACACGAGAAAAATTACATGGAAGCGCTGCGTTGACATGAATGACCGTCAGCTGAGAAATATTGTTGACGGCCTTGGCGGCAGAATAAACGGTGTTCCAAGAGAAGATGGCTTTGATATCACTGTTGCCAGTGAGATCATGGCGGTTCTGTGCCTTGCCACTTCTATAACAGACCTTAAAGAGAGGCTTTCTAAGATAATTGTCGGCTATAACTTTAAGGATGAGCCGGTAACCGCAGGCCAGCTGAAAGCCGCTGGCGCAATGACAGCCCTTTTGAAGGACGCTCTGAAGCCGAACCTTGTTCAGACCCTTGAAGGTACACCGGCATTCGTACACGGCGGACCATTTGCGAACATCGCCCACGGCTGCAACTCTGTTACAGCCACAAAGATGGCTCTGAAACTCTCTGACTACACAGTTACAGAGGCAGGTTTCGGTGCTGATCTCGGCGCTGAGAAGTTCCTTGATATCAAGTGCCGTTATGCTGGTCTTACACCTTCCGCAGTTGTCATAGTTGCTACAGTAAGGGCTCTTAAGATGCACGGTGGCATGGACAAGAAGGCTCTTTGAACGGAGAACATTGAAGCTCTTGAAAAGGGTATTCC
>CALXGH010000063.1 GCA_944387845.1 uncultured Oscillospiraceae bacterium
GAGCAGACCGAGGAGGAAGCAAACAAGGTATATATTGAAAAGATTCGCATAAATGGAACTAAGGATGTTACTTTAAATTCTGGTATTATCGGAGACATATCCAACGGTACAATCGGAGCAAGCTCAACAGTTATATCCTGGTTTGAAAACGATGTAAGCGGCCATTTGGAAGCGGGCCTTGGCTGCATACAGGAAAATAATTACTGGATCGTTAAACCTGTAACAGAAGATAACGCCGTTGCCAAGATAATAAGGGCAGGCTCCGAGGATATTGTTTATATTGCAGACGCGGTGCAGATAAGCGGTGCAATCCAGAAAGGCGACACTCTTGTACTTCTTGACAACATAAGCGGCGGAAAGAGCGGAACAGCCGCAATTCAAATAAAAGCCGTAAACGTTACAGTTGATCTCAACGGATTTAATGTAACCAACCCTAACGGTGGCAACGGTATTGCTGTTGCAATTCCATACGGAACCAAGGACGCTGGAACATTTACCCTGGTAAATAACAACTCCGAAAGCAAATCTAAAGTAACAGGTAAAACGCCTTTGACACTCAGCCACGGTAACAGTCTTGTTCTTGAGGCTACTATAGGGGAAAACATTGAATTGATTGCGACTGGTGAAAACGGAATGGTTGAGCTTGGAAGTAACGCCCGCATTCCTTACAGCGCTGAAAATGCCGCTCTCGTAAACGGCGGATTCAAAGCAGTAGATACAAATGAAAAAGAGTATATTTATGGTTCTTTGGGCTATGCAGTGAAAGTCGATGCTGACAGAGAAGTACAGCTTGTAGGAAGCTACAAAGGTACCGACGCCATAAACTTCAGCAGCGGCGAGGCTGTTCTTGATCTTAAAGGCTTTACATATGAGTATACTGGATCAGATGCTGCAATTAAGATGACAAAAGGCAGCCCAGAGTATGCTAAACTTACTATCAAAAACGGCACACTTATTAGTGCGTCTGACGCAGGTACACTGCTGTTTACCGAAAAGAACCTTATTATCGACGATGTTGACATCACCGTAAACGGTTCAGGTTATGGTTTCTGCAGTAACGGCACAGCCGAAAATGCAGGCTGCAATCTTACACTTCAGAATGGTACAACCCTTACTGCTCCCAATGCTATAGCAATTTACTGGCCCAGCATTGGCGGAAAAGTTACAATTACAGATTCAATCATAAACGCACATACAGGCATCCAGGTTTGTGCCGGAAGCCTTACAGTAAACGGAACAACCGAGATAACAGCAACAGGCACGCCTGTTGACAAGTCAGATGATCCGAATCAGGACGGCGGCATTATGGACGGATCCGCTATCTCCATAGTTGAGCGCGGAGGAGGATATGGCGACTTCGGTGAAATAAAAATTGAGAAAGGCACGTTCGTGTCAGAAAAAGCCGACGCTGTAAGTGCCTATGAATACAGCGACAAAGTAGTGTCTGATTGGGATACAGCTGGCGAAGTCGTAGCAGTCTCCGGCGGCAGTTTCTCGTCCTCCGTCAAGGACTATGTTATAGACTCTCTCCAGCGTGAGCTTTACTCCAGCGGTACAGGCATGTACTCGTACTACGAGACCGCTGATGCGGCTTATGCAGCCGCCGGGCCGGACGATACTATTGCTATCCTCTCCAATTATGATCCGGACAATTTGTCTGTAACATTAGTTTTCAATAACGGCGTAGACCCTCGTGAAGTCACATATTGTGAACACGGTAACAAGTTTAGCATTGTTATAAAACCTACAAGAGACGGCTATACCTTCCTGGGCTGGTATCTGAATGGTGAGAAGTTTGAAAACCTGACAGTTTTAACGGAGGACATTGTCCTTGAGGCCAAGTGGGAGAAAAATTCTGCCCCAGACCGGTATGATTTGACGATAGGCCAAGTTGCGGGTGGAAAAATTGATGCTGACGCATCGTCCGCTGTATATGGCGGCAGAATAACCATCACCGTAACAGCTGACACAGGATATACCCTCAAGTCCATAACAGCTTTAAAGGCTGACGGAATGGAGGTAAATCTTGAAAAGACCGGCGAGAATACATATCTTCTCATAATGCCCGACTCCGACGTTACAGTAGAGGCGTACTTTGAAGTCTCCGGCTCCCTGCCGTATATCGACGTATCTGAATCCGACTGGTACTACGGAGCCATTAAATACGCATATGACAACGGCCTTATGATTGGCGACGGCGATATCTTTGAGCCTCTCACCCCGCTCACAAGAGCCGAGATGGTACAGATACTGTACAATCTTGAGGGCAAACCTCAGGGTAATTTCACATCTGACTTTGACGATGTAGAATACGGCCAGTGGTACACCGACGCTATAAACTGGGCTGCCAGCGTTAAAGTTGGAAACGGCGACGGCGACGGAAACTTCCGCCCGGACGAGTATGTATCCAGAGAAGAGATGGCACAGTTTATGTACAACTACGCGAAATATAAGGGATACAGCCTTGAAGGCGAAGCGGACCTTGGCCAGTTTACTGACGGCGGCGATATATCCGACTGGGCTGTGGATACAATGAAATGGGCAGTTGCCAACAAGATATTTATCGGCAATGGCGACGGCACTATAACACCTCTTGCCGACACAATAAGAGGCGAGGCTGCTCAGATAGTTACAAACTTCCATAAAAATATCGTGCTTGGCTGATTCGGGCCTCCCAGTTCAGAAAGCATAGATACGGCGCTCCCGAAGTATTTCGGGGGCGCCTTTTTTGGTATATTGCAAAGCTCATCTTTTTCTTGTATACTGTGGATATACTCTCCCGCTTTGAGAAAACATACCTAAGGAGGATGCTGTATGGCAAAACTGGAAACCATCATGTCCTGCAACTTTGAGCCACTTGTTGCCAGGATAGAAAAGGGCATACTTGACGGAAGTATTTCCGCCTCTCTGGAGGACAAAAGTGATTTTATAGGTAAAACATCCCGGTGCAGTGTCAGAGTTTTTGAGCGCTTTAGCTATACCGGCAGCAACAGAGTTAGCATGAACATAACGTTTTTCCAGGAAAACGGCGGCCCTATTTACATCTCTGCCATCACATCCGGTGGAAGCCAGGGCATATTCAATAAGATAAACACTTTTGGCGAGAATGCCTTTCTCGATAAACTTAAAGAAATCTTATAAATTATGGGATATTTGACACTACCTGTGGCGATCTGCCTCAATGACACTCATCTTTATATCCCTCGCTAGATATACAGGCCAAAAACAAACAAAACCCGGAACAGATTTTTCTGTTCCGGGTTTTCTGCTTTATGCCGTCTTATTGGCAGAAAATTTTCAAACACTCTCTCCGCTGTGATACTTTCTTGCGGTTTTCTGATATACACTTGCGATTTGCTGAAGGATGTCGATATGTGAAAAGGTCTTATGGTAGATGATACTGGTATCTCTTACCATGCTAAGGTTTTCAATTGGCAATACCGTTATCTTGCCCTTTCTAAGCTCGTCCAGACATGCGCTTCTTGCCAAAATGGAGACCCCCAGATCTTTCCGTATGAGATCCTTGATGGTGGCCACATTGTCCACTTCCAAAATAACATTGAAAGTGTCTATACTCTCACCCATGCTTTCCAATGCAGACTCAAAAAGGCTTCGTGTGCCAGAGGTCTGACCGCGGAGGATAAGGTTCTCTTTTTTAAGCTGTCCCACGGTAACCATAGCCTGCTTTGCAAGAGGGTTGTTATTGGATACAACGCAGGCAAGATAATCCGTGTCTAGAAGTAAGCTATTTAGATCGGGGTTGTTGTTCTTACCCTCCACAATGGCGATATCCAACTCAAAATTTCCAAGTTTATCATAAAGATTTTTTTGGGTATCAGTAATAATAGTGATATTTAAATTTGGGTTTTCCGTACTGCACCTGGCAAGTACCTCTATCATGAAGTTGCTCTCGGAAGTGTGAGTAACCCCTACTCTAAGCTGCCGTATGTTTCTTTTAGTATCGGCTATCTCCCGGCGCATATTCTCGTTCATCGCCTTGAACCGTTTTGCGAATTTGACAGCGATTTCCCCTTCAGGAGTTAGTAAAAGATCTCCTTTTTTTCTAATAAAGAGTTTTGCTTCTAATTCCTGTTCAAGTTGGTTTATCTGATGACTCACTGCCGGCTGGGTTAATGAGAGCAATTTTGCTGCCTTTGTAAAATTTTTCTGCTCTGCCACAGCCAGAAGAGTATCGGCTCTTCCGTCGATCATTTCACCCGTCCCCTCAAATTACATTAATTATATTTATTAATAATAAAAAAACTATAATTTTACTTTATGCAGTATTGAGTGTACTATATACCACAACAAAAGTCAACGTAAAAGCAGGAGAGTTAATAGGCTTCTCCTGTTGTTCCCGAGACTTGTTTTTCTAATTCTCTATGATGCTATGTTGAAAGTTCCGGCTATGACAAGAGCAGACAGCGTGATGTATTTTACAGGCTGTCTGCTATATGTTTTCCGTCTGAACCCGAGTGGTATTAATTTTATGGAGAGGAGTCCCAAAAATGCCCTACATATTTTCAAACATCTCACCGGTGGCACAGATAATAATCTCAATCGCTCTTATGCTTTTTTCCGGATATGCAATGACCCGAATTACTAAGCGTCTGCACCTTCCCAATGTAACTGCATATATTCTTGCGGGAATTTTTTTAGGACCATACTGTTTAAAGCTCGTACCTGTAACGATAATAGAAGGCATGGATTTCATAGCCGATATTGCTTTGGCGTTCATTGCCTTCAGTACCGGAGAATTTTTCCGCGTTGATACACTGCGGAAAAATGGGACCAAGGTTGTTGTCATAACTATTCTTGAAAGCTGTCTTGCCTCTGTTTTAGTGTTTATTGTTACATTTTTTATGCTGAAAATAGAGCTTAATTTCTCCATTGTACTCTCTGCCTTGGCCGCCGCCACAGCGCCAGCCTCCACAATGATGACAATACGTCAAACTGGCTCAAGGGGCGATTTTGTTGATACTCTTCTTCAGGTCGTCGCACTTGACGATGTTGTGGGCCTTGTAGAATATAGTGTTGCCATTTCCATCGCTCTTGCCTCCCTGTCCGGTGCTTTTGACGCTGGCAGTATTTTAAAACCTCTTGCCATAAATACCTGCGTGTTTCTCCTTGGAGGTATTTTTGGTGTCTTCATGAAACTTCTAATGCCTAAAAAGCGCTCAACAGATAATCGGCTCATTATTTCTGTTGCCACCCTTTTCGCCTTCTGCGGTGTTTGCTCTCTTGTGGATGTTTCTCCCCTTTTGGGCTGCATGTCAATGGGAACAGTTTATATAAATATCACTGGTGATGACAAAATATTCAAGCAGCTTAACTACTTCAGTCCACCTATACTTCTCATATTTTTCGTACGCTCAGGCCTAAATTTTGACCTTGCTTCCCTTGCAAATACATCTTCCGCTATCGGTGGGGTACCGCTTATGGTCATCGGCGTTCTCTATTTCATCACTCGTATTTTAGGAAAATACGCTGGTGCTTTTCTAGGCTGCTTGATCGCAGGCAAGCCTAAGCTAGTGAGAAATTATCTGGGTCTCGCCCTAATACCGCAGGCAGGCGTCGCCATAGGTCTTGCGGCTCTGGGAGCCAGAACCCTTGGTGGAGAAGCTGGTAATGCCATTGAAACTATAATTTTGGCCTCAAGCGTACTTTATGAACTTATAGGTCCCGCATGCGCCAAGCTTTCTTTGTATTTTTCAAAATCCTATTCAAGCAACATCGACGAGATTGTGCCGCCTGAGGCTCTGCCGGAAATGCCGAAAAACGCCGTGGAACTTCTTATTGAGCAAATTCAGGCTATACAAAAAGAGCTGCCCTCTCACACAGATTGCCTAACCGACAACGAGAAGGTCTTCCTTGAGGCCGCCGAGCAGCAGTATATTGTACCCGGCAGATTACACAGCAGCATTCACAGGTAAAGGAGGATAAATAATGCATAACATCTTATCTGATCCCGCAGTTGCCTTTTTAGGGCCCTGGGCTGGATATCTTAACGTTTACTCCATACTATTAAGACTAGGAATGGCTGTACTTTTTTCAGCCATTATAGGATGTGAGAGGGCAAAAAAGCGCCACTCTGCCGGCCTGCGTACGTTTATACTTATCTCTCTTGCTTCAGCTATTGCCGCTTTAACCGACCTTTTTCTTATGAGTATAACAGGCGGAACACTTCCCGTGCTGTCCGCTGCAGCCGTTATAGCCATCTCCATGATATGCGTAAACTCCATTCTCTTTAGTTCCCGAAGCAAAATAAAAGGACTCACCACTTCTGCCGGCCTGTGGGCCTGCGGCATAATTGGTCTTGTATGCGGCGCAGGATTTTACACAGTCGCTGCTGTATCCTTTCTATTTCTAATTTTCATACTATCCTGGCTACCTGCCGTGGAACTGTATCTTACTAACCGCTCAAACCACTTTGAGGTCCATCTCGAACTTACAAGCCGCATCAGTCTTCAGGATTTTGTAACTACTATACGGCGACTGGGTATGCAAATTGACGATATTGAGTCCAACACCGCATACATTGGATCTGGCCTCAGCGTGTACACAGTGATGATCTCTATCAGTAGCAAAGAGCTTAAAAAATACAAAACCCATAGCCAGATCATCCAGGCTCTCAGTACTCTCGACTACATATATCATATCGAAGAACTACGTTAACGCCCCCTGGGAGGCATTGGATCTTGCAGCAATAAAACAGCGGGCAACAGGCCCGCTGTTTTTATGTTCTATCTGTTATAAAAAACAAACCGCTAACTTAACTTTTCTCCATGCCTTTTAACATTTTCCCGCTCTCTTCTGGTTATTTCCCTGCCAATTTAGCAGCGCCGTCTTTTATATCTTGAGAAGATCCTGGTATTTGGATATAATATAAAAGTAATTTAATTTGCGGGAGGCGGTATTTTGACAAACATTCTGCTTGTAGAAGACGACAAAATGATAGTGGGAAACCTCTCCGAGTTTCTCCAGTCTGAAGGATTTGCGGTAAAAAGCGCCCCTGGGCAGTCGGAAGCTCTCTCCCTATTGGAAAAATATCAGTTTGACCTTGTACTTTTGGATGTCTCCCTTTCAAATGGAAACGGCTTTGCCCTGTGCAAGGCAATTAAGACCGACTACAATATACCCGTCATTTTTTTAACTGCCTCAGGCGATGAATACAGCACAGTAGCAGGGTTTGAGATAGGTGCGGACGACTATATTCCTAAGCCTTTCAGGCCTCGTGAGCTGGCAATGCGCATACGCAATGTGCTGCGCCTTACAGGTGGTTCCGGCACTCTTATCCACATTGGGGATATAACTGTTGACACAATAAAGGGCACTGCGAGCAAAAATGGCCGGGACTTATATCTCTCCGCTCTTGAATACAGATTATTTCTCGTGTTTTTAAATAACAGAGGCGCGGTACTTTCACGGACGCAGCTTCTCCACTCCATCTGGGATATTGCCGGTGAATTTGTAAATGACAACACTCTTACTGTATATATAAAGCGGCTGCGTGAAAAAATAGAGGATGATCCACAGCACCCATCCATTATCAAAACCGTACGTGGCCTTGGATACAAGGTGGAAGCATGAAATTTTTCAGAAATCCGGAAATAAAATTCTCTTTGCTGATTATGGTAATAATATCAGCTTTACTTTCAACTGGTGCTTTTATCTGGTATTCACCCTTTGGTTTTTTTACTATGGGTGTGTGTGCCCTTTTTGTCTTTATCTTTACCGTCATCACATATATACGTTACAGACGCATATTCGACCTTTCTGCTTATATTGATAGGCTACTCCATGAGGACGATATGGAGTTTACCATGGACATTGAAGGTTTCACTGAGGGTGAACTTTCCGTACTGCAAAGCGAGCTTTATAAAATGACAGTGCGACTTCGTGAGCAGCAGTCAAAACTTAAAGGGGACAAAGCCTTCCTTGCAGACTCCATTGCCGATATATCCCATCAAATACGTACACCTTTGACGTCAATAAATCTGATGGTAGAGTTTCTCGGTGAACCAGGTCTCTCAAACCAGCGGCGCTACCAGCTTGTTCGGGATCTGTCATCTTTGCTCGATCGTATTGATTGGCTCATAACCGCGCTGCTGAAGCTGTCAAAGCTTGATGCGGATACTGTGCAGCTTCAGAAAAACTCCATGTCCCTCCAAGATCTCATTGCCCGGGCTATATCCCCGCTCGCCGTAACCGCTGACCTACGGGAACAAAAAATCGAAACAGAGGCTGACGGCCAGATCTTGTGCGATATTGCTTGGACATCTGAAGCAATATCAAATATAGTAAAAAACTGTATTGAACACACCCCTGCCGGTGGAACCATATCCATACACGGAAGAGAAACCGCCCTTTACAGCGAGATAACCATCTCCGATACGGGAAACGGTTTTGACAAAGAGGATCTTCCACATATTTTCGAGCGTTTTTACAAAGGCAAGAACTCCTCACAGACCGGTTTTGGAATTGGCCTTGCTCTGGCTAGAATGATTATTACAAAGCAAAATGGAATTGTAAAGGCGGAAAACCGTACAAAAGGCGGGGCAAAATTCACAATAAGGATATATAAGGGGACTGTATAAAATACAGCCCCTTTTTAAATGACATTTTTGTAATTTTAAAGTCATTGCGCTGTCACCTTGACAGGCTAAAATAACGGCATAACCTGAAAAGGAGTGTTTGAAATGGAAATACTTAGGGTAGAAAATCTTTGTAAAGTCTACGGAAAGGGCGATAATGAGGTAAGAGCCCTTGACAATATCTCTTTCTCTGTAAACAGAGGCGAATTTGTGGCAATCATTGGCCCTTCCGGATCTGGCAAGTCCACCCTGCTCCATATTCTTGGCGGCGTTGATACACCTACTTCCGGCAAAGTATATATGGATGGCAAGGACGTCTATGCTCAGAATGAAGATCAGCTGGCCATTTTCCGCCGCAGACAGGTGGGCCTCATATACCAGTTCTATAATCTTATCCCCGTTCTGAACGTAACAGAAAATATTACTCTTCCAGTCCTCATGGACGGGCAGAAGGTAAACCAGCAGCGCCTTAAAGAACTGATCACCACTCTGCGGTTAACCGGCCGCGAAAAGCACCTTCCAAACCAGCTTTCCGGTGGTCAGCAGCAGAGGGTATCTATCGGCAGAGCTCTCATGAACGCTCCGGCTGTCATGCTGGCGGATGAACCCACCGGTAATCTGGACTCCAAAAACAGCCAGGAGATAATTCAGCTTTTAAAACTCTCTAACGAGAAATACAATCAGACTCTCATTGTCATAACTCACGATGAGAACATTGCCCTTCAGGCAGATAGAATACTTGCTATTGAAGACGGCCGAATAATCCGCGACGAGGTGATCCGCAGATGAACGTTTTCAACAGAGTTACGCTGCAGTCCCTGAAAAAGAACAAAACGCGGACTATCGTTACGATAATAGGCATCATTCTCTCCGCATCCATGATCTGTGCCTCCACCACCTTCACAAGTAGCATGATAAACTATGCCCGTGAAGTCATCTCATACGCAGATGGAAACTGGCATGGCAGCGAAATGAATTGCACATACGAAACATATGAAAAAATTCAGGACTCCGAGGAAGTGAGCCAGGCAATTTTCACCCAACAGCTTGGGTATGCCCTGGCTGAAGGCTGTACCAACGAGTATAAACCCTATATCTACCTTCTCGGTGCCAGCGAAGGCCTGCAAGATCTGTGGCCTATCCATATAACTACCGGCCATTATCCCGAGACGTCTTCAGAAATACTTTTACCTGAACATCTGTATACAAACGGCGGCGTAAAATATGAAGTCGGCGATACCATAACCCTTGACCTTGGACAGCGAGTCTGGGATGGTTATACACTCAATCAGACAAACCCCATTTATGTTAATGAAGAAGGCAACCAAATTGAGTATAGCGAAAGTCTGGAGATATCTGAAACAAGAACGTACACAGTCTCCGGCTTTTATGAGCGGCTTAACAGCAACCTTGAAAGCTATGATGCCCCCGGTTACACTGCCATAACCATAGCAGACAGCGATGTCTCAAATTATCCATGTGATGTATACTTTGCGATGAATAATCCAAAAGATACCATAGAATTCATGGAATCAAATGGCTTTACAGGTGATACCAATAATGATCTTCTCATGTCGTACGGCGCAAGCGGGTACAGTAATATCACAGATGTGCTCTATAACCTTGCGGCGATAGTTATTGTTCTTATTATGTTCGGATCCGTATCTCTCATCTATAATGCGTTTTCCATATCTGTATCCGAGCGTACAAGGCAGTTTGGTCTGCTCTCTTCCATAGGTGCAACCAAGAAACAACTTAAGCACACGGTACTTTTCGAGGCTATGGCTGTCAGTGTGGTAGGTATTCCAATAGGTATTATCGTAGGTATCGGTGGAATCGGTGTTACGCTTATGCTCATTGGCGACAAATTCCGTTCAATGGGCTATCCAATCGATATGACCCTCAGCGTATCCCCTTTGTCTATCGTGATTGCAGTCGTAATATCTTTGGTAACCGTTCTCATCTCAGCATGGATTCCTTCACGGCGGGCAACAAAAGTTTCTGCGGTTGAAGCCATTCGCCAGAATGTTGATGTAAACACAAAGGGTAGGGATGTAAAAACATCCGGTCTCACCTACAAACTGTTCGGCATATCAGGTATGCTAGCCAGCAAATATTACAAACGTAGCAGAAAAAAATATAGGGCTACCATTCTCAGCCTGTTCATGAGCATTGTTCTGTTCGTATCTGCCTTCTCCTTTACTGATTACCTTATGGAAAGCGTAACAGGTGGCTTTTCACAGGAGAACTATGATATATCTTTCAGCTACAACAATAACAATATGGAAGATCCTGTTGATCCAGATTCTCTCCTATCAGATGTTAAAGGCGCTAGCAGTGTAACAGACGCAGCATATGTAAAAACTCAGTACACTACCGCTAAAATAAAAACCGATGATCTAAGCGACACCATAGCTGATTCAATGCTTGCATGGGCAGTATCAGTGGATGAGGAAGATCCAAACCTAGCCAATATTCCAGTATACATCACATTTGTTGATGACGGCACCTATCGGCAGTTTTTAAAGGATAATGGCCTCAATGAGCAGGAATATATGAATCCAGCTTCCCCAAAGACCATAGCTATAGATCACATCGTATCCTATAACGGCATTTCCGGTCGATACGAAACCATTAACTTCTTAAAGTCTGAGGGGATAGATATATCCTGCAACATACCGAAGGATGTCGACGGATACATTTTTGATATAGAAACTGTGGATGACGAAGGAAATCCTGTTTTACAGTATATTTCCACAAACGACGAAAATGATGAAGTCCTCTATCTTACACCAGAAGAGGGGTATGTAAATACCCAATGTACCATAGGAAAAATCATTGAAGATAGGCCATTCTTCGCCTCCATTACCTACAATGGCATAAAACTTTTATATCCAATGAGCCTGAAAGACTCTATTGTGCCTACATTCTCGAGGAACTATGATTACTACTCATTTTATCTGACTTCAAGCAATCACTCCGAGACATACACTGCCGTTGAAGGCATTCTGACTGACAGAGATATATCCTCAGCGTCAATACAGAACCTTGCTCAAAATGAGGAGGCCCAGAGAAACCTGATAATTATCATCCGGGTATTTGCCTACGGATTCATAGTTCTCATATCTCTCATCGCGGCAGCCAACGTATTCAACACTATTTCTACGAATATAAATCTTCGTCGCCGTGAGTTCGCTATGCTGAAGTCTGTTGGCATGACCAGAAAAGGGTTTAACAGAATGATGAACTATGAGTGTCTCCTTTACGGCACGAAGGCCCTGCTCTACGGACTGCCTGTGGCATGTCTTGTAACATTCCTGATATGGAAGTCAGTATCCGGCGGTTTTATGACCTCGTTCCATCTGCCCTGGATGGCAATCGGCATATCTGTATTCAGCGTGTTCGCAGTTGTTTTTGCTACAATGATGTATGCAATGGGCAAAATCAAGAAAGACAACGTTATAGATGCACTGAAAAACGAAAACTTATAACAAAAACAGCGTGTTCCAAAATATAAAAAACCCCCGGGACTGTAGATCAGTTCCGGGGGCTTTTTGTTTATCAGACTTTATAGACCAACAATTTTTCTCAGGCCGCCTTTGCCGCCTGTAAAATCAGTCATACAGTCCTGCTCTATCGTTTATTACAAGGATTCTGAGCATGTCATAGGACAGGTCCAGACCTTCATCAGTTCCTTTTAAAAGCCCTTTATCAATCAGTTTCTGCACTGCCTCTTTCCCCCATTCTGGGACCTGATCGATAGTGTCATAGGGTCCTTTTGTCTCAGGTACTTCTGGTACTGTTGTTTCTGCTGCTTCAGCCATCTTCGCTTTTACATCCTTTCTGAAATCGTCCATGTCTTTGCCGTGCCTCGGGAACCAGTGCATAACATCCGCATGGTTTGAAGCTATGCCTCTTTTTGCTCCCTCGCTGTGGCAGATCACAACGCCGTCGGCCATTGGATCAAGATCATACTCTTTACAGAGATACGCCGTCAGCTCTACAGCCTCAGTGTATACAGAGTTAAAATAGTTCTTATCCGTCAAATCATCCTCGCATATCTCAAAAGATATGTGTGTGTTGTTTCCTGACGCGCCGCAGTGCCAGCCTTTATAGTCCCAGGGCAGGGTCTGATAAGAGTATATCTTACCGTCAGCTCCCTTTCCTATAAATGCGTGAACACACACGTCAAGTCCGGATCTGTTCCAGTCGTTTCCGTTTGCGTTTTTGCCTAAAATTCCGTCGTCCGGCTGGACATATCTTTTAAGGTTTGGATTGTTCGCACCTGTGGAGTGGACCATAACACCTTTTGGGGTTATCTTCTTGCCCGCTTTATAACAATCATTTTTTGTCAGCAGACACTGTTTCAAATTCATTGGTTACTCCTCCTTTTTAATCTGCTTTGTTACCTGATCGACACCTGTGCTAGCAAGGCCAGAGACGATACCGATTGCAATTGCGGTTAAAATGTCATCGCCCATAAAGGAAGGCATCATATACATCTCAACAACCCCCAGTATACCGCCTACAAAGCCCACAATAGTGGGGATATATTTGTTCAGCTTTCCGGTGGCTTTTATACCGCTGCCTATAAGGTAACAAATAATAGTGATAGAGGCTACCTGAGTAATACCTAAATCGAAAATGTTCGTTTTCTTATCCCCCTTTTTCTTCTGTTAAACCTGCGATATTTAGTTCCGCATTTTCAGCGCATATCGCAAAAGAGGAACATTAAGTCAAATGTTTCCCTTTCACAATTATATGAAAAAATATCTGCTTTTGTGATTTCCCTCAGCCAGATAAGGCAAAGTTCCCTTTTATTCTCGCAGTAAAAGCACATTTTTCGATACATAACGCAATATAAAATGACCACCCGCGAAACTGCTAAAAATAAAGCAGGCCTCCATCTTATAGGACAGAGGCCTGCTTTTTTGTATATTTTTATGCAATTTACTTTGCCAAATCTTCAGCGAAATGGCATGCCACCATGTGGCCCTCAACCTGGCGCATTTTAGGCTCCTCGCTTTTACACCTATCGGTTGCAAATGGGCATCTTGTGTGAAATCTACAACCACCGGGAACATCAATAGGGCTCGGTATTTCTCCCTGCAAGAGCTGCTTGTTGCGTCCCCTGTTCCTGGGATCAGCCTTCGGAATGGCATCCAGCAAAAACCTTGTATACGGATGCAGAGGCTTTGCGTAGAGGGAGTCAGTATCTGCTATCTCGCAGAGCTTACCCAAAAACATTACAGCTACCCTGTCAGCCATAAATTTAACTACCGACAGATCATGGCTGATAAACAGATATGTCAGGCCGAACTCTTTCTGGAGGTCCTTCATAAGGTTCAGCACCTGGCTCTGTACGGAAACGTCCAAAGCAGAAACCGGCTCATCGCAGATGATAAGCTTCGGATTTAGAGCGATAGCCCTTGCGATTCCTATTCTCTGCCTTTGTCCGCCTGAAAACTGGTGTGGATATCTGTATATAAACTCCTCAGGAACTCCCACCTGCTGAAGAAGTTCTTTAACCTTTTGGGTGGTGGACTCCTTGTCTGGATATACCTTATGTATCTCTAATGGCTCAGCAATAATGTCTCTTACTGTCATTCGTGGGTCCAAAGACGCATAAGGGTCCTGGAATATAAGCTGCATCTGTTTTCTATAAGGAGCAAACTCCTTTTTACTCAGCTTTGTTATCTCAACTCCCTCAAAAGTTATAGTGCCTGAGACAGGTGGTATGAGATTCATCAATGTCCTGCCCAGTGTGCTCTTTCCGCAACCAGACTCACCTACAAGTGCAAGTGTCTCTCCGGCGTAGATTGTAAGATCTACATTGGATACTGCATGAACCTTTTTACGGTTTTTGGCGGGAAATTCCTGGACCAGATTTTTAGCTTCCAATAGTACTCTCTGTTCCATTACTTGCCCTCCTTTTCAAAGCAGCGGCACAAATGTCCAGATCCCAAATCATATAACTCCGGACGTTCAGCTCTGCACCGTTCCGTAGCATATTTACATCTTGGCGCAAAAGCACAACCTTTCGGCAGATGCAGTAAGTTTGGTACAACGCCGCCTATTGCTGGCAACCTCTCTGGCTTTGTGTCCAGGTCTATTATTGAACCCATAAGCCCTTTTGTATAAGGGTGGGCACAGTTGTCAAAAAGTTCATATACGTCAGCCTGCTCTACAATTTTGCCGGCATACATGACGTAGACTTCATCACATAACTCAGCAATTACGCCCAGGTTATGCGATATCATAAGGACACTCATTCCAGTCTGTCGGGTGAGCTGTCTCATAAGTTGGAGTATCTGCGCTTCTATCGTAACATCAAGAGCCGTTGTCGGCTCGTCTGCGATAAGCAGTTTTGGCTTGCAGATCATAGCCATTGCAATCATTACCCTCTGACGAAGGCCACCGGAGAGCTCATGTGGATAGCTACGATACCGCTTTAACGGCTCAGAGATACCAACCTGCTCAAATATTTTCAGCACTTCATCTTTTGCGGCTTCCTTATCTATATTCTCATGGAGAAGTAGCGCTTCTCTAACCTGCTTTCCAACCTGTACAACTGGATTCAAACTTGTCATAGGCTCCTGGAATATCATGGACACATCCTTGCCGCGTATTGAGCGCAGCTCAGATTCTTCCAACCCCACAAGCTCCCTTCCATCCAGCTTTATACTGCCTTTTGTTATCTTTCCGGGGTATTTTAGAATTCCCATTATAGACCGGGCAATCATACTTTTTCCGCAGCCTGACTCGCCGACGATGCCTATCACCTTCCCCTTCGGTATTTCAAGGCTCACATCATCAACAGCGGGGACATATCCTCTCTCAGTAAAGAATCCTGAGCAGAGATGTTCAATTTTAAGTGTTAAATCTTCCATAGTCCCCCTCCTTACTGATTATTCAAATGGGGATCAAGCACATCTCTAAGACCATCCCCAAGGAAGTTGCAGGAGAGCACTACCAGCATGATTGCTACGCTGGGAGCAAGACTTATCCAGGGTGCCTGATTGAAAAACTGTCTTCCCATATTTACCATAAGGCCCCATGATGAGTTTGGAAGCTGAATACCTATGCCAAGGAAACTAAGAGAGCTCTCAGAGAGAATAGCAGACGGTATATTCAGTGTAAAGAGTACGATAAGAGACGGCATACAGTTTGGAAGAATATGCCGGAACATTATCTTTACCGGATTCATACCCATTGAGCGGGCAGCTTCCACATATTCGCTCTCCTTAAGAGATATGGTCTCAGATCTTACAACACGGGCGACGCTTGCCCAGCCTACAAGGGCAAGGGCAAGGAAAATATTTATAACGCCATCGCCTAACGTGTACATTATTACCATGGCCAGAAGCAGTGATGGGAATGCCAGCATTACATCGGCAAAACGCATTATTATATAATCTACTTTTCCACCTAAAAATCCGGCGGTCATACCAAGAGCCACTCCTATTATAAGAGAAACCAGAGTTGGTACTATACCGACCGCAAGGGATATTCTTGCGCCATAGAGAAGCCTTGTGAGGACATCACGCCCCATTTCGTCAGTACCAAGCCAGTGCTCAAATGACGGACCCTGAAGCCTCTCTGCGGTATTGCCCGTTACAGCATCATAAGGTGTGAGTACCGGGGCAAATATTGCCGATAACAGTAGTAGAATAAGAAGTATTGCGGAAAATACCGCCAACTTATTCTTTTTTGCCATTCTTCGGAGCTGAACACCTAAAGTCTCGCTCTCTCCTATCTGACCTGCAAGTTCCTCCGACAGAGCAGCAGAGTTATTAGAATTATTATTGAATGTTGCCACAGCTCACTACTCCTTTCTGATTCGGGGATCAAGAACAGTATACAGGCAGTCGGCAATCAAATTTCCGCCGATGACCAGTATGGTTGTAAATATTACGGAGCCCTGAAGCAGAGGCACGTCTCGTCCGGATATTGCGTCCACACAAAGCCTCCCTATACCTGGCAAGCTGAATATGGTCTCTGTTATAACAGCACCGGATAAAAGAGATGCTATCTGCATGGCCATTACTGTAATTACAGGTATCATAGCGTTTCTCAATGCATGGAATATTATTGTACCTGTAGCTCCTCTGCCCTTCGCTCTTGCCGTGTCTATGTAGTCTGACTGCATAACTTCAAGCAGAGTCGACCTAGTAAGTCTCGCCACAGAACCTGCGCTGTTCCATCCAAGAGCTATGGCCGGCAGTACATAGGATATAAGCCCCATTGTCGTACCCTGTATTGGGAATATCCTTAATTTATATGCCAGGAAATACTGTAGCACCATTGCGGTCATAAATACTGGCACCGATACACCTAAAAGTGAAAATCCCATAAAGAGCCTGTCTACCAGTTTATCTTTTTTAACAGCAGAAATAACGCCGCACACTATACCAACTACCCACGCCACAACAGCCGCCATGGCCGCAAGGCATATAGTTGTCGGGAAATATGTAGAAATCAGTTCAGCCACTGGCTTATGATACTTCAGGCTCGTACCCATATCCCCTGTGAAAAGGCCTTTCACGTATACCGCGAATTGAACGTACCATGGCTTATCAAGTCCTAGCTCTGCCGTCATGCGTGCTATGTTCTCCTCATCTACATGCTCGCCCATCATGGTGATTATAGCATTACCGGGGAGTATGCGCAGCATTAGAAAAATAATAAGTATTACGCCGATAAGTACTATCACAGAGCCTAAAACACGCTTCCCGATACTTTTCAGTGTGGACATGAGCTTCACTTCCTTACAAATAGAAAATACAATACATTAACGGCAGAATATTCTGCCGATTATAATAAAAAACAGCCTGTTTTTTATTATCCGCCATAATTTTTAACATTTAATCAACAGACAGCGATAAAAATACAAAAACATGAATTTTTTTGACTTTCGCCGAAGCCTCCTTGGAAACTGACTGGAATAAAGTTATTTTTCTCTTCTCTGCAGCCCAAATCAGCCTTTAAGTAACGCATTTGGGTGTCGGATCCCCTCCGACACCCAAATGTTATTCTAACAGAAAATCATATATTTTTCAATTACTGCGCCGAAATCACTTCATTACAACATCACGGATGAAGAAGTTTGTAAAGCCTGCCCAGTGTGGAACAAATGACTCAATGTTGTCGCCGAGGGCGAACAGATGTGTCTTCTCATACATTGGAACCCATACAGCGTCTTCAACAACAAGCTGCTCTTCAAGAGCCTGGTACTCTGCCATACGCTCGTCATCATCAACTATACGAGAAGCATTAGCCACTCTCTGCATTACTTCCGTATTATCATAATTCAGAGAACGATTTGCTGTATTTGTTTCGCTGCCGAAGAATGTTGCCATAATGTTTGCCGGATCATTGTAGTCCATTGTCCATGTTGCTACATAAGACTCCATTTCACCGCTCATACGCAACTCAAGCCATGCAGACTCATCATAGCTCTTGATCTCGGCCTTAATACCTATTGCAGCCAAATCCTGCTGGATCTGCTGATATACCATCTGTGTTGTGGTGTCAGCAGACGAATCGAGAGCAAGCTCGAATGTGATCTCATTTTCAGCGTAGCCCGCTTCAGTGAGAAGTGCCTTTGCGCCTTCAGGATCGTACTCAATTGCCTGGAGGTCAGGATTGTGGCCCCATACGCCGGTGGCGATTATGCCATTTTCAATAATACCTTCTCCGTGGTAAAGATCTTCAAGAATCTTCTCACGGTTGATTGCCATCTGTATAGCTTTACGAACATTTACATCCTGCAGGTATTCATTGTCTTCGTTCAATGCAAAGTATGTGAGACCAACGCGCTTGCCGGATACCAGGCTGTCGGCATATGTTGTCTTGTATGTGTCCGTAATTACAGACGCATCAAGGCTGTCGAGGTCGATCATATCAAGTTCGCCATTCTGGAACATAAGATTCTGTGTGTTTGCGTCAGGTACGATGTACATGATTACCTTTGTTGCATTTGGGAGTTCTCCCCAATAATTATCATTACGTACAAGAGTGTAGTGGTCATTTGGTACCCACTCAGAAACGATGTACGGACCGGAACCGATAGTGTCAGCAGGATCCATACCGAAGTTGTCAACGCTCTCACATGTCTCTTTGTCAACAAGGGACATAGCCGGAGCTGTAAGCTCTGCTACAAAACCCGCATTTGCGGACTCAAGAGTAATTGTAAGGTTGTAATCATCAACGATCTTGATACCTTCCAAGTCGTCTGCCTGACCGTCCTGAAGAGCCTTAGCTCCCAAAACCTCAAGAGCAATATCGTAATTGACACCTCCGGCAGTGAGCAGACGTACAAATGTGTATTTGACATCTTCCGCCGTGAGCTTGTTACCGTTTGAGAAAGTAACATCATCACGGATCTTCATGGTGTAAGTCAGTCCGTCCTCAGAAACAGAATACTCTTCGCAGACAGAGTTTACGATTTCTGTAGAACCGTCTTCTAGAACTTTAATTTCAAACAGGCGGTCAAATACGTTCTGCGGAATAAAATAATCTTCCGTTGTCTGTGCTACATCCATCGTAGCTATGTCTTTGAGTGCTGCCACACGAAGGACTTTCTCGTCGCCGTTTGATCCGCCATCGTCTTTTTTACCGCAGCTGGCAAATACCAACAGCATCGCTGCGCAAAGCACAATGGATATGATTTTTTTCATAACGTCTTTCCTCCATTATTTTCTTATTTTTATATTATATCAAAACCCCACCGCTATTTAAAGAGAGTTTTTCCATAATTTTATGTAAAAAATGCTGTCTTTACCTGTAGTTTTGGTAAAAAGTGCCATTAACATTATGCTCGTACTTATCCAGCTGTAGATATGTATTAATAGATCATTTTGCAATATTCCTCATATAAAGATCCAACTTTCAATAAAACCTACCTTCCTTCATTGTAAATCCGTTGGCGGAGACAGAAAAATGTAGTATAATTTCAATATGGTTTTTAAGGACTAGTTCTCCGCCTGCCGCAACAGTACGGCTGGTCGGAACTTCAATGAGAGGTAGACATTATGGACGTACTTTGCATTGGTTCTTCAGTTGTGGATATAAGCGCTCAGCCCGTTGGGCCAAGCGATACTTGGAAAGAAAAACAGAAAATCTCAGAAATCAAGATAATGGTTGGTGGCGACGCATCCAACCAAAGTATTCGTCTTGCAGATATTGGCCTGTCAGTAGGCCTTTTGACATGTGTTGGCGCAGATCAAAACGGGGTCTTTCTTAAAGCATCTCTTGAGGAGCGGGGCGTAGATACTTCTAACATGTCCTCAAAATCAGGTCTGTCTACAGGCACCGCGCTTGTGCTGGTCAGCGCTGATGGAGAGCGCCATGTATTCTCCACCCTAGGTGCTCATAGTCTTCTGTCCAAAGCAGACTGCCCGTACAGTCTCTTGGATGGCATCTCTGCCATTACCATTGCCGGTCTCTTTTCCCTTCCAGAGTTTGAAAGGGACGGTCTACTGGAATACTTAAAAGAAGCAAAACGTAGAGGTATTCTCGTCTTTTCCGATCTTGCCACAGACAAGCTGGGACTAGGACTGCCTGGAATAAAGAGATTTTTACCATATCTGGACTACTTCCTCCCCAGTCTTTATGACGCTATGGATATGACCGGCGGAAAAGATGCCCAAGAGTGTGCGGAAATTTATCGCAGTCTAGGCGTAGCAAATGTAATAATAAAATGTGGTGAAGACGGATGCTACTATCTGTCTGAGGATATTTCCGGCTGGGCTCCGGCTGTTAAAGTTAGCCCTGTTGACACAACAGGAGCCGGCGACTGTATGTGCGCTTTATTCATAAGCCGTATACTAAAAGGCGATGATATAGACCGTGCCTGCAGATATGCCTGCGCAGGAGCGTCGTACAGCACGCTTTTTGCTGGGGCATCCAGTGAAAAGATAACCCCTGACATTTTGGACAAATGGATAAAAGAGCAGACTCTGTGATTTGAAAAACCTATATATCTGATAAATATTTGTGAAAATCCGGCACAATTTATTTCAGCCTGATTTGATTTTTTTCTGATATTAATGTAAACTACCGGTAAAAGGGGGCACAACAATGGGCGAAAAAGAACAAAACTCAGGATACTGCATTTTTAAAAGAAGCTGTATTACCTGTTCCCATAAAAACGATAAAATATGTACAGGTTACGGAGATCGCACTGACAATCTGGGATACACATACATGATGCCTATCGAGGAGGCCATAGAAATGTTTCCAGAAGGGTGCGGTGATTGGGGCTTTTCCATTGACTCTATTATGGAAGATTAAAAAAAGCGTCCGCTTAAAGCGGACGCTTTTTTTGATTTTAACTTGTTTAGTCGATTACCTGTGCCTTGATAAGGTTGGTGCTTCCTACTGTGCTGATAGGAATACCTGCGGTAATGACAACTATATCGCCTTTTTCAACAATTTTCTCTGAAACAGCTCTGTCGATACATGCAGCAAACATACCGTCTATTGTATCAAGATGTTCTCTAATAAATGGGTAAACACCCCATTCAAGAACTGTCTGGCGACGTACAGTCTCATCTGTTGTCATTGCAATAATGTTACAGCCAGGACGGAATCTAGAGATCATTCTTGCTGTAAAGCCGGAATGTGTGGATGCGATAATAACTTTCGCATTAAGATCCTTTGCTGTCAGGCAGCAAGCGTGAGAAATAGCATCGTTTATACCATTAGGTACGATGGAGCTCTCTCTTACCTCAAATCTCTTCCAATACTTTATGGAAGACTCTGCCATTTCGACAGTCTCAACCATTGTTCTCAGAGCATCAAACGGGTACTTACCGGAGGCTGTCTCACCGGAGAGCATTACGCAGCTCGTGCCATCAAAAACTGCGTTAGCAACGTCGGACACTTCCGCTCTAGTTGCCCTTGGATTTCTTATCATTGAATCAAGCATCTGTGTAGCTGTAACAACAATTTTTGCTTTTGCTACGGATCTCTTAATCATGTGCTTCTGCAGAACAGGCACTTCACTTGGTGGGATCTCAACGCCCAGATCGCCTCTGGCAACCATAAGTCCGTCAGCGGCGTCGATAATCGCATCGAGATTGTTTACACCTTCCCTGTTTTCAACTTTAGCGATGATCTTGATATTTTCACCGCCGCACTCTTTCAGAACTTCCCTGATTTCAGCAATATCGTTAGCGCTTCTTACAAAAGAGGCTGCAATATAATCAAACCCATGTTCCGCTGCGAAGCGTATATCGGATTTGTCCTTTTCTGTAATCGCAGGAAGGGAGATATGGACATCCGGAATGTTAATGCTCTTGTTATTTGAAATTGCTCCACCGTTTACAACGGTACATATAACATCTTTACCGGAAATTTCTTTAACTCTGATTTCAATAAGTCCGTCGTCAATAAGGATTCTTGTGCCGATAGAAACCTCGTCAGCAAGATCTTTATATGAAACAGAAACTTTTGTCTGGTCTCCCGGTACGTCCTCATTAAGGAGTGTAAAATCATCTCCTGGCTTAAGGTCATACGGACCGTCAGCAAACTGGCCTATTCTGATTTCAGGCCCCTTTGTGTCCAATACGGCCGCTACCGGAATACCGAGTTCGTCCCGCACGCGCTGCAGAATACGAAATGTTTTCAAGTGGGATTCATGTGTTCCGTGGGAGAAATTAAACCTCGCGGCATTCATACCGCCCAGAATAAGTTTTCTTATGGCCTCTTCGTTATCAACAGCAGGGCCAAGTGTACAAATAATTTTTGTGTTTCTCAAGTAAACACACCTCCAACATTTAATTTTTTCTCTTTCTTCTAACACACCTAAATATTAAGATTTTTTCACAAAAATTGCAACTATTTTTTGTAAAATTTAACAAAATATTTTTAATATTTTTTGTAAAAATATTTTTGCATTAAAGAATTCCAAATTTATGTTTATTTTATACGATTTTAATATTATTCTCGCAAATATTTTAAAACATGATATAATCACTTTGTAAGGAGAAGTATGATATGAACAATTATGGCAATTTTAATCTATACGATGTTCTGCAATCAGAACGTCCTGAGATGCTTATACAACATGCTAAGCCGTTTTCAGAGCTTATGATGCATTATAAATGTGCTATACAGGAAGTTGAAACCAAGCTGAACGTCTTAAATAACGAGTACAGCCTTGTTTATAACAGGAACCCTATTGAATCAATTAAAACCCGAATAAAAAAGCCCCTGAGTATTATAAACAAGCTGAAGAGAAAAGGTTTCCCTCTGACTATCGAGAGCATTGAGCAAAATCTGTCAGATATTGCCGGTGTCAGGGTTGTGTGTTCCTTCCAAGATGACATTTATAAACTTGCAGAAATTCTTGCTAAACAGGATGATATTACTGTCCTAGAGGTGAAAGACTACATACAGAATCCAAAGCCAAATGGCTACAGAAGCTTACATCTCATAATCGAGATTCCTATTTTTCTGTCCCACAAGAAAAAGCCCATGCGTGTTGAGATTCAGTTCCGCACCATAGCTATGGATTTCTGGGCCAGTTTGGAACATACTTTGAAGTACAAAAAGCAGGTTGACAATCCCGAAGACATCGCCGAGATGCTCAGCTCCTGCGCTGAGACCATAAATGATGTTGATGTTAAAATGCTAGAAATACGAAACATGATAAATAAATTGGAGATTTGATATTTAATGCCCAAAAAAAGCAAAAGCAGAACAATTGATAAAGAAGATGTGCTCCTTCTGTTAGGCAAAGGTAAAAAGGGTATATGGAGAATATTCTTTAGTAGAACGACTTTTATTTTCCTGATGTTTGCCATTCAGGCCGTAATTGTCTTTCTTGCACTTTACAAATTCAGCGAATATTTATTGTCCTTCTTTGTTGTATCCCTTTTGATATCCTCTCTCATGATAGTAAAAATAGTAAACAGCCCCTCAAATCCGGCTGTAAAGATAACCTGGATATCAATTTTCGCCCTGTTCCCGGCGTTGGCGATACTTTTCTATGTGTATATTGAAAATGATGTGGGTTTCAGGCTGGTAAAAAGCAATCTGTCAGACATCCTGATGAAGACAAGAAAATACATGCCAAACACTCATCATCTCCACGAAGAGGTATACTTCAAATCACGACATCTATATAATCTCAGCAGTTATATGGAAAAGTATGGCTATGCCCCAATTTATGAAAATGCCGGAATGGAGTACTTCCCTTCAGGCGAAAAGTTCTTTGAACGTCTTATCGAAGAGCTGCAGAAGGCTGAAAAATTCATATTCATCGAGACCTTCATAATATCCGAGGGATATATGTGGGGTCGTATACTTAAAATATTAAAGGAGAAAGCAGAGGCTGGTGTGGAAGTTTCAGTTCTCTACGACGGCACCTGCGCCTTTACAAATCTCCCTTATGGATATCCCCACCAGCTTAGCCGGCTGAAAATTAAGTGTAAAATGTTCTCCCCGATTCTTCCTTTTGTCTCCTCCCACTATAACAACAGGGACCACAGGAAAATAGTCATAGTTGACGGCCACACCGCTTTTACTGGCGGGGTCAATCTGGCTGATGAATATATAAACATGAAAACAGTCCATGGCCACTGGAAAGACGCGGGCTTAATGTTCAGAGGCAGCGCAGTAAAATCGTTTACGCTTTTATTTTTGCAGATGTGGAATATCGGCGAGAAAAATCTTGATTACGATAAGTTTATGAACACAATTCTACCGCCTCAAAAAATGGAGCGGGGTTATATCATACCTTATGGGGACAGCCCTCTTGACAGTGAACTTGTAGGTGAAGCGGTATATCTTGACATAATAAATAACGCTGAGGACTACGTCTACATTATGACGCCTTATCTCATCCTTGACCACGAGATAATAACCGCTCTTGGACTTGCATCAAAACGAGGTGTGGATGTTCGTATAATTATGCCTCACAAGCCTGACAAAAAAACGATTTTCATGCTTTCAAGAAGCTATTACAGGGAACTTATGAACGCTGGCGTGAAAATATATGAGTATTTGCCGGGATTTGTCCATTCAAAAGTCTTTGTCAGTGATGATATGCGAGCTGTTGTAGGTACAATCAACCTGGATTACAGAAGCCTATATCTCCATTTTGAATGTGCAGCTTATCTCCACGATGTACCTGTTATAAAAGACATAAAACGGGACTTCAACAAAACTTTTCCTAAATCCCACAGGATGACTTTTACAGACGTAAAAAATATGAATCCTGTTGGAAAAATTGTAGGAAAAATTCTGCGTCTTATGGCTCCTCTGCTGTGATGACAGCTTTTGCTTTTATTTAATAAGTCTCACCTTCTTTTGATATTTAATATCAAAAGTACTAATTTAATAAGATTTCTACAAAAAAGGGTATGCTTTTACAATTGTAAAAGCATACCCTGTTCAATATTAATCCGTTTATTCAAGCTCAACTTTCAGAGCGTCAAGAATCTCGCCGCAGTCTTTAAGTACAAGGTCTGGCTTGTCTTCGGACTCCTCAAGTATTTTTTCGTCTGTCTCGCCGCTCATTACAAGCACACCCAATGCCCCAGCGTTAAGGCCAGATTTGACATCCGTGTATATTCTATCTCCCACTACCGCAGTATGTTCTTTCGAGACGCCGGTAAGTTCCATAGCAAGCTCAATCATAAGCGGCTCAGGCTTTCCAATAAAAATTGGTCTTCTCTTTGTGCAGTTGTAAATCATATCGCATATGCTGCCGCAGTCAGGTACGCTGCCAAACTCTGTGGGGCAAACATAGTCCGGGTTTGTAGCTATATATTCAACATCGTGCAAAAGCAGCAGTTTGCAGACATCTTCCAGCTTCTTAAAAGTAAGCTCGTTGTCGTTTCCCATTATAACGCACGTAACTTTGTCCAGATCGTCAGTAACCTCGAAACCGTTTTCCTGAAATTCTCTCACAAGAGAGCGGGTTCCACAGACATATAAAACTGCGTCAGGCAAATGATTTTTAAGATAGTGTATAGTCGCCTGAGATGAGGTAAGGAAGTCCTCAGGGCACGCATCAATGCCCAGTCTCTCAAGTTTTTTCACTGTGTCTTCAACGCTACGTGAGGAATTGTTTGTAATGTAGAGATATTTTCTCCCCGTTTCACGGATAACTCTGAGCATTTCCTTAGTAAAATCAAAAAGCTGTTCGCCAATATAAATAGTACCGTCCATATCGAACAGGAAAAGTTCCATCTCCCTGAGTTTGCTTGCGTTATCCATAAAATCTTCCTTTCAGTTTATAATGATTAAAGCCAGTATATTTTCACTTTTTCTGGCGTTTTTGTCCATTATAAATTAATGTATATGAAACGTCAAGGAGCGAAAGAAAGCTTTACAAAGTAATTTTATTGTAATATTTTCACCTTTTCACTGGATATTTTCTATGGTTCACAGCTGCTTTAGTTTTATCTCTGGAGAGAATATCCTGTTTATCCTGTACTCTATATATTCTTCGTCGATATTTCCTATTGCAAAGCCCAAAAGGTTTTTACCAGACTGTATCTCCTCGATATTTCCCAGGACATAGTTTTTACCCGGCATCTCATCCTGCCTCAAGATCATACTCTCTCCCATATGGAAAAGTTTGATTATTCTTGTACACGGTGTCTCCAAAAAATCTATTTTGATTTTCAAAACCGGAATATCGTCCTCGTTAGAGGTAATTTTTCCCTGAACAGCGGCATGATACCTTTGATTTCCAAATTTAAGAACACATACCTCAGGTTTAGAAAGCCCCACATTAAACCTGTTGTAATTGTTATTTTCCTCATAAATTATCTCAAGCATATCTTTTCTGTTTGAGATTGTTATGGACTTAATACCTGCGGTGTAATTGTTCTCTATTACCTGCAAAAGGTTTGGCAGAAGTCCTGTAGACACCGCCCTCGGATCGTCAGGAACGAGGATTTTACCGGTAAAAATACTGAAGTCCGTCTTCGCTGTCTCAACTTTGTTATAGTCAGATAGGCTTTTGATATAAGCTTCAAGACTCTTCTCGGCACGCTTGTTCTCTTCCGCCTTATCTCTGAACCTACCGCCAAAATATCTGTTTACAATCTCAAAATACTCACTCTGCTGGAAATTGAAGCTATCCCCTCCGTTAGTAACAATGAGTATACCGTTATCTTTAAATCCAATCGTGTTCTGACCTAACATTCCATTAAAAAGGAAGCTGTTTATATCTCTACCCACCCAGATCTGGTATCCATAATTGTATCTTCCATATGATTTAGGTACCTTCGCATGAGGACTGGTAGCAAGATCAACATACTTTTTGGATATTATCCTCTCGCCATCCCAAATGCCACCGTTCATGATCAGCATACCAATTTTCGCCATATCTTCCGGTTTTATATAAAGTCCCCAGCCGCCCTTTTCTCTGCCGTCAGGACATTTCTCCCAGTAATAGTCTTTTATATGTAGTGGAGAAAACAGCTTTTCTTCAAGAAATTCAGAGAGGCTAACCCCAGCTTTCTTTGCCACAATAGCCCCAAGCAGATATGTATTAAGGCTGTTATAACTGAATACTTTGCCCGGCTCCCCCTTTATCCCAGAACTAAGGCATTCACTTAACCAATCTTTGCGAGTTATGCTGTCAGACTCACTAAAACTCATTCCGCTCTGCATAGTCAGAAGGTTTTCCACAGTAACCTGCTTGGTCTTAAATCTTGACATAGACGGACATTCTTTTTCAAAAATATCAGATATCTTCTCATCAAGGCTTAAAATCCCTTCATCATAAAGCATACCTATCGCCAGAGACACAATGCTCTTGCAAGCTGAAAATGTATGCTTTGCCACATTGGCAAGCTGAGCTCCAAAAACCGCATCGCAAATGACTTTGCCATCTTTTAGTATAAGCACACTGTGCATATTGATTACCCGGTCCCGGGCCACCTCTCTTAAAAAGCTCTCTATATATGAACTGGATATGCCCACAGATTCAGGAGATGTTCTCTCAAAAGGCATATCCACCGGGCCTATGGGGATTAATTTTTTTAAAGGCGTATCTTCGATAACAGGCTTTGTAGATTGTTTTGGGTCCAAAAAGTTCACTATCATTTTAAGTGAATGCCCTGTAGCTGTAATACTCATTATATCCCTCTTTTTCGTGTCGTTTATTATGGACAACAGGCAAATAAAGCATGCTCGCTCCATATTCTATGCCATCTCATGTTAAGCAGCTATAAAAACATTTATTCAAAATCATAACCACCTACGAAAATTTTCTAATTCACTTTCAATCCATAATACATGTCCAACTAAATAAAATGTCCTTTTTATCTTATTTTACATAACTTTTTTTAACAGACTTTAAAATTCACAAAAATAAAACAGCCATTTTTTTAAAACAGCTGTTTTACTTTATTTCCAATTATACTCTTTCTTTTATCTTTCCCACACGTTCAGCGATATATCCTGGCACCTGATCTTTTGGGATTCCCAGAGCCACGGAAAATTCGCCACACAGCAAATCCTCCGCTCTTTTCATGAACCTTTCGTCCACAGTTCCAAATTTCTTTTTCTGCTCCCGTAGATTTTCTCTCTTGGCGTACATAGACATGGTCATCTCTATGAGATCAGAACAGTTATGGGTCTTTAAAGCTGCTTCATACCGCCCCACCTTGTCTTTTACAGGCCCTTTGTGATACTCCTTTGTCTCCATTGAAGGTATTTCATCGATAAGCTTATCCGCCTCTTCTTTTGAAATGACAGGCCGCATAAATACCTTTGTGTTATCCACAGGTGAGTAAATAGCGCACTGTTGATAGAGAGGCTGGATTTGATAGAAGTCTTTATCTTTCCCGTTAGGTGATTTCCTTGAAATAATATTTTGTATCCTACATACTCCTGTGTCCCCGTATAAAATAATATCACCTATTTGGTACATTGCATCATCTCCCTCAAAAACACCATCATTTAAAAACTTTTCCTACCCCTATCAAAAGCAACACCTTGAATATATTTATATTTTATCACTTTTATTATCAAAATGTAAGAAGAAATTTTGGCATTTTATTGAAATCACAATGTAATTTTTTGTTATCTGTTATAGTTGTACGTAAACTTATACGATGGTATAATATATTTAAAGGTAGGATATTTATCTTCCTTTAAGTAAAGTCTCTGCTGAAATAGATTTATCGTCAATAGTTAGGAGGCATATTTATGGATACACATAATAAGATGGTTATTGCAATCATACAGGAGACTGATTACAATACTACTGTTGATAAACTAAATTCAAGCGGATTTTTCGTAACAAAATTGAGCTCTTCCGGCGGCTTTTTACGTAAAAAGAACTCGACGATACTGATCGGCGTTGAAGAGTCAAAAGTACAGGAAGTATTGGACATCATAAAAACGTATGCCGGACGCCGTATAGAAAAAGTCTATACCATTGTAACGGCAGCCAACAGTTCTCTATACACAGGCATTGAGAGTTCCGTTCCTGTCGACACAGAGGTAGGCGGCGCTACTGTATTCGTTATGGATATAGACAACATGGCAAAATATTAATTTTCACTTTTTCTAAGAGACTTTATGCGTTAAAACAATAATGCGTAACAAAAAAGCAGACATTGGAAACAATGTCTGCTTTTTATTTTGCTTTTACTGCTTACGCGTCAAGCAGCTCTGATGCCTTCTTGAGATTTTCGATTATTGGCAAGTGCTGAGGACAAGCTCTCTCACACTGGCCACATCCAATACATTCACTGGCTCTTCCACTATCCAGAAGTACCGCTGTATAATGGATCTTGTATGTGTTGTGAACACCAAGTTTTAGATAGAGGTTGTAGCACTTAAATATATCAGGAATATTTATGTGCTTCGGGCAGCCTTTAGTGCAGTATCTGCATGCTGTGCACTCAATTATTGGTGCACTCATCATTATGTTTCTGGCCTCCTCAACAGCCTTATGCTCCTCTTCTGTAAGAGGCTTGAAATCCTCAAATGTATTCAGGTTATCATTCATCTGTTCAATGCTTCCCATACCAGAAAGTACCATTTTTACGTTATCCAGAGAAGCAGCAAATCTCAGTGCAAAGGACGCGGCAGATGCCTTTGGATCAAGTTTGGAAAATACCTCGGCAACATTCGGATTTGGATTTGCAAGCAAACCACCCTTAGCAGGCTCCATAACTGTAACAGGTTTGTTATGTCTGCAGCAGACCTCATAGTTTTCCTTTGAGCATACTATGTCGCTTTCCCAGTCAAGGTAGTTAATCTGAAGCTGAACGAAATCAACTTCAGGGTGCTTGGTCAAAAGCTCCTCAAGTAGATCTGGAGCGCCATGGAAAGAAAAACCAAACTTTTTGATCTTGCCCTGTTCTTTCATCTTTAAGCCGAAAGACCAGCAGTCAAATTTGTCAAAAAACGCAACCGTAGACGGATGAATGCTATGAAGCAGGTAATAGTCAAAATAGTCAACGCCACAGCGCTCTAAAGAC
>CALXGH010000064.1 GCA_944387845.1 uncultured Oscillospiraceae bacterium
ATAAGACTCCCGTATTCGGCAATATCTGCTGCTTCCCCGTCAATGAATTTCCGCAGGATACCTATTTCATCGGTGCTTTCTTCTTCAGCACTCTCTTCGGATCTGACCCTGTTCCATATACTTTGGAAGTTTTCTATATCGTAATCATTACTCATAAAATCACCCGGAAATTAAATATTAGGCTTTGCCACTACTCATTTTATTCATACAGAGCCTATATTGTTACAAAGGAGAAGAAAATGGCAAGATTTTTCATCGCCGCCTCAAACATATTTGGGGGTGTGGCGTATTTGGACAAAGAAGAAGCCAACCATATAAAAGTTTTGCGTATAAAAAACGGTGAAACTTTCACTGTCTGTGATGGCAATGGTACAGACTATATATGTCAGCTTGGCGAAAATGATAATGATGGTAATATAACGGCAAAAGTTATCGATACTGTCCCCTCTTCCGCCGAAGCATCTGTTCACTGTGCTGTCTTTGCAGCTTTTCCCAAAGGAGACAAAGCTGAGACGATAATTCAGAAATGTGTTGAGCTTGGTGCAAATGAGATAAATTTCTTCCCATCAACTCGCTGCATAGTAAAATTCGATGATAAGGCACTTATGCGTAAAACTGTCAGATGGCAAAAGATCGCCCTTGAAGCTGCTAAGCAGTCAGGACGAGGCAGGATACCCAAAGTGTCGGTACTTTCCTCCTTTAAGGAGGCTGTATCGTCCGCATGTGCTTCTCAGCTTCCTCTATTTCTTTACGAAGAGGAGCGTGCTACAGGTATAAAAGCTGCCGTTGAGGCATATCCCGGAGTAAACACTGTCTCAATAATGACAGGACCTGAGGGCGGCTTTGAAAAAAGCGAGCATGAATTTGCGGTAAATTCCGGCATGAAAAGTGTAACAATCGGCCCTCGTATACTCCGCTGTGAAACCGCTCCTGTCTGTGCCGTCTCCGCAGTAATGCTTTTGACAGGAAATTTGGATTAACACATATAAAAGGTTTTACATTCGTAAAAAGCTAAAAAATAAAGCCACGGCTTCTGCCGTGGCTTTTATATTTCGTTTTATTCTACAACTCGTACTATACACTCAGCACTCTTGTCTCCAAGAGTAACTTTCAGTGTGACCGTACCCGTAGCGACGGCTTTAAGTTCTCCGGTCTGAAGTACAACCAGGACATTTTCATCACTGCTTGACCAGGTAACAGTGCCTTCAAAATCGTCTGGATCGGTTCTGTAAGAGAGAGTAACGCTTGACTGTACGGACATTGTGATGTCTGTCCTCTCATCGCCGCCTCTTGTTGTTATCTTAATGCTGTTGAGAACAGGACCTGTCTCTTCAACTTCTTCCTCCGGCTCATTGTCAGGATTTTCGCCATCCACAGAATCTACGCCTGAGGAGTCGCTATTTCCACCGTTAGTGTCTTCTACATTAGATCCAACATTTTCTTGGTTATCTTTATCGGGATTGTCCACTTTTGGGGTATTTTTTCCAGCCAAAGTCATTATAAGTACCGCTGCAACAGCGGCAATCAAAACTACAATTATTGCAGAGCCAGCTACAACCTTCCAGGTAGCGTTATCCCTATCTATCGCACGCTTGCCTTTTTTATTTCTGGCCGCGCCGCAATATGGACATCTGGTGCGGAACTTTGAGTAATGCCTGTCGCACCTGCCACATTTAATATCAGCCATAAATTAAACCTCCTTGAGGCGAAAAGATTACAATATTGTTAATTATTTTACAATAGTTTTCATAATCCGTCAACAGAATTAACAATATTGTTAAAATGTATCCTTTGCCTTTTCTGTTTATTTCTGTTATAGTGTTTTCAGGTGGTGATCACATTGACAGGTCTTACTAAAAAAAGAAAACTTATTTATGAATATCTTTGCGACTGTATCCAAAACAGAGGCTATCCGCCATCTGTCCGTGAGATTGCTGAAGCTGTTGACCTCAAATCCACCTCCACTGTCCACGCGCACCTTAATGCCCTTGAAAAAATGGGCTATATAACAAGAGATTCCGGGCGTAAAAGAGCTATTGTTTTAAACAACACAGAAGATGCCCCCAGCGGTATACCTATTCTCGGCACGGTTGCAGCAGGCGAACCAATTCTGGCGGTACAGGACGCTCTTGGCTATATACCATATGAGACTGCAGACAATGAAGAATACTTCGCTTTGAAAATCAAAGGTCTTTCTATGGTGAAAGCCGGTATTCTGGACGGCGATATGGTCATTGTCCACAGGCAGCCGGCGGCCCAAAGCGGTGAAATTGTTATAGCTATGATTGACGATGAGGCCACATGCAAACGCCTTAAATACAACGGTGAAAATATATGGCTCTTACCTGAAAACGACGATTACGAGCCAATACCCGGCGATGACTGTGTTATACTTGGAAAGGTTACAGCTGTCATTCGTACTTATTAATTCAAACATATTTGAGCTGTCGGAACATTGATGTTCCGACAGCTCATTTTTTATTGAAAACCCTGTCAATTTATGTTAGATTTAAGAGTAAAGCATAAATATTAAGGAAGGTTTTTGATGACAGGCGTAATAGTAAATACATTTGCAGTTATTTTGGGCAGCTTTCTCGGCCTTATCCTGAAAAAAGGAATCCCTGAAAAGGTCTCCTCCGCAGTTATGACAGGTATCGGTCTTTGTACTGTTTATATCGGTCTTTCCGGCTCTCTTTCCGGCGAAAACGTACTTATCGTCATATGCTCCATGGTCATTGGTTCCATAATCGGCACTCTTTTGGATGTGGATGGCAAAATAAATCTGCTGGGAAAATGGGTGGAAAACCGCGTATCATCCAACAAAAAAAGTAATATCTCTCAGGGATTTGTAACAGGTTCTCTTTTCTTTTGTATTGGTGCGATGACCATTGTAGGCTCTTTAAATGCCGGACTTCAGGGAGACAACGAGCTGCTATTTACAAAATCTCTTCTGGACTTTTTCTCCTCAATAATGTTCACCACAACTCTCGGTATCGGCATAATGTTTTCAGCCGCCTTTGTCCTTGTTTTCCAAGGCTCAATCGTACTGCTTGCAACTTATATCGAGCCGTTTCTCTCCACCGGTGCCATTGCGGAACTCACCTGTGCAGGGTCCCTTATGATACTAGCGCTTGGCCTTAACATTTTGAATATAACAAACATTAAAGTGGCAAATTACCTGCCAGTCCTCGTGTGCGTACCGATTGTCTATAAGCTTGTAGACCTGGCATCACAATTTATTGCATAAAATAACCCCTGGGGTTTCCTTCGGGGTCATAAGAACGTAATATTGTTTTTTTAGAAACGGCATGGCTTAGGTCATGTCGTTTCCTGTTTCATCAGTTTCTTTGAAGGAATAAAACCTGCAAAGATATAAGGTATCATCTGTGCTGCAACGCTTACAAGAGGTGCAGATGCCTTTTTGGAACGCCGTAGCGCAAAACCGCCCTGACATTTAGACGTCAGAACGGTCAGTGTCGCAGAGTACACATATAGAGATTCCCTCTGTATAGAAGTGTGATCTTGTATCGTATAAGAGAAAATTCTATAGTCTTTTAACATATTTTTACTTCTTGTCTGTGAAATGCATTTTATCTTTAAATTTTGCAATCACTTCTTTGGCTTTATGGCTATGCATTAAAATGTAAATCAGCCCAACCAGCAACAGTCCAGAGAAGAACTAGAAGCTCAAGATCATATTCCTGTATAAAATATTTATAGCTATGCCCAGTTAAATTACCTCTCCAAGTGTAGACTTTTTCTCCGTTTTCATAACTAATATAGGGCACCATAACCTCTATCATTCTAGATAAAATGTAGAGGATAAAAATTCCAAACACCCCAAATGCAGAAATACACAAAGCAATCATTTTTCTCATTTTCACTTTTGTGCTTGTTTCATTTCTTTTTATGGCTGGTATATCGGGGTCGCTCCCATAATCATCATTTAAAAGATAATCGGATGTCGCCTGAAAAAGTTTGCTTAGTTGTAATATATTGTAAGCGTCCTGCTGCGTAGCACCCACTTTCCAACGGGAGATCGCTTGTCTAGAGACGCCTATCTTTTCTGCCAACTCTTCTTGTGATAACCCATTTTACTTTCTCAGATTCAAAATCTTATCTGATAATTTCATTATGGAACGCTCCTTCCTAATCTATAACCTGTTCCCATTGTACTGAACTTTTGGGTGCGCTACAAGCACGTACACCTTACAATTCCGCAATCATATGCAACAATGCTCCTTTTATCAATTTGTTGACAAAACATATGACATTCCAGGCAATAAATCTTCTTTTCCGATGAGTTTTTTCTGTCTCTAACAGCAATTAACAAGTGCGGCCAAGTCTGAATACTCGGCCGCACTTGTTTGTCAGTCAATCCAATTTGACAGATACCATAAGCGCAATTTCATGTGAACGACGTTCTTACGAGTACCCGTCTAATCTCCGGGATTTTATTTTTAATTTTACAGGAAAAGCTGGGCGATCTGAACCGCATTTGTGGCAGCGCCTTTTCTTATCTGGTCTCCACAGCACCAGAGTGCCAGACCATTTTCATTTATAAGATCCTCTCTTATTCTGCCGACATATACAAGATCCTGATCACTTGTAACAAGGGGCATAGGATATACCTCGTTCTTTCCATTGTCATAGAGCTTAACACCCTTTGCTTTGGAAATAGCCTCTTTTGCCTCCTGGACAGAAATCTTATCCTCAGTTACAAACTGGGCGCTTATGGAGTGGGAACGAAGTACCGGTACCCTTACACAAGTACAGCATACCTTCATATCAGGCAAATGCAGTATCTTTCTGCCTTCATTCTGAAGCTTCATCTCTTCAGAGGAGTAACCATTGTCTCCAATACCGCCAATTTTTGGTATGAGGTTAAAGAGTATCTGATGAGCAAAAACGCTATTTTTTATTTCTTTGCCCTGTGCATAGTCCGCTACCTGATCCTCAAGCTCTTTAAGTCCGCCCGCTCCGGCGCCTGATACAGCCTGATATGTGGAAGCCACAAGGGTCTTAATAGGCGATATTTTTGCAATAGGTGCAACAGCCATAAGCGTTATGATCGTTGAGCAGTTTGGGTTTGCAATTATGCCGTTGTGCTTGAATGCATCGTTGCCGTTGACTTCAGGCACAACCAGAGGAACATCATCATGGAGTCTGAATGCACTGGAGTTGTCGACAAAGATAGCTCCGGATTTTTTTATACTTGGGGCAAAACGCTCAGCAATATCATTTTCCGCAGCACCCAAAACAAAGTCAAGGTCCTTGAACGCATCGTCTTTCGCTTCCTGAATGACAATATCCTCACCCATATAATTTATCTTCTTGCCTGCACTTTTAGCGCTGGCCAGTGGTCTCAGTTCACTTATAGGAAAATTTCTCTCCGTAAGCACTTTGAGCATTTCCTGTCCTACGGCACCTGTAACGCCGAGAATACCAACTTTATATTCCTTCATTATTTCTTAGTCCTTTCTTGTAAAGCTATTATACAGAACTCTTATACATTTTGCGTAGTCTTTATCATCGACGCCAATAATAATGTTAAGCTCCTCGGCGCCCTGTGAGATCATTCTTATGTTGATATCATTTTCACCGAGAGCACCAAAAATTCTGCCTGATATACCAGGTCTGGAAGCCATCTTTCTTGAAACACAGGCAACAAGTGATATTCCTTCGGTTACATTTACACTGCCCGCGCCGCAGAAATCCTTAACTTCCGCGATCATAGAATAAATATCTTTGATTGTATCCATTGGGACAATAAGAGAATATGAGTCTACACCAGAGAGTATGTGCTCAATTGTGGCTCCGTGCTTTTCAAAGATCTTCAAAACGCCTCTCAGCGCGCCAATCTTTCTTGCAACATTCTCCTGCTTAATGTCAATTATGCAGTAGCCCTTCTTTCCGGCAATACCGGTTATATAGAACTTATCCGCATTTAATTCCTTTTCTTCAAATTCCTCATTAATAAGAGTACCTGGATCCTCAGGATTATTTGTATCTCTGATATTCAGTGGGATCTTGGCCTGTCTTACAGGGAAAACGGAGGCCTCATGCAGCACCTTCGCTCCCATGTATGTAAGCTCTCTCAATTCATTATATGTTATGCGCGGAATCGGATAAGGATTATCTACAATGCCTGGGTCAGCCATAAGAATGCCTGGAACATCGGTCCAGTTTTCATACATATCAGCACCCAATGCTGCAGCTACAAGAGCGCCTGTTATATCAGAGCCTCCTCTTGACATAAGGGCCAGATTGCCATTTGGCATTGTGCCATAAAATCCAGGAACAACTATCTTGCCTGATGTGGCATCATAGCTCTTTTTTATAGCCTCGTATGTCTTTTCAAGATTTACTGATCCGTCGTAATTGAAAAATACGTTTTCATAGGAGTCCACAAAGTCATATCCCAGGTATTTCGCCATTATCTCTGCACAAACAGCTTCACCTCTTGAGACAAGAAAGTCTTCTCCTGCTCCGTTTTTTATTTTATCTATAATGCCATCAAACTTTTTGTCTATATCAAAATCAAGACCAAGTCCGTTTATTATATCGGAATATCTTTCTTTTATAAGATGCAGTATATTCGCATAGTCAACGCTGTACTTAATATGGGCATAGCAGAGATATAAAAGATCTGTTACCTTATTGTCCCCGCTGAATCTTTTACCAGGAGCGCTTACAACTACAATCTTTCTGGCCTCGTCGGAGAAAATAATGTCTCTGACCATTTTAAAATGTGCGGGATCCGCAAGGGAGCTTCCGCCAAATTTTACTGTTTTAAGCATTTCAATCACCCTATATTTTATTCCGCGATACTTGCGGCAAATATTTCCTTTCCATCAGCGATAATTTTCTGTGCAAGCTCATGCATAGACGCAACAGAGATTTTTTTCGTAATAAATGCATTATCTCCCACAGTCTCTTTTACTATGGATCTGTCGAATTCCGTATTGGTTCTTACATAGTACTCATGACATACAAGTTCCGGCCTGCACTTCGTCTTTCCAACGCACTGAGCCATATCAAATATACTTATGCCCGCCGCTATATCATAAAGGTCGTTTACTATAGCTGCACCTGTGGGTTCCTTACCAGCGCCCAATCCAAAGTATGACTGCTTGCCCATTTTCTCACCCAGGTAGGAGATTATATTTCCTGCTCCCGCCAAAGTGTATTCAGCAGCATCAGGTTTAAACAGCATAGGTTCAACATATACCGCAACCTCGTCTCCGATTTTTTCGCCTCTGCCTATTAGTCTGCAGTTATAGCCCATTGCTTTAAAATTGTCTATATCATTTTTAGTTACATATCTTATTCCAAGGGCTGGTATATCGTCAGGATCTATCATTTTTGAGTAGGCTATGTCGCATGACAGCGCAATTTTTGCCTTAACATCAAGTCCGTCAATATCAGCAGTGGGATCCGCTTCCGCATATCCCTTGGCCTGTGCTTCCTTTAGCACCTTGTCAAAGTCCGCACCATCACCAGTCTGCATTTTATCAAGAATAAAGTTTGTAGTGCCATTCATAACGCCACCAACATTTAAAATGTTGTCCACACGTTTGGCCCTGAGTAAATTAAACAGCCAAGGAATACTTCCGCCGGCTGCCGCTGAAAATGATAGAGACAGATTTTTCTCTCTTGCCAGATTTACAAGCTCATCATAGTGTCTTGAAAGCATCAGCTTGTTGGCGGATACTACGTTTTTACCTTTTAAAAGCGCGCTTTTTACAAATGTGTAAGCAGGCTCCTCTCCACCCATAACTTCAACCACGGTCTCTATAGTCCCGTCGTTTAATATATCATCAATATTGTCTGTAAGTATCTCTTTGATTTCGTCGATCTTGCGTTTGTCAAGTACCTTTGCCAGATCGACACCTTCCATTGGGTGATTCCTCAGACATTCAGCTGTGCCGCTGCCCACTGTTCCATAACCCAAAAGCGCGATTTTCATATTTTTCTACCCTTCCAAAAATTTTTTGTTTTTTTGAAAAAAACACTTGTTTTTCTGTTGCGGACAATATATCATATCTAAAGTAGGATTTCAAGTCCTTATTTAAATTTTTATGGAGAATAACAATGAACTACGTCAGTACAAGAAACAAAACCATCAAAATCACATCATCTGAAGCCATTCTTCAGGGTCTTGCCTCCGACGGTGGCCTTTTTGTGCCGGAAGATATCCCCTCTGCCGGTCTTGCAGAAGCAGAGCTTATTTCTATGGACCAGTATGAACTTACTTCCCATGTGCTTTCAAAACTTCTCGATGATCTTGATATTCAGGCGGTCTCTGCCGCTGTAGAAAATGGATATAAAGGTAAATTCTCATCTGAAGACCTCACGCCTGTTGTGGGCTTGGGTTCTGACAGTGTGCTTGAACTATATCACGGTCCTACAAGCGCCTTTAAAGACATGGCTCTTTGTATATTGCCACATCTGATAGCCGCCTCCTGCAGGAAAAACGGTGTTAAAAAGGATATACTCATACTCACCGCTACAAGCGGCGACACAGGTAAAGCCGCCCTTGCCGGATTTGCCGATGCACCTCAGACTAAAGTCATGGTCTTTTTCCCGGCCGGCGGTGTAAGCGATATACAGCGCCTTCAGATGATAACCCAGGAGGGTAAAAATGTATGTGTCTGTGGCATAAACGGCAATTTTGACGACGCTCAGCGCGGTGTTAAAAATGTATTTTCCAATGTGAAGAGTGAAAATGTTGAACTCAGCAGCGCAAACTCCATTAACATTGGCCGCCTTGCCCCTCAGGTTGCATATTACTTTAAGGCATACGCTGACCTCTTGAGGCAGAAAAAAATCGCCTGGGGCGACAAAATTAACTTTGTAGTACCAACTGGCAACTTCGGCAATATTCTGGCAGGATACCTTGCAAAGCGTATGGGTCTTCCAGTTGGAAAGCTTATCTGTGCATCCAATAAGAATGACGTGCTCACTGAATTTATCTCAACGGGTAAATATAACAGGCTGAGACCATTTTATCAGACAGCATCTCCTTCTATGGACATTCTCGTGTCCAGTAATCTTGAGCGTCTTTTATATTTCGCTTCTGGATGTGATGACGAGCTTGTCCGCCAGCTTATGAATGACCTCAATGAGAAAGGCTCCTACAAAGTCTCCGATGAGCTTCTTGCCACTATAAAATCAGATTTTCTCTGTGGCTGTGCAAGCGACGAGGAATCCCTGGCCTCAATAAAGAAGGTCTGGGAAAATTTCGGATATCTTATGGATCCTCACACCGCTGTTGCATATACCGTTCTTGAGAAAATCAGAGAAAGCAGCGACATTCCAGGTCATACGGTCATTCTTTCCACTGCATCACCCTACAAATTCTCCGGCGCAATGCTGGAAGCGCTGGGCTCTTCTGTACCAGCTGATGGGTTTGAGTCTATGGAAAAGCTCAATGACATAACAAAAGTCCCTGTACCGGAAAATTTGGCCTCTCTGAAGGATAAAAAAATTCTGCACAAGGACATTATAAACCCTGACGAGATTATCCCCTATGTACAGAGAAAGGCGGAGGAAAAGATATGGGTAAAATAATAGTCAGAGTACCCGCTACAAGTGCCAATATGGGTCCAGGCTTTGATACCCTTGGTTGCGCCTTTGAGCTTTATAACACATTCTCCTTCGAGGAGACAGGAAATAGACTTAACATTACGGGCTGCGAGAAAAAATACGCCGGCGAGGACAATCTTGCAGCCGTGGCATATTACGCGGCTCTGGAAAAAATGGGACTTAAAAAACCAGCGGGCCTCAAAATACACATTCAGTCAGATGTGCCTGTATCCCGTGGACTGGGCTCCAGCTCTACATTGATCGTTGCTGGAGTTACAGCGGCCAATGCAATACACGGTAGCAAAATGTCAAAAGAAGAGATTTTAGCTCTGTGCAGCCAGATGGAAGGCCACCCTGACAACGTGGCCCCTGCTATATATGGCGGTCTTGTGGCCTCCGTTTTGCGTGATGGGGCCCCTGTAATTGTTAGGTATAATATAAACCCATCCATACGTTTTACCGCCCTTATACCTGATTTTCCCACCTCTACGGAGGAAGCAAGAGCAGCGCTCCCCGATGATATAAAAAGACTGGACGCGGTATACACTGTGGGCTGTCTCGCTGTACTGCTGAAAGCGCTGGAAACAGGCGACGAAAAGGCTCTAGCCGCATCTCTTGATGCTAGGCCCCATCAGCCTTACAGAAAGAAAATGATAGATGCGTATGACAAAGTAAGAGACGCCGCTCTCTCTTCAGGTTGCGCCGGTTTTGTAATAAGCGGCTCCGGCAGCACCTGTCTCTGTGTGGGTGGAAATAGTTCCTTCCCTGAGAAGATGAAAGAAATTGTATCGTCTTATAATAACAAATGGGAGGTTCTGCCTTTAAAAGTTGACATGGAAGGCGCGGCTATTGTTCAGGAGGCCCGATAATGAATAGCGAATATCTTATCGTAAGCAAAACCATCGTTCCTGATTACTACGAAAAGGTAATACAGGTACGGGAACTTTTACGGTCCGGAAAAGTCAAGGAAGTCAGTGAGGCTGTAAAAATCATCGGTATTTCCAGAAGTACATATTACAAATATAAAGACCATATTTTCCGTACATCAGAGGGTGATTTAGGTAAAAAAGCCGTTCTGTCCATGATGCTTGCACATGAAAAAGGCGTTTTAGGCCGAGTCTTGAATAGTCTAAGCGAGTACGGCGCAAACATAATCACCATATCTCAAAATCCTCCTATTGGAAACAGGGCAAGCGTAATAATAACTATGGATATTACTACCCTTATAAGTGATATCTCATCAGTTATATCAGGCCTTGAGAAAATAGACGGTGTGGAAAACCCAACCCTTATTGATGTTGAATAGCCGTTTTAGAAATTTAGAAAAAAAGAACCCGCAGGTAAAACCTGCGGGTTCATAACATTTAAACTGAATTTTCAGCTTCTAATTATTCGTTGATACCGATAACAACGCCGGAACCTACTGTACGGCCGCCTTCACGAATAGCGAAACGGAGACCCTGCTCAATAGCGATAGGAGCGATAAGCTCAACGTCCATATCAACGTTATCGCCAGGCATGCACATCTCTGTGCCTTCTGGAAGGGAGATGATACCTGTAACGTCAGTTGTTCTGAAATAGAACTGAGGTCTGTAGTTGTTGAAGAACGGTGTATGACGGCCGCCTTCATCCTTTGTCAGAACGTAAACCTGACCTTTGAACTTTGTGTGTGGCTTGATGGAGCCTGGTTTTGCAAGAACCTGACCTCTTTCGATGTCTGTCTTAGCAATACCACGGAGAAGTGTACCAATGTTGTCGCCAGCCTCAGCATAGTCGAGGAGCTTACGGAACATTTCGATACCTGTAACTGTTGTCTCTCTTGGCTCATCCATAAGACCAACGATTTCAACCTTCTCGTTGAGCTTGATGATACCACGCTCAACTCTACCAGTAGCAACAGTACCACGGCCTGTGATTGTGAATACGTCCTCAACAGGCATAAGGAATGGCAGGTCATCGTTACGTGCAGGTGTTGGGATGTAATCATCAACAGCGTCCATGAGTTCCTTGATGCAAGCATACTCAGGAGCATTAGGATCGTTGGACTCGCAAACGAGAGCGTTAAGAGCGGAACCACGGATGATTGGCAGATCATCGCCTGGGAACTCGTATGTGGAGAGAAGCTCACGAACTTCCATCTCTACCAGCTCGAGGAGCTCTTCGTCGTCAACCTGGTCAACCTTGTTAAGGAAAACAACGATTGCAGGCACGCCAACCTGACGAGCAAGAAGGATGTGCTCACGTGTCTGTGCCATAGGTCCGTCGGATGCTGCGATAACGAGGATAGCGCCGTCCATCTGTGCTGCACCTGTGATCATGTTCTTGATGTAGTCAGCATGACCCGGGCAGTCAACGTGTGCGTAATGACGCTTGTCTGTCTCGTACTCAACGTGTGCTGTGTTGATTGTGATACCACGCTCTCTCTCTTCAGGAGCCTTATCGATAGAAGAATAATCTGTGTAGTCAGCCTGGCCCTTAAGTGCGAGGTACTTTGTGATAGCAGCTGTAAGAGTTGTCTTACCATGGTCAACGTGGCCAATTGTACCAATGTTAACATGAGGTTTTGTTCTTTCAAACTTCTGTTTTGCCATTTGGAATTTCCTCCTTATAATATCAAATCAAATCAAATTGTTTTTCTTTCAAAGCGGTCTTGAACCGCGAATTTAAAACTTATTTGCCTCTGGAGCTTACAATAGCTTCCTGAAGGCTCTTTGGCAGCTCAACATAGTGGCTTGGCTCCATAGCGTAGGTGCCACGTCCCTGTGTCTTGCTTCGCAGATCAGTTGCGTAACCAAACATTGTGCTCAGTGGTACAGATGCTGTTATCTGCGCAGAACCGCTTCTGCTCTCCATACCGGAGATCTGTCCACGACGTGAGTTAAGGTCGCCTATAACATCGCCCATGTAATCTTCAGGAACCGTAACAACAACCTTCATTATCGGCTCAAGAAGTGTAGGCTGAGCTTTCTGCATTGCCTCTTTGAACGCCATTGAACCGGCGATCTTGAACGCCATTTCAGAGGAGTCGACTTCGTGGTAAGAACCATCATAAAGTGTTACCTTAACGTCAACTACCGGGTAACCGGCAACTACGCCAGCTTCCATAGCGCTCTGAATACCCTGATCGACTGCTGGGATGTATTCCTTAGGAATAGCGCCGCCGACGATCTTATTGATAAATTCATAGCCCTTGCCGGACTCGTTAGGCTCAACGGTAATTTTAACATGACCGTACTGACCTTTACCACCGGACTGACGTACGTATCTCTCGTCAACATCAGCAGTGCCTTTAATGGTCTCTTTATAGGATACCTGAGGCTTACCTACATTCGCTTCTACCTTGAACTCACGGAGAAGTCTGTCAACGATGATCTCCAGATGGAGCTCGCCCATGCCGGCGATAATTGTCTGCCCTGTCTCCTCATCTGTGTATGTCTTGAAAGTAGGATCTTCTTCAGCCAGCTTTGCAAGAGCAATACCCATCTTTTCCTGACCGGCCTTTGTCTTAGGCTCAATAGCAACTCTGATAACTGGCTCTGGGAATTCCATGGACTCCAGTACGATAGGAGCCTTTTCATCGCAGAGTGTATCACCTGTTGTTGTGTTCTTGAGTCCTACTGCAGCGGCAATATCACCGGAATATACCTGTTCAAGGTCTTCCCTGTGGTTTGCATGCATCTGCAGGATTCTGCCCAGACGTTCACGCTGACGCTTTGTGGAATTTATTACTGTCTTTCCTGCTTCTGCAGTACCGGAGTAAACACGGAAGAATGAAAGACGTCCAACGTATGGGTCAGTCATGATTTTAAATGCAAGAGCGGAGAACGGAGCGTCATCGCTCGCAGGTCTGGAGTCTTCCTCGCCTGTATCAGGATTTATACCTGTTATAGCAGGTACATCCAGCGGAGATGGCATGTAATCAACAATTGCATCAAGGAGCTTCTGAACGCCCTTATTTTTATAAGATGTTCCGCATGTTACCGGTATCATCTCAACTGCAACTGTTGCTTTTCTTATAGCATTTCTTATCATTTCAGGCGGAATCTGCTCGCCTTCAAGATAAAGTTCCATGATCTCATCATCAAAATCAGCGCAGGCCTCAAGGAGCTTTGTTCTGTACTCTTCCGCAAGATCTTTCATGTCTTCAGGAATTTCCTCAATACGCATGTCCTTACCAAGATCATCATAGTAAACGTCTGCATTCATGTCTACAAGGTCTATAATACCTTTGAAGTCAGCTTCCTTACCTATAGGCAGCTGAATAGGAACAGCGTTACATTTGAGCCTGTCTGCGATCATGTCAAGTACATTATAAAAATCCGCGCCCATAATGTCCATCTTATTTACATAGATCATACGCGGAACATGGTAATGGTCGGCCTGGCGCCATACAGTTTCAGACTGAGGCTCAACACCGCCTTTAGCGCATAAAACTGTTACGGAACCGTCAAGAACTCGCAGTGAGCGCTCAACTTCAACAGTGAAGTCAACGTGGCCCGGTGTATCAATAATATTGATTCTCGTGCCCTTCCAGAAACAGGTCGTAGCAGCAGAAGTAATTGTAATACCTCTCTCCTGCTCCTGCTCCATCCAGTCCATTGTTGCTGTACCTTCATGTGTCTCACCGATTTTGTAGTTTACACCGGTGTAATAAAGAATACGCTCAGTGGTCGTGGTCTTACCGGCATCGATATGCGCCATAATACCAATATTTCTTGTTTTTTCAAGTGGATACTTTCGTGGCATATTCTTTCACCTATATCACCATCTAAAGTGTGCGAACGCCTTGTTGGACTCAGCCATCTTATGGGTGTCCTCACGTTTCTTGACAGAAGAACCTAAGTTGTTTGCCGCGTCAAGAATTTCTCCGGCAAGACGTTCTTTCATTGTTTTTTCACTGCGGGCTCTGGAATACTGAGTGAGCCAGCGCAGACCGAGTGTCTGACGTCTGTTTGGTCTGACCTCGATTGGCACCTGATAAGTAGCACCGCCTATACGACGAGCCTTAACTTCAAGTGTAGGCATAATGTTCTCAAGAGCTGCTGTAAATACTTCCAAAGCATCCTTTCCTGTCTTTTCAGCAATGATGTCGAAAGCGCCGTAAACAACCTTCTGAGCTACGCCTTTTTTACCGTCGAGCATAATGCTGTTGACCAGCTTTGTAACCAGTACAGAATTATACATTGGATCAGGTAAAATTTCTCTTTTGGGTACGTTACCTCTTCTGGGCACTATACTTCCCTCCTTCATATGAAATGAACTCAATGGTACATCCGGGTTAATACTCCCGGTGTGGTGCCTGCCAGACGGTAACATAAAATATATATGTATACCTTCCCGGCAAGGCCGCATGCCTTACGCACGGAAGCGTAATAAGCTTAATTGTTCGCAGGATTACTTCTTACCTGCTTTTGCCTTCTTTGCACCATACTTGGAACGAGACTGCATACGTCCTGCAACACCCTGTGTATCCAGAGTACCGCGGATAATGTGATAACGAACACCAGGCAGGTCCTTAACACGGCCGCCGCGGATCATTACAACGCTGTGTTCCTGAAGGTTATGACCTATACCAGGAATGTAAGCAGTTACTTCGTAACCATTTGTTAAGCGAACACGGGCAATCTTACGAAGCGCAGAGTTAGGCTTCTTAGGAGTGCTTGTTCTTACAGCTGTGCAAACGCCTCTCTTCTGAGGTGAAGACAAATTGGTCTCTTTGTTCTTAAGTGTGTTAAGACCTTTCTGCATGGCAGGAGATGCGGACTTATATGTCGCTGTTTCTCTACCTTTTCTTACCAACTGGTTAAATGTCGGCATTTTTTTCCTCCTTCCTAAGCTTTTATATTTCTAACGAAGCTTAAGCTTCGATAAAAACTCCATAAAAGCGGGCGCACGAAAATAAGTGCGGAAAATCCCACACTGCTTAGAAATATATCATATTGTTTCCATCAAGTCAACACTTTAAGCACTTTTTTATAGGATTTATTATAAAATACTATCCTTTTGTGAAAAAACATAGCCACTTTGACAAGTGGCTATGTTGATTCTCTTAAAGGGCATTTCCCCGGAGACCGGAAAAGTCTATTTCTTCTTCTGGCTGAACTTCTTCTGCCTGTGCCTCTTCCTCTGTGTTCAGTTTAAAGTTGCGGTACAGAGACAGTCCACTACCTGCAGGAATAAGCTTACCGATGATTACGTTCTCCTTAAGTCCCATGAGATGATCTATCTTGCCCTTTGTAGCAGCCTCAGTGAGCACCTTTGTTGTCTCCTGGAAGGAGGCGGCACTCATCCAGCTGTCAGTTGCAAGAGATGCCTTTGTAATACCCATGAGAAGCTGCTCGCATGTAGCCTCGCGGAGCTCGATTTCACCCTGAGCTACTCTCTCGCGGATACGGCGGTTTTCATCTTTGAACTTGAGAACATCTATTACTGTGCCGGAGATGAGATCTGTATCGCCTGGATCTTCTACCCTTACTTTTCTCATCATCTGGCGTACGATAACCTCAATATGCTTATCGTTAATGTCAACACCCTGCTGACGGTAAACCTTCTGAACTTCCTGGATAAGATAGTTCTCAGCAGCTTCCTTACCCAGTATACGCATAACATCGTGAGGATTCAGAACACCGTTTGTTATCATCTGACCCTTCTCGACTGTATCGCCTGGCTTTACTCTTATGCCAGCAGAATACGGGAGTGTGTAAGATCTTATCTCACCATCGTCCGGATTTGTAACATTTACAATCACCATGGTAGGCTTCTTAGCCTCTTCATAGGATACTACGCCGGAAATCTCAGAAAGTGTCGCCATCTTCTTCGGCTTTCTTGCCTCGAAGAGTTCTTCAACTCTTGGAAGACCCTGAGTGATATCATCACCAGCGACACCACCAGAGTGGAATGTTCTCATTGTAAGCTGTGTGCCAGGCTCACCTATGGACTGAGCGGCTATAACACCGACAGACTCACCAGCATTTACCGGGCTGTCAGATGCAAGGTTGATACCATAGCACTTAGCACATACACCGCTGTGAGCTTCACAGCCAAGAACAGAACGTACCTTGATCTCGTGTATACCGGCCTTTTCCAGCTTTTCAGCGTCCTCGCTTCTAAGCATATCGTCTCTTGTAAAGAGAACTTCGCCGTTAGCAGGATCAATAATATCATCGCACGGGAATCTGCCGTGGATTGCCTCGCCGAAGGACTGGATAACCTGATCATTTTCAACGATCTCGTGTACAACGATACCGTCGTGGGTTCCGCAGTCGTCTTCTCTAATAATAACATCCTGAGATACGTCAACAAGACGTCTTGTGAGGTAACCAGAGTCAGCTGTACGCAGAGCCGTATCAGCAAGACCTTTACGGGCGCCTCGGGATGAAATGAAATACTCAAGTACTGAAAGTCCCTCACGGAAGTTTGATTTAATAGGTATCTCAATCGTACGGCCGGATGTGTTTGCCATAAGGCCGCGCATACCTGCCAGCTGTCTTATCTGGTTCATACTACCACGGGCACCGGAGTTAGCCATCATGTATATCGGGTTGAACTCGTCAAGTCCGTTCTGAAGCGCTTCTGTAACATCCTTTGTGGTCTTTTCCCACTCGGAAACAACGATACGATAACGCTCATCGTTTGTGATAAAGCCTCGTTTGTATCTGCGCTCGATCTCGACAACTCTCTTTTCAGTCTCAGCGATAAGTTCCTTCTTTGCAGCAGGAACGGTCATATCAGCGATGGATATCGTGATAGCGCCAAGAGTAGAGTACTTGAAGCCCATGGCCTTTACGCTATCGAGAACTTCGGCACTTGGTGCAAAGCCGTGGTCTTTGATGCATTTGTTTATTATCTTTTCAAGCTGCTTCTTACCAACCTGGAAGCCGATTTCATAATCAAGGCAGGTCTCTTCGTTTTCCCTGTCAACCCAGCCAAGATCCTGAGGTATAGGCTCGTTATAGATTATACGGCCAACGGTTGTAAATACTCTCTTTGTAACAATCTCGCCGTTTATTTCACGGGATTTTCTTACAAGTATAGGAGCATGTATTGGCAAATCTCCATTGGAGAAGGCCATAATAGCCTCTTCTTCAGAGATATAAGCCTTTATAGGAATATATTCTGCTCTTCTCAGCTCTTTATGGCCGGCAAATATCTTAGACTCAATGTCAAGGTTTGCCTTATGAAGCTCGTCAACAGATACCTCCTGACCAACTTCAAAACCTGTTGAGCCCGGATTTGTAATTGTGAACTTATCAAGACCTGTCTCGCTCTCTTTTACATATGTCAGATAGTAAGAGCCGAGGATCATGTCCTGAGTTGGAACCGTAACAGGGTTACCGTCTTTCGGATGGAGCAGGTTATTGGCAGAGAGCATGAGAATTCTTGCCTCAGCCTGTGCTTCAGCGGAAAGTGGAACGTGAATAGCCATCTGGTCGCCATCAAAGTCAGCGTTGTACGGTGTACATACCAGTGGGTGAAGCTTCAGCGCACGGCCTTCAACAAGTACAGGCTCAAATGCCTGGATACCAAGTCTATGGAGTGTAGGCGCACGGTTGAGAAGTACTGGATGGTCCTTGATAACAACTTCAAGAGCGTCCCATACTTCAGTTCTGCCTCTGTCAACCATCTTCTTTGCGGACTTGATATTGTTTGCTATGCCGTCCTCAACCAGCTTCTTCATAACAAATGGTCTGAACAGCTCGATAGCCATTTCTTTAGGAACGCCGCACTGATAAATCTTAAGGTCAGGACCGACAACGATAACGCTTCGTCCGGAGTAGTCAACACGCTTACCGAGAAGATTCTGACGGAAGCGTCCCTGCTTACCTTTAAGCATATCGGAAAGGGATTTAAGCGCTCTGGAGTTGGCGCCTGTAACTGCTCTTCCTCTTCTGCCGTTATCGATAAGCGCATCAACAGCTTCCTGGAGCATACGCTTCTCGTTGCGTACAATTATGTCAGGAGCGTTGAGCTGAATAAGTCTCTTAAGACGATTATTACGGTTTATAACACGACGGTAAAGGTCGTTAAGATCGCTTGTTGCGAATCTGCCACCGTCAAGCTGAACCATTGGTCTCAGTTCAGGAGGCAGTACCGGAAGAACATCAATAATCATCCACTCCGGTCTGTTTCCACTCTGGCGGAATGCCTCTACGACCTCAAGTCTCTTAACAAGTTTTGCCTTTTTCTGTCCTGTGGCATTTACCAACTCATTTCTGATTTCTTTGGAGAGTTCCTCGCAGTCGATCTGCTCAAGAAGCTCTTTAATTGCCTCAGCACCCATGCCGGCTTTAAAGTCGTCCTCATACTTTTCACGCATATCCCTATACTCTTTTTCATTGAGTATCTGGTTTTTCTGAAGAGGAGTAAAGCCAGGATCTGTAACTATATAAGCGGCAAAGTATAAAACTTTTTCAAGGATTCTCGGAGTGAGGTCAAGGATAAGACCCATTCTTGATGGAATGCCCTTAAAATACCAGATGTGTGATACGGGGGCTGCAAGTTCAATATGGCCCATACGCTCACGTCTGACTTTGGACTTTGTAACCTCTACGCCGCAGCGGTCGCAGATTTTGCCTTTGTAGCGTATTTTCTTATATTTACCGCAGTGGCACTCCCAGTCTTTGGTAGGCCCGAATATCCTTTCGCAGAAGAGACCGTCTCTCTCCGGCTTAAGGGTGCGGTAGTTTATTGTCTCAGGCTTTTTAACTTCGCCATAAGACCAACTTCGTATCTGCTCAGGAGAAGCAATACCGATTTTAATTGCGTCAAACGGTGCGTAACTCATTATTCATCCTCCTCCTCATCAGCGTCATCAAAGAAATTGTCGCCGGCTCCGAAGATAGCACCGAAAAGATCGGTTGTCTCTCCGTCCTGGTCGCCCTCTTCCTCAATATCTTCTATTGAATAGCCAGAGGTCTCAATTTCATTGTCATCAGACTGATATGTGCTTTCATCTCTAAAGCTTGACGGGAAATCGTCCTCATCATCGTCCTTAAGCTCAATCTCTTCGCCCTGCTCGTCAAGAACTCTTACGTCAAGGCAGAGGGACTGAAGCTCTTTAACAAGTACCTTAAATGACTCAGGAACGCCCGGATTAGGAATATTGAGTCCCTTAACAATAGACTCATATGTGCGTACACGACCCGTAACATCGTCGGACTTAACTGTCAGGATTTCCTGGAGAGTATAAGCCGCGCCGTATGCTTCAAGAGCCCAAACTTCCATTTCACCAAATCTCTGTCCGCCGAACTGGGCTTTACCACCCAGAGGCTGCTGGGTAACAAGGCTGTATGGGCCTGTGGAACGGGCATGCATCTTTTCATCAACAAGGTGATGGAGTTTTAAGAAGTAAACATAGCCAACTGTAACTGGGTTATCGAAAGGCTCACCTGTACGTCCATCGTAGAGAATGCTCTTACCATCACGTCTCAGACCTGCCATCTCAAGAGTATCACCGATCTCCTGCTCATTTGCGCCGTTGAAGATTGGTGTCGCTACCTTCCAGCCAAGTGCCTTTGCAGCATAGCCCAGGTGTACTTCAAGTACCTGACCTATATTCATACGGGACGGAACGCCCAATGGGTTCAGAACGATATCCAGCGGTGTGCCATCAGGCATATATGGCATATCTTCCTTAGGAAGAATTCTAGATACAACGCCCTTGTTACCATGTCGACCGGCCATCTTATCGCCTACGGAAATCTTTCTCTTCTGGGCGATATATACACGTACAACCTGGTTTACACTTGGATTCAGCTCGTCGCCGTTTTCACGTGTAAATACGTTAACGTCAACAACTATACCAGATTCGCCGTGAGGTACTTTAAGAGATGTGTCTCTTACTTCCCTTGCCTTCTCGCCGAAGATAGCTCTAAGAAGTCTCTCTTCAGCTGTCAGGTCTGTCTCACCCTTTGGTGTTACCTTACCTACAAGGATGTCGCCAGCATGTACCTCTGCGCCTACGGAAATAATTCCGCGCTCGTCCAGATACTTAAGAGCGTCCTCTCCTACGCCAGGAATATCTCTTGTAATCTCTTCAGGGCCGAGCTTAGTATCTCTTGCATCTATCTCATGCTCAACAATGTGGATAGATGTAAATACATCTTCCATAACAAGGCGCTCGTTAAGAAGAATAGCATCCTCGTAGTTGTAACCTTCCCAGTTCATATAGCCTACAAGAATATTTCTACCGAGAGCGATCTCCCCCTGGCTTGTGGAAGGTCCGTCAGCAAGAACTGTATCTTTTGTAACTCTCTCGCCTGCGTCAACGATAGGTCTCTGGTTTATGCAGGTACCCTGGTTGGACCTTGCAAACTTTATGAACTTATAGTCTTTGATGTTGCCATCATCATATTTAACAGTAACAGAATCGGCGGAAACGGAGAGTACTACGCCATCTCCTTCAGCCATTGTACATACTTCAGAGTCAACGGCGCACTTGTGTTCGATACCTGTTGCAACTATTGGAGCCTCAGTAACGAGAAGTGGAACTGCCTGCCTCTGCATGTTCGCACCCATGAGGGCACGGTTAGCGTCGTCGTTTTCAAGGAATGGGATCATAGCCGTAGCTACGGATACCATCATCTTCGGGGAAATATCGATGTAGTCAACAATTTCTCTGTCAACTTCAATGATCTCATCTCTGTGGCGGCATGTGATACGTTCGTTTAAGAGGCACCCGTTTTCATCCAGTGGCTCTGTTGCCTGAGCGACTACGAAACGGTCTTCCATGTCCGCTGTAAGATAATCGATCTGATCTGTAACTTTGTGTGTTCCCTTTTCCACTCTTCTGTAAGGAGTAATAAGGAAGCCGTATTCATTTACCTTGGCATAGGATGCGAGGTAGGAGATAAGGCCTATGTTAGGACCTTCAGGTGTCTCGATTGGGCACATACGACCATAATGGCTGTAATGTACGTCTCGAACATCAAAGGATGCTCTATCTCTTGAAAGGCCACCTGGGCCCAGGGCAGAAAGACGTCTCTTGTGAGTAAGCTCTGCAAGAGGGTTAGTCTGATCCATAAACTGGGACAGCGGTGAGGAACCAAAGAACTCCTTTATCGCCGCTGTTACAGGACGGATATTTATAAGGGACTGCGGTGTGATAACATCCAGATCCTGAAGTGTCATTCTCTCACGAATAACTCTCTCCATACGGGAGAAGCCAATACGGAACTGGTTCTGTAAAAGCTCGCCGACACATCTCATACGGCGGTTACCCAGATGGTCGATATCATCAGGCTCACCTGCGCCGTGAGCAAGGCAGTTAAGATAGTTGACGGAAGCAAAAATATCATCTGGAATAATGTGCTTTGGAATGAGCTCATCGATATTTTCTTTTATAGCCTCTTTAAGCTCTTCGCCGCTGTATCTTTCAAGCAGGTCTTTTAATATAATGAAACGTACTTTTTCCTTGATTTCCAGCTCAGCCGGGTCAAAATCAACGAATTCATCCATCCATACCATGCCGTTGGAGAACACTTTAATCTCTTTGTCGTCGTGGTCATAGATGTATGCTTCAAGAATACCCTTCTTGTCCAAAGCCTCTGCCTCATCTCTTGTGAGAACAGCGCCTTCCGGTGCCAATACTTCGCCAGTAGCCGGAGAAACGATAGGCCTTGAGAGTTTGAAGCCTGTTATTCTGTGCCAGATTGAGAGCTTCTTATTGAATTTATAGCGTCCCGCTTTGGAAATATCATATCTTCTTGGATCAAAGAAGAGATTTTTGAGAAGTGTCTCCGCGCTGTCCACTGTTGGTGGATCACCCGGACGCAGTCTTCTGTATATCTCTATAAGGGACTCCTGCCTTGTCTTGCAGGTATCCTTGTCAAGAGTGGCGGTAATTCTCTCGTCCTCACCAAAAATCTCCTTGAGCTTTTCAGTAGTGTCGCCGCCTGCCTCGCCGCCTGTCATTGTAAGCCATGTGTAAGGCTCATCGGTCTTTTTGCCGATAGCTCTCAAAAGCCATGTGATAGGCAGTTTTCTGTTCTTGTCTATACGGACATTGAACATATCTCCGGCGTCAGTCTCATATTCCAACCACGCACCGCGATACGGAATAACTGTGGTGGCATAAATTGAAGTGCCTGTTTTGTCGGTTTTCTTTTCGTAATAAACACCTGGGGAACGAATAATCTGAGATACGATAACGCGCTCAGCCCCGTTAATAATAAATGTGCCGCCATTTGTCATAAGCGGGAAATCTCCCATAAAGATCTCCTGCTCTTTGATCTCTTCGGTCTCCTTATTTCTAAGGCATACCCTTACCTTAAGAGGCGCAGCGTATGTAGCGTCTCTTGCTTTGCACTCTTCAATAGAATATTTTGGCTCTTCATTCATGGAATAGTCCAGGAAGGACAACTCCAGGTTGCCAGTGTAGTCAGTGATTGCAGCTACATCCCGGAATACCTCGCGGAGTCCGGTTTCGAGAAACCACTGATAGGAACTTTTCTGGATCTCCAGCAGATTTGGCATGTCCTGAATTTCGTCTGTTTTGGCAAAACTCATACGCTCTGTCTTGCCATACATAACTTTTTTAGGCACTCTCATCACTCCTTATAGAGATTAAGTATTGTTGATACGCACGGCCGCGTTGTAAATATTTTGTATCTGTCCCTTGATTTTTGTCAAAGCTGTGTTAAAATGAGATTAGAAAGTTAAATTGAGGCAGTGCCCCCATTTTTGATTTATAATCCAATTTATTTTAGCAAAAGATGGTTGGCTTGTCAACATTTTTTTGGCGAAATTTTAAAAAATTTCGTCTTTTTTTATATCCCCTCTCCCCTTTCAAATTTTCAAAATAAAAATTTTCCCTATTTTAAAAAAACTGTTGACAAATCTCGTCTTTGTGCTATAATTTCAAATGCGTTTGCGAGAGTGCTGGAATAGGTAGACAGGCACGTTTGAGGGGCGTGTGTCGTATGGCGTGTGAGTTCAAGTCTCATCTCTCGCACCAAAACAAGGACATCCAATCGGATGTCCTTGTTTTTTATTTCTCTATTACTTTAATGACCGGCACGGCAAACCTATCCTATGAACTGCCGCTGCGTCAGAAAAGTGTTGCGTCTATTATGATATCGCTACCCGGCTATTTTTATCCCCGGGCACTAACTTTTGCTTTAAAAACGGCGCAGATTTTCTTTTCCTCCCCCTGCCGGCTACTTACGCAGCGCCAGAACGAACCGCCGGCCTACGAACCAGCTCTAAGCGTCTTACAAAACCGCGCTGAAACAGGAGCGTCATTTTTGCAAGATGTCATAACCAACCTGCCGGAAATTCCCCAGATACCGGTGAAATAATAACCATTTCTGTATTTTCGTCCTGTTTCTGTTGTTTATACCTTAATGCTGTGATATACTTTTTTAAGGTTGCTGCATAGCATCCTGCAAAATATGGGTCTTTACCATAAAATAAGGGGGACGGGAAACTATGAAAAAATTAATCTCAGTTTTGCTTTGCGCTGTAATGCTTCTGTCGCTTGCAGCATGCGGGCGAGAATCGGCAGAAAGTGTCGTTGAAAAGGCCATCAAATCAGTTAAAGACCTGGATCTTGAAGCCATGAACTCATACTGGGGTGATGATGCCAGTGATGTAACAGATGATGTTTTGGAAAGCGAATCAGACGCTGAAGCTCTGGAGGTTCTGAAACTGATCACAGACAAAATGACCTATGAGATAATTGATAGCCAGGAAGATGAAAAAGCCGGCACAGCTACTGTTACAGTTTCGTTTACAAACATTAATATGGGCGTTGTGCTCTCAACCCTGCTTTCAGAAATGTTTACTGAACTCCTTAACTATGCATTTCTTCCCGAAGAAGAACAGCCTACCGAGGAGGAAATAAACAGTATGGTGATGGAGAAGTTGAAAACGCTGGCGACCGCTGAGGACGCAGAGATGACAACTATGGAGGTTGATATACACCTTGATCTTGTTGACGACCAGTGGAAGATTTCAAATTCGGAAACAGCAGTAGACGCTATGTTTGGCGGTATGATTTCTTCAATGTCCTCAATGTCATAAAGCAAAAAATACTCTTAGGGCGCACTTTAAGGTGCGCCCTCTTTATATATAAATTTTCTCTGTAGCAAAACATTTTTACAACTGTTGCATTTTTATCATTACAGGTATAGAATGGCTCTACAAACTATGCAGAGTAGACTTATGAGCGTTAAGTGCCTCTTGGACGGAGAGTTGCCACGGGGACGAAAAGACAAGTTCTTGCGATTCATAAGTCGCATCCCGCTGCAACAGAAGATATATTTGCATAATTATCTCCTTCTTGTAGTTTAATCTGCATATAAAGGAGGTATTTTTATGAAAAAATCTATGCTCTCACAATCAGCCGGCGAACTAAAGAAAGTAAGAGTACTAACTCTTTGCGCACTGTTTGCCGCAATGGCCGTAGCCCTTGAACTCGTTGCGTCTATTGACATTGGTCCGTACATCAGCATTGGCTTTTCAGGTCTTCCTAACCAACTGGTAGATCTGCTCTTCGGCCCCGTTACAGGCTCTCTTTTTGCAGGTGCCCTTGATATTTTAAAGTACATACCTAAACCAACCGGCGCATTTTTCTTTGGCTTCACCTTTGACGCCATGTTGGCTGCTTTTATCTACGGTGTGGCCTATTATAAAAAGCCTGTAAGCTTCTGGAGGATACTTATTGCAAAAGGTCTTGTTGCCCTGATTGTAAACATGTTTTTCGCTACTCTTTGGCTGTCAATGTTATATGGCAAAGGCTTTTTCATCCTATTCCCAGCTCGTGCCCTTAAAAATGTTATCATGTGGCCAATCGAGTCAGTTATCTTCTTTGTCCTTGCAAAAGGAATCGAACGAACGGGTATTTTCCGGGGTATGCTGGAAGAACCAAAGAAAGACAAATAGAATCAGCCCGGCAGATATTCTGCCGGGCTTGTTTTATTTATACGTCTTTATGATATTTTCCGCCACTGTCTTTCTGGAAGTTCTGGTATCCATGGCTGTTTTCTCTATATGCCTGTGAGCCTCTGATTCCGTCATACCCAGGCACTCTATAAGCAGCCACTTTGCTTTGTTTACAAGTCTTATTTCTTCCATTTTCTCTTCTATGGAAACCTGTTTCTTTTCTATCTTTTTAAGTCTCTGACACATGGCGCACATTGCCCGCAGAGAGTGAGCCACCATTTCCGCAGGCGCCGGTTTTGGCGCTGTCAGGACTCCATGCTCAATCACTTTGTTGTGGACTTCATCGAAAATATCATTTTTTACAAAAAGCAGTACAGCAGCGTCGCTTCCATCACATACATCCATGGCAAACTTAGTGCCTATGTCATCTGGCAAAGGCGCGTTTATCACAACGATATCAAAATTCTGCTCCAAAAACGCCCTCTGTGCTGCACCCACATTTTTCACCGTTTTGATCGGCCAGAATTCATTTACAGGCAGAAGGGACATAATCGCTTTTGTGAACTTTTCTGATGAAGATACTATAAGAACACTGTAAGTATACTCTTTAAAAATCACTTTTGTCCCTCCTTAGTCTGTTTTTTTATTTTCCGCAGTAACTGTCAATTACGCTCTGAGGCAGTATGTTTTTTATAAAATCGCTCTTATACGCGATCTCTCTAGCCTCTTCGATTGATCTTGGCAGTCTGTCTATACCCTCCAACGCCGCCTCACCAGCGGTGAACATGTTTTTATCAACAGGCGCAGGTGGTGTCAGATTATTTTCCATTCCAGCCAGTCCTGCGTGTATAAGAAGCGCAAACGCAAGATATGGGTTTGCCGTCGGGTCCGGGGATCTGAGCTCCAGCCTCCTGTAATTGTCCACAGCCGCCGGAATCCTTATAAGTTGAGATCGGTTTTCGGTAGACCAGGATATATACCCCGGCGCCTTGTTCTTACCCAGCCTCTCATATGATTCAAAACATGGATTCAAAAACAGCGTCATGTCTTTTATTCTGTCCAGTACCCCGGCTATAAGGTTTGGAAGAAGATCTCTTCCGCTTTCGCATTTTACCGACATATTTATATGCAGTCCACTCCCCGCCTTGTTGATAATGGGTTTTGGTGAGAAATCTGCCACAAGCCCGTTTCTCGCAGCGATATTTTTTACTACTCCGCAAAAGGTAACTGCATTGTCCGCCGCCGTGAGCGGGTCTGAATATCTGAAATCTATCTCATTCTGGCCCGGTCCTTCCTCATGGTGGGAACTCTCTGGAAGTATCCCCATCTGTTCAAGTGTGAGGCATATCTCACGACGGACGTTTTCCCCCTTGTCCTCAGGAGCTATGTCCATATACCCAGCCCGGTCGTACGGCTCGTTAGTGGCCTCTCCATTTTCATCTGTCTTGAAGAGGTAAAACTCAAACTCTGAGCCGAACATAAAGGAATATCCCGACTTTTCCGCTTCTAAAACGGCATTTTTGAGTATATATCTCCCGTCCGCCTCGAAAGGCGTTCCATCTGGATATGTTATGTCGCAGAACATCCGTACCACTTTCCCGTTCTCCGAACGCCAGGGCAGAGCCGCAAGCGTTGAGGTATCCGGGCGCAAAAACAGATCAGATTTCACGCTGCCCCCAAACCCGGCGACAGCGGATGCATCAATGGCCGCTCCGTATTTAAAAATGCGCTCAAGCTCCCCAGGCATGACGGAAATATTTTTCTGTCTGCCGTATATATCGCAGAAGGCAAGACGAATAAATTTTACGTTGTCCTCTGCGGCGTACTGAATTATTTCTTCCGGTAGATATTTCATCTTTCCACCTACTTTCTCACTGATCAATTTAATTAAAGCAAAAAATAATAAAATATTTTAGCACAAGTCTGGAAATTTGACTATAAAAATCAACAAAAAATACTCTCTGTTCAGGTACTGTAATTGATATTTTTTACAAATCAGAAAATGTTTTTCAAAACTTGTTGACAAATACAGGGTGAAGTGATATTCTCCGGTTTGTAAATGACAACGGTGTCATTGAAAGTTTTCTCTTTCAGTGGCTCCGTTGTCTTTTTTTATTCACTTTTATCTGTGGCACTTTACTTTAAAGCCGCAAAACTATCTTGAAAGGACGGACGGCAATGAAAACCATACCTGATTATTTCGGCAAACTGGCCTTTGACGACAGAGCCATGAGAGCGGCTTTGCCTGCAAATGTATACAGCTCTTTGAAAAAAACCATTGAGGAAGGATGTGAACTGGATCTCTCCGTTGCTAACGCGGTAGCTTCAGCCATGAAAGATTGGGCTGTGGCCCACGGGGCAACACATTACACCCATTGGTTTCAGCCTATGACAGGCATTACAGCCGAAAAGCACGACAGCTTCATTTCCCCTTCCCCGGATGGCGGCGTCATTATGGAATTCTCAGGCAAAGAACTTATAAAAGGCGAGCCTGACGCCTCCTCCTTTCCTTCCGGTGGCCTAAGGGCAACATTTGAGGCAAGAGGATATACTGCGTGGGATCCTACAAGTTACGCCTTCATCAAAGGTAAAACCCTATGTATACCTACAGCCTTCTGCTCTTACGGTGGCGAGGCACTTGACAAAAAAACTCCTCTACTACGTTCCATGCAGGCACTAAACCAGCAGGCTCTGCGTATTTTGCGTCTGTTTGGAAACGATACCGTAAAACGTGTCTCTGCTTCCGTTGGTCCAGAGCAGGAATATTTCCTTATTGACAAAGATATGTACCTAAAACGCAAGGATCTTATATACACAGGCCGCACTTTGTTCGGTGCGAAGCCCCCTAAAGGTCAGGAGCTAGACGACCACTATTTTGGTACGATAAAACCTCGGGTAGCCGCTTACATGGAGGATCTCAATGAAGAACTGTGGAAGCTGGGTATCTTGGCAAAAACCGAACACAATGAGGTTGCCCCAGCCCAGCATGAATTGGCTCCCATATATACCACGGCAAACATTGCCACTGACCACAACCAGCTGACAATGGAGATAATGCAGAAAGTAGCGGAACGTCATGGCCTTGTATGCCTTCTACACGAAAAACCCTTTGCCGGTGTAAACGGTTCCGGTAAGCACAACAACTGGTCTCTTGGTACGGATACAGGAATAAACCTTCTGTCCCCAGGTGATACACCTTATGAAAACGCCCAGTTTTTACTGTTTTTATGTGCAGTAATAAAGGCAGTGGACGAATACCAGGATCTTTTGAGGATGTCCGTGGCCACCGCAGGAAATGATCACCGTCTTGGAGCAAACGAGGCGCCGCCAGCGGTTGTGTCAATTTTCTTGGGTGATGAACTTACAGATGTGCTTAAAGCTATCGAAAACGACACCCCATATAACGCAGCCGAAAAATCCAACATGAAGCTCGGCGTGGATGCTATCCCAAAATTCAAAAAGGACACTACCGACAGGAACAGAACATCTCCATTTGCCTTTACGGGAAACAAATTTGAGTTCCGCATGGTGGGCTCTTCAAACAGCATAGCCTGCGCAAACATTATGCTAAACAGTGCTGTTGCTGATGCTCTAAAAGATTTTGCCGATGCACTTGAGGGTAAAGCTGATTTTGATTCGGCACTGCACGAACTTCTAAAAGACACAATTAAAACCCATAAACGTATCATCTTTAACGGCAACGGATACGACGACAAATGGATAAAGGAAGCGGTGGAAGTGCGCGGCCTCAGCAATCTTAAAACCACCCCAGATGCCATGCCTGCTTGTCTTGAAAAGAAAAACATGGATATGCTTATTTCTCATGGTGTCTATACAGAAACAGAACTGAGATCGCGATATGAAATAATGCTGGAGAACTATATCAAGACCGTTAAAATTGAGGCTCTAACCATGGTGGATATGGCAAAGAAAGAGATACTTCCGGCTGTTTGGCGCAACGCCTCCGATCTTGCCACATCTGTCTGCTATAAAACCTCCGTTGTACCTGACCTGGGCTGTACCGGAGAAAAAGAGCTTATAAAGAGGCTATCTAACACTGCGGACCAGATAGCCATCAAAACAGATGAACTTGAAAACGCCCTTGTAAAGCTGAAAATGATCTCTGATGTAACTTTGGAGGCAGGCAGGATAAAAGACGATATCATACCGAAAATGAACGCTCTGAGGGCATTCTGCGATGAGGCGGAGACAATAACCGCTGAGTCCTATTGGCCTTTCCCAACATACGGCGAGCTGCTTTTCGGCGTGAGATAAATTTTACAGAGCAAGAATCTGAAAATAACCGATATAAAAGCCATTGTCTAAAGCATGGCAAAATATAAAGACAAGATAAAAAACAATCAGAAAGGGATGAAAACTATGTGTTCAATCATAGGTGTTTTGGGTCATGATCTGTCCCAGTACAAAGTAGCAAAATGTCTGTCAAAAACAAAGTCCCGAGGCCCCGACGCAGCCCGTGTCATGGAGCTTGAAAACGCCGTCATAGGTTTCGGCCGTCTTTCAATAATGGGCCTTGGTGAAAACGGTATGCAGCCCTTTGAGTATAATTGCAATTATCTTGTCTGCAATGGTGAAATCTACGGGTTCCGCAAACTCAAGGCGGACCTTGAAAAAGAGGGCTATACTTTTGCCGGCGGCTCAGACTGCGAAATACTCCTTCCCCTTTACGAAAAATACGGCACTGGAATGTTCAGAATGCTGGATGCAGAATATGCCCTAATAATATACGACGGCAAAAGCGGCTCTCTCATAGCCGCCCGAGATCCTATTGGCATACGCCCTCTATTTTATGGCTACCTTGAAAGTGGAAAAATATGCTTTGCAAGCGAGGCGAAAAACCTTGTTGATATCTGCGAAAAAGTAATGCCGTTCCCTCCTGGATATTACTACAAAGACGGTGAATTTGTATGTTACAGAGACATATCCTATGTTCCATCATACAGCAGTGATGATTTGGAAACAGTATGTAAAAACATACACGACAAACTTATCGCCGGTGTTGAAAAGCGTCTTGATTCAGATGTTCCGGTAGGTTTCCTTCTTAGCGGCGGTCTGGACTCCTCTCTAGTCTGCGCTATTGCCGCCCACATACTCAAAAAGCCCATCCGCACCTTCGCCATTGGTATGAGCGAAGACGCCATCGATTTAAAATATGCACAGCAGACCGCCGATTACATTGGCTGTATACACACCCCCGTCATAATCACAAAGGAAACCGTTCTTGCCGCTTTGGAAGACGTCATAAAAGCAGAAGAAACTTTCGACATAACGACAATAAGAGCCGGCGTTGGAATGTACCTTGTGTGCAAATACATACACGATCACACTGATATCAAAGTCCTCCTAACAGGCGAGATATCCGACGAGCTTTTCGGCTATAAATATACTGATTTTGCCCCTGATGCTGAAGCTTTCCAGGAAGAAGCTGAAAAAAGACTACGTGAGCTTTATATGTATGATGTTCTCCGTGCCGACAGATGTATCTCTGTACACTCTCTGGAGGCCCGAGTCCCCTTCGGTGATCTAGACTTTGTAAAATACGTCATGGAGATTGACCCGGAACTTAAGATGAACGTATACGGCAAAGGTAAATATCTTCTGAGGAAAGCCTTTGAAAAGGATGGTATACTGCCCCAGTCCATACTGTGGCGTGAAAAAGCCGCCTTCTCCGACGCGGTAGGACATTCCATGGTAAACTACCTAAAAAAATACGCAGAAGATTTCTACACTGATAACGAATTCGAAGAAAAATGCCAAAAATATGACCACGCTCGGCCATTTACCAAAGAATCTCTGCTTTACCGAGAGATCTTTGAGAAATACTTCCCCGGCCAGAGCGAAATGATAACCGGTTTCTGGATGCCCAACAGAGATTGGGAGGGCTGCGATGTGGATGACCCGTCCGCAAGAGTTCTCTCAAACTATGGTGCCAGCGGCCGTTAATATAAAAAATGCCGGACTTAAAGTCCGGCATTTTCAATTATGTCTCTTACAGTTTAAGCTCGTCTATTACACCAAGGTCCCACGCAAGTCTTGAGACAACATATTTGTCTCTGATATCCTTTGTTGCCTTAAATGTAAACGGAACAATACTCTCGTCGATTCCTATCTCAGCGGCTGTTTTAGGCGCGCCTATAGTATCCAGGAGCTTCGCAATATCAGCGGAAGATGGTACTTCCTCATCGATTATTTTAAGGATCTTATCCCAGTTCTCGATGATCTTTTCAAGTCTTGGCCCGTGCTTTTCAACGTTATATTTCTGCTCTTTCTGCTCAAGAGTTATCATCTCCTCAGCGCCTTTACCTAAAAACGCTCTCAGCTCCTCAGCGTAAGCAGGATAATCAAAACTCTGAACATACTTCAAAGCCTTCTCTCTGTCAGGCTTAATGTTTCTTATCTGGTCGTAAATTTTAGCGGCGTACAGCGTTCCAATAGCACACTGGATACCGTGGAGATCCACTTTCGTACCAAACTCAAGGCCACGCATATCCCATACATGTGAGAAATAATGCTCAACGCCGGAAGCAGGTCTTGAAAGCCCCGCGTAGTTCATTGCAAGTCCGCAGAGAACAAGGCCCTCAAATACAGCCTTGACAGCTTCTTCGTCTCTTTTGAGAAGCCCCTCAGCGTTATCAGTACATTTTTTAAGGGAGTCTCTTACAAGCTGCGCTACCGCCTCGCAGTAGTATTCGCCAACCAGCAGGTTTGCGATTCTCCACTCGCATATACTTACATACTTTGCCACCATATCTCCAAGCCCAGACTGGAGCATGTGCATTGGTGCTTCTTTAAGTATGTCAATATCACCTATGACAACATTTGCACACTTGCTAGGCAGGGATATTTTAAGGCCATCTCTGGACATTGATGAAGAAGCCGATGCAAAACCATCCATGGACGGCGCAGTACCAACTATGATATATGGTTTATCGGCAATATTGCTTATGATTTTTCCAATGTCGTTTATAACACCTGAACCGACCCCAATTACGATATCGCAGGAGCTGTCATAGTGCATTACAGCAGAGCCCACAGAATACTCATCGGGCTCATTTTCCCCTGTAGGAAATACATATTTGGAGTAATTTATTCCGGCCTCTTCCAGAATTTTGCAGACTTTTTCTCCTGCCACTCTATATGTATTGGCATCAGCCAGAACAAAAGCCTTTTTGGCACTGTATTTTTTTACATAATCCGGCACCTGGGAAATTACCCCATTGCCTACTACAAGAGCGTCGATGGATGTGATGTGCTTTTTGCCGCAGCTGCAGCCTTCTTCGGCAATTATATTGTTAATATCCATAGTCATAACCTCTTTATAAATATTTTTAACATTGGTTCAATTATATTAAACTAATCATTCATTGTCAATTTACCCAGGCCTTCTGCGAAAAAATTTACACTGCTTAGTTAAAATTTACTTTTGCGCCATTGTACGAACAAGGCGGCGGTCCTTAAGGACCCGCCGCCTTGTTTATGTGTTTTTGCTTATTATTGCCTGACCAAGTAGATACCTATATTTTAATGTCAAACGCTACTTTTTCCTGTTTGCCGGAGCGTTTGGTCCGAAGAAATAGCTTTTTGTAAGCTTTGCCACAACTCCGCTCAGAGCAAGAACGCCTATAAAGTTTGGTATAGCCATAAGTCCGTTAAATGTGTCCGCGATATCCCATACAACGTCGATCGGCGATACACAGCCAACTACAATAATAGCTATGAAAATTACCTGATATATTCTTATTGCCTTAGTACCGAAAAGGTACTGAACGCAACGTGCGCCGTAAAGGGACCATCCGAGGACTGTAGAAAGTGCAAAGAGCATAAGTGCTATAGCCACAAAAAGCGATGCAAATTTTGCTCCAAATACCGTTGCAAGCGCCGCTGTAATAAGCTCGGATCCGGGCTTTGTGCCAAAACCGATTTCAACTCCGCTACAGATGATTGTCAAGGCCGTCAGTGTGCAGATTACAAGTGTATCCATGAAAACTTCAAAAATACCAAAAAGTCCCTGCTGTACCGGGCCGTCAGTTTCAGCTGCTGCATGGGCAATGGCTGCAGAGCCAAGGCCTGCCTCGTTTGAAAAAGCGCTTCGTTTGAGACCCCAAACGATGGTCTCCTTGAGAATTATACCTGTTGATGCGCCGAAAACAGCCTGTGGTGTAAATGCTGTTGAGAAAATGAGCTTAAATACATTTCCAAGGTTTCCGGCATGGGATCCTATTACAATAAGAGTGAAAATGATGTAGAAAACGCTCATAAAAGGAACAAGCTTCTCCGTTACAGAGCCGATTCTCTTTATGCCGCCTATAATTATGATGGCAACCAAAACAGCTATTCCGATAGCAAGAATCCATTCAACAATGTTCACACTCTCGCTGCTAAGAGGATTAAATGTGCTTATGGCATTTACAACAGAACCTGTAATACTGTTTACCTGGGACATATTGCCGATACCGAAGGATGCGAAAATGGCAAATATGGAAAATACAGCCGCAAGCCATCTCCACTTCTTGCCCATTCCCTTTTCAATATAGTACATTGGGCCGCCGACCCAGTCGCCTTTTTCGTCTCTTTCCCTGTATTTGATGGAGAGAACTACCTCACAGTATTTCGTGATCATGCCTACAAGAGCGGCAATCCAGAGCCAGAATATGGCGCCGTATCCACCCATGGCTATAGCCTGTGAGGTACCTACGATATTACCTGTTCCCACTGTGGCAGCAAGAGCCGTTGTAACCGCCTGGAAAGGAGTTACAGCACCATGTCCGGCCTCTTTTTTGTCGAATATTTTTCCCACAGTGTTTTTCATGGCATATCCGAATCTTGTAAACTGAATACCCCTGTTACGTATGGTCAGAAACAGTCCGCCAAAAATTGCAAAAGGCAGGAATGTATACAGCCATGCAAAATCGTAAAGCGGACCTGTAAGAAATTCAATAATACTGTTCATAATTTTCCCTCTTTCAGTTTTCAATTAAAGATAATGGGATGCACCGAAAAACGGTGCATCCCAGGGAAAATCAAACTCAAACGTCAGAATACGTCTGAAGCAGTTTTCTGTCCTTTTGCCTGAGAGATTAGCGTTTTGCTTTGCACCTTCGGCCCTCATATCAAAATGAGCTTCTCCAGAATACCATCCGCTTACAGTCTTTATTCTAAATTGAACTCCCGAGAGTATTACTCCTTTGGCAGGACGCATCGCCTTGCGCCCACTTTCCTGCAAGCTTCACACGGTCAATATTTTAATTTTTATAAAGCAATACTACATTATAAAACCGTATCTTTCAATATGATTTTTCATAAAAACAAATTTTTCGTCTTTTTTAACAGTATCCTATCTTCTCCGTCCGCGTCCGGTCATCATAAAGCCAAACGCCGCGCCGCAGAATCCGCCCAGAACGTGGGTGAACTGAGATATGTCGTCTCTTACGAATATTGCGTCAAACACCTCGCCGCCAATATAGAGGATAAATACTAAAATGAGGGTTATAGGTATCGTTCCGCCTTTATATCCCGCAAAGGATGACATGATTATCATCATAAATACCACCCCACTGGCGCCGAGGAGCGCAGTGCCCGGGAAAAAGATAAACTGGGCAAGACCCGTAACAAAAGCTGTTATCAAAATCGCCTCAAGCATTCTGCCGCTGCCGTATCTCTCCTCAAGTGTCGGGCCGACGACCAGGAAGAGCAGCATATTGTTTATGTAATGTTCATAGCTTGCATGGCCCAAAACATGGGTAAAAAACCTCAGATATGTAAGAGGATCGGCAAGTGAAGATCTGTATACGCAAAAATACGTGCCTATCAGCCGGCCGCCGAAAACATTGTCCAATATAAGAACTAATAGAGATATCAGTGCAAACCCCAGAACAACCGGCGCGTTGAACACGATCGTAATTTTTTTCTGTCTCATTTTTCAGATCTACCTGCCTTATATCTATATTCGTCAGAATACCTTCCTATGCAAAACTTTCAAAGAGGCGGCAGAGCTGCACCGGAAGTGCCGGCCAGATCCCATACCGCCCCATATTATATCACGCTTTAAAACAGACTGCCTCCTTTAAGGCGCACTAACCCAGAGAGGGCCAAAATCGTCCTCTCCTATTTTATCTGTAACCCATCTCTTTCTGGTACGCAACCACTGTATGCATATTCTGCTCCTCAAGAGCCGAGAACTGAGATACTACCTTATTGCTGTCGAAAGTCTTTGGCTCATACCAGTACATGGACTCAAAGTACTCTTGAATACTAGCACTTGTAAAGATCTTTCCGTGTCTTGCGTAGATCTCATTTATTACCATGTATGTCTCTTCACTGGTCATACCCTCAAGGTCAGCGTATGTTATCTCTCTCTCATTTGACGGGAGGATAGTTATATCTCTGTAAGGCTGAGTTTTTCTTACATAGTCATCGTCTTCAGAACCACTGGAGCCACCGTCAACTTTTTTCAGAGTGCCGTTAAGGTATGCCTTATAGGCCTCCTCCACAGTCAGGCCACCGCATGCGGCGCTGCTCTTCGGTCCCCATATACCATCAGCCGTTACACCTAAAAGTGCCTGCATTTTCTTTACATTTCCAACAGCCACGTTGCTGTTACCACTGAAAAGTGTGCCATTCTTATAAGCTTTGTAAGCTTCTTCCGCGGTCAGTCCACCGGCAGCAGCAGTACTCTTAGAACCCCAGACGCCATCAGCTGTTACGCCCAAGGCCTTCTGAACTTCCTTAATCTGAGCAACCGTTATACCTGAAGTTGAAGAACCGCCACCTTCTGATGGTGTCTCAGGTTTTGCAAGTGTGCCATTAAGGTATGCTTTATAAGCCGCTTCAGCAGTCAGTCCACCAGCAGCTTCTTTTGATTTTGGTCCCCAGTCGCCGTCAGCCGTTACGCCCAGATACTTCTGTACAAGTCTTATCTGATCAGGGGTTACTCCTGTCGTGCTGGTATCGTCATCCTGGTCATCATCTCCATCAGGCATTGTCTGGCCAGGATCTTTATCCTCATCTGTATTGTCTTTATCTGTGCCATCAGGGTTAGTCTTGTCATCACCATCGTCTGAGATGATTGTCTGGTCTCCATCATTGTCCAGGATACCGTCAATGCCTGCACTTACTCTGTCATCATCATCAGGAGTATCCACAGCACTACCTGGGTCTTTCTGTGTCTGTCCGCTTTCCCATGGCTTAAGCACATAAACAGCGGAACCCACAACGGCACAAACAAGCAGAAAGGCCACAATTGCGCCGGCCTTTCTCCCGCCTTTTTTCTTTACCGGGCGGCTGTCCTCATTGTAATTTTTGTTATAATCTACTTTTTCCTCTGTCTTTGTAGCTCCAGACCCGTTTTTTCCCACAGCCTCAAGTGCCAGCGCAACGGCAGCCGCCCTTCTTATGGCGGTATTTTCAACAGGTACGCTCTCAAGATCTGATTTCAGATCCTCAGCGCTCTGGTATCTGTACTCAGGCTGAGTGGCGATAGCCCTCTTTATTATCTCTTTAAGCTGGTGGCTGAGACCGGGAATATCGTCCGGATTTCTGCTCTCTGGCAGCTGTCCGCCAGCCGCAACGTACATAATGCACATACCAAGAGAGTATATGTCGGAAACATGGCTGTATTTGCCGCCATCAATGACTTCAGGGGCATCAAATTCATCGGGCAGACCTGTAAACAGACTTGAACCGGCTCTCTTAAGGCAGCGTCTTACACCAAAATCTTTAAGTACATAGCTGCCGCTGTCTGTGATCATGATGTTTTCAGGGCAGATACC
>CALXGH010000065.1 GCA_944387845.1 uncultured Oscillospiraceae bacterium
TTGCGCACAATTACCGTACCCATTTCGGCCTGTTGCGGGAAGTCCTCGTCGGTACACAGGTGTTATTCACCGATGTGAAAGGTCGGCAGTTTTCTTATGAGGTCTCTACCGTGGAAACGATAGAGGCAACGGCCATCGAGGATGCGGTGAGCAGTGCATGGGATTTGACACTTATCACCTGCACCACCGGCGGTCAAGCTCGCTTGGCTGTGCGCTGCTTAAAAACCGATTAATGTTTACTTTGTGCTATTTAGAAATATAATGCATCAGTAAAGCAAACATTTTTTGTATGAGAAATAATAAAATGTATATATCTGTATAACGGATTATCCAAATCGGCTTAAAGAGATTAATAAAACCAGTTTTCGGTCAAAATGACCGAAAACTGGTTTTTGTATCCTATTCGATTGTTTTGTCCCTTAACAACACCACGCATTTTATGGGGGATGTTTTTTGAAAACTGATGAAAAAAGAAACGTATTTTAAAGGAAGATAACCTATGCTTTGATTGTATTATATAGGGGGAGTTTAAACATACCATTAACTTTTTTATGAATTTTTGTTAAAACAGGACAGGATATTAAATCCTGTCCTGTTTACGTTCTAGCACATTTCTTTTACTTTTTCAAAAGTATCCACAACATCTTTGTCAGGTGCCTTAGTCATAAGTGATACAACGACTATCATAACAGTTGCAAGTATAAAGGCTGGTAGAAGCTCATATATGTTCCATACGCCGCCCAGAGGACGAACCATGTATTTCCAGATAAATACCATTGCGCCGCCTGTAACCATGCCTGCTATCGCGCCGTATTTGTTTGCTCTTTTCCAGAAAAGGGCGCAAAGTATTACTGGGGCAAATGTGGCGCCAAAACCGGCCCATGCGAAAGATACAATGGCAAAAACAGAGCTGTTAGGGTCTTTTGCGATAAATACACCAATAATGGAGATAAAAATAACCGCCAGACGTGCTATCCACATTGTGTTTTTCTCTGTAAGCTTGAGGCCAAATACACCAGTGAGAATATCCTCTGAAACGCTTGACGACGCGGCAAGAAGCTGGGAGTCGGCTGTTGACATTGTTGATGCCAGAATACCTGAGAGTATGAGTCCGGCAACGAGAGCCGCGGCAATGCCGTGTTCACTGAGAAGATCGGATATCTGAACTATGACGCTCTCGGCGGCAGATGCGGAATCAAAGGAGATTATAGCGCCCGCCTTGGAGGCGGCAAAGCCAATGATACCGATTATAACGGCTACTGTCATTGAGATAATAACCCAGATGGAGCCTATTCTTCTTGAGAGCTTGAGTTTATTAGCGTCCTGTATGCCCATAAACCTTACAAGAATATGGGGCATTCCGAAATAACCCAGGCCCCATGCCAGAGTGGAGCATATGGTTATGAAGCTATAGCTGGAACTTTCTCCAGTGAGGACATTTGCGGTATTTGTAAAGCTGAGATATCCGTCAACGGCACTTGCGTTGCTCCATACAGCGTCCCAGCCGCCGGCAATGCTTATGCCGAAGGCAAACACAATCGCAAGGGCTATTGTCATTATTATGCTCTGTATAAGGTCAGTTACGGAAACCGCCAAAAAGCCGCCAAGGATGGTGTAAACGATTACAACTGCGGCGCCGATTACCATTGCTGTTGTGTAATCAAAGCCCAGAAGACTGTTGAAAAGCTTGCCGATAGCTGCGAAACCGGAGGCGGTATAAGGTATGAAGAAAATTACGATAACAGCCGCAGACAGGCCTAGAAGAATATTTTTTTCGTCTTTAAACCTAAGGGAAATGAATTTAGGGACTGTTATAGCCTTAATCTCTTCGGAATATATGCGAATACGCTTTGCAACCAAAAGCCAGTTAAGATATGTACCGATAGAAAGTCCGATAGCTGTCCAAGCCGCATCTGCGACACCTGTAAAATATGCTACGCCAGGAAGACCCATTAACAGCCAGGAACTCATATCGCTAGCTTCAGCGCTCATGGCTGTAACTACAGGCCCGAGCCTTCGACCGCCAAGATAAAAATCATCCGTTGAGCTGCTGCTCTTTTTGGAATAGAAAACACCCACCATAACCATGCCTATAAGATATACAAACATGGTTATCATAATGCAGATATCCGAAATGCTCATATATTTAAAAATACCCATTTTTCTGCTCCTTTCATATGACACAAAATGGATTGTACCAGAAAAGATAATAGACGTAAATACAGAATAAAACATATACTAAAAAATAGACGAAATAAAAATAAAAGTTCTGAAACCCTTGTATAACAAGGATTTCAGAACGTACTAATTTATATACCATTAAATAAACAACAATAAATGTAACGAAAAAACTTTTATTTTGCGGCTCTAAAACCGTTCAAAAACATTGGCATCATCTGCTCGGCGTATTTTGTTAGTGAATATTCCCCGCTTGTAAGGCACCAGTCGTACATAAGAGCCCGCTCGAACATGGCGTAGCCACGTATGATCTCATTTACCGTCATATCTGACCTTAACTGGCCGCGCTGCTGGCCGTCTCTCACTATCTGAGTTAGCAGCCTGAAGTATGTGCGGTTTTTATCAAGTAAATGCTTTTCTCCATGGGTTATTATCTGTGAGGACAGAAGGCGGGACAAGAGCTCAAAGGATATGCTGTTGTCTATCATAGTGAAAAGCTCATGATTGAGAAAAATCAGAGTGTCGATAACATTGGCTTCAGGGGAGAGCTGAGACTTTAGCAGTTCATACTTCTCGTCGAAAATCATTGATAGCGTCCCCAGAAGGGCATCTTTTCCGGAAAAATAGTGATAAAACGAGCCTTTGGATGTACCAGACTCGAATATGATGTCTTCTACGGTGGTGTTTTCGTATCCCTGTTCATAAAACAGTTTCCATGCGGCGGATACTATCTTGCCTTTTGTATTTCGACCGCTTTTTCTCGGCATATTATCACCCTGTTTCCTTATTGATAAAATGATTATACTAAATTACAAAATCAATGTAAAGAAAAGCAAAAAGCGCCCTATCTTGTGATAAGGCGCCTTTTCTTTTATTTCATAGGTACGATGGACATTATATCGTATGGAGTTATCTGGTATACGAAATAGTTGAGCCAGTTCTGGTAGATAAGGTTTGCGTGGCTACGCCATGTTACTATTGGCTCTTTCGTGTCATCGTCGCCAGGGAAGTAATTATATGGTATGTGGATTGGAAGCCCCTGATTTTTGTCTCTCAGATACTCATTTTTCAGAGTATAGGCGTCATATTCAGAATGCCCTGTGATAAATACCTGTCTGCCGCCTGCGGTTGCCATTGCGTATATTCCGGCTTCCGGGGAAGAGGCAAGTATCTTTATCTCTTTGTGCTTTTCTACATCTTCACGCAAAACGGTAGTGTGCCTTGAGTGAGGAACCATAAAGGTCTCGTCGAACCCTCGCATGAGCATTGATGAGCGGCGCTCGACCTTGTGGGGAAATACGCCAAAGAGTTTTTCTTTAAGCTGCACTTTTGGTATTCCAAAGTGGTAATAAAGTCCAGCCTGGGCGCCCCAGCATATATGGAAGGTACTGAATACATGGCTTTTGCTCCACTCCATTATCTGGCACAGCTCCTCCCAGTATTCCACTTCTTCAAAGGGGAGATGCTCCACAGGAGCACCTGTTATTATCATACCGTCGTATTTTTTATCCTTGACCTTGTCAAAGGTAGTATAGAAATTCAAAAGGTGTTCTTTTGATGTGTTCTTGGACTCGTGGCTTCTTGTGTGCATGAGCTCCATCTCAACCTGAAGGGGAGTGTTGCCTAGAAGTCGCGCAAGCTGAGTCTCGGTGGCGATCTTAGTGGGCATGAGATTGAGCAGAAGTATTTTAAGTGGACGGATATCCTGAGTAATGGCCCTTGTCTCCGTCATTACAAATATGTTTTCATTAGTAAGGGTCTGTGCCGCTGGAAGGGCATTTGGAATTTTAATTGGCAATTTTTTTCACTTCCTTACTGGAGGGCCTGGGCAATATCCACGATGAGATCCTCGGCATCTTCGAGACCACAGGAGTATCTAACAAGGTCAGGTGTTACACCGGCAGCGATAAGCTCAGATTCGGACATCTGTCTGTGTGTAGAGCTTGCTGGGTGCAGGCAGCATGTGCGGGCGTCGGCAACGTGGGTTTCTATGGCCGCGATCTTCAGTTTGCCCATAAATTTCTCAGCAGCCTTTCGACCACCTTTTACACCAAAGCTAACTACACCGCAGGAGCCATTTGGAAGATACTTCTGTCCAAGCTCATAGTATTTGTCCCCGGGCAGGCCGCAGTAGCTGACCCATGAGATCTTGGGATGGTTCTGCAAATACTCTGCAACAGCCTGGGCGTTTTCACAGTGGCGCTTCATACGTATGTGGAGGCTCTCAAGGCCCAGGTTAATATAAAAGGCGTTCTGAGGAGACTGGGTGGAGCCGAAGTCTCTCATAAGCTGGGCAGTAGCCTTCGTGATATAGGCGCCCTCAAGACCAAAACGCTCAGTGTATGTTATGCCGTGATAGCTCTCGTCAGGTGTGCAGAGGCCGGGGAATTTGTCGGCGTGGGCTGTCCAATCGAACTTGCCAGAGTCGACTATGCATCCACCAATAGTTGCACCGTGGCCGTCCATGTATTTTGTGGTTGAGTGGGTAACTATATCTGCGCCCCACTGGAAAGGACGGCAATTTACAGGTGTAGCGAAAGTGTTATCAATAACAAGGGGCACACCGTGGGCGTGAGCGGCTTTCGCGAATTTTTCAATATCCAAAACCGTAAGAGCAGGGTTGGCAATGGTCTCGCCGAAAACGGCCTTGGTGTTGGGACGGAAAGCAGCGTTGAGCTCTTCTTCAGTACAATCAGGGGAGATGAAGGTAAAATCAATACCCATCTTTTTCATTGTTACGCCGAACAGGTTAAACGTACCACCGTATATGCTTGATGAACTTATTACATGGTCTCCGCAGGAGGCAATATTGAAAATTGCATAGAAGTTTGCTGCCTGGCCGGAAGATGTGAGCATTGCGGCCGTACCGCCTTCGAGAGCGGCAATTTTTGCGGCAACAGTGTCGTTTGTTGGATTCTGAAGTCGTGAGTAGAAGTATCCGTCTGCCTCAAGGTCAAAAAGCTTGCCCATATCGGAGCTTGTGGAGTATTTAAATGTTGTACTCTGGATTATTGGTATCTGGCGTGGCTCGCCGTTTCCAGGTGCGTAGCCACCCTGGACGCATTTTGTACCTATATTTGTATCTGCCATATTTAAGTTTTCCTCCTGTGGATAAAATAAAAAGGCGGTTTAGCGCACGCGCCATAACCGCCTTTAGTATACGATTTCTGAAGGATCAGAAACGACTAAAGACGGTGATAGGCATCATCATGTAAAAACCGTTATAAGTTCTCTTTAGCATTAGCCGAACCGTCCTTTCATTTCAAATCCTTAACAATTTTACATTAATAGCTTAGATATGTCAACATATTTATGACTGTTTTGCCTCTTTTTCCTGGATTATATCTGTCATCCAGGCCAAAATGTCCTCATATACCTCAGCTCTGTCCAGCTCGTTTAATATCTCGTGTCTGTCGTCGGGATAGAACTGTGCCGACACGTTTTTCATACCTGCGTCATAGAAAGTCTGTATGGCACGTAAAACGCCCTCTTTGAACTCACCTACGGGGTCGTCTTCACCGGACATGAAAAATACCGGAAGATCTTTAGGCATTTTGTCAAGAAGATCTCTGTCATAAAGACGGCTTATGCCTTTGAGCATATTGTAATAGCCGTTTAAGGTAAAAACGAAGGTACAACGCTCGTCGGCAAGATAAGCGTTTACGCTGTCCTTATTCTTTGAAAGCCAGTCTGATTTTGTCTCGCCGGGTTCAAAGCGTTTGTTGTAGCCGCCAAAGGCCATATTGTTTATGAACTTACTACGATAGCGCCAGCCTCTAAATGTGGCGATTATTTTTGAAAGTACCATTCCGGCTTTGACTAGCATAAGAGGCATGTGGCCTGTGCCCATTATTATGGCGCCGTCAAGCTCGCTTCCGTACTCGCAAAGGTACTGTCTTGCGTAAAAGGAACCCATACTGTGGCCAAGCAGGAAATAGGGTACATTAGGATACAGTTCTTTTGTTATAACTGTGAGTTTGTGCAGATCGTCAAGTACAGCGCCATTTCCATCGACCTCGGCAAAATAGCCGTAGTCGGCTTTTGAATTTATTGAGCCGCCGTGGCCAAGATGGTCGTTTCCCGTAACTAGAATGTTGTGCTCATTTAAAAACTGTGCGAATTCCTCATATCGCTCGATAAATTCCACCATGCCGTGGGAGATTTGAAGGACAGCCTTTATCTCCCCGTCCGGGGTATAGCGGACAGCGTGAATCTGAGTTTTTCCTGAAGAGGAAGGGTAAAAGAATTCTTCTTTTATGCCCATAATGTTACCTCCAAAATGTGTTTAAAATTATTTATCAAGTACAAAAGTCATATATACAGGGTTGTGGTCAGAGTATTCAAAGCCAAGGTCATACACGTTGCTATTTATAACAGAGACATTGTCAGAGACTATAAAACCGTCCACAGTCAGTACAAACTGACCGTCATAGTAAGGACCGTCGGCGTTTCTACAGGAAGGCACCGGGTTATCGCCGTCCAGAGGGGCGATAAGCTTAAGGTTTGTGCCTTCAAACAGTTCCTCCGGTACGGGCTGAGCCCAGGTATATTCCTTGTCAGCTTTGCCGAAATATACGCTGCTGTCTCCCAAAATATCCTTGTTAAAGTCGCCGCCGCAGACAATATAATTACCCTTTTCATATTCTGTCTGCATATCCTCAATGAGCATTTCAAGCTGCTGCGTAGCTATGGTGCCGTCAGAAGTGTATGCTGATAAGTGAATAGAGTAAAGTAAAAGTTCTTTACCGTTATCGGTGGGGACCCGGGAGACGGTATAGCACCTGTCAAGGTCCAAGAACTTCATCAGTGTGTCTTCGATGGGTAGACTGCGGCGAATACTACTTTCAATCTCATATTTGCTCATGGTCATAAGGCCAGCCAGAGATTTGCCGTGAGGCTGGGTAAAAGGGTAGAACAGGTATGGACTGTCGTAATTTATGCCATAAACATAGCTATATTCGTCGAGGGCGTCAGTGATTATTTTACTTTCGTCCACATGGTAACTTCTTGTGGCGTCCTGATCTACTTCCTGGATAAACATGAAATCAGCATCTTTCTCTTTAAGAAAGGCCGTAATGCCGTCCATTACCTCCAGTACAGACTCTTTAGATTTTGCACGGCTCTCTGTGCCGCCGTCCATGAAAAAGCCGAAATCAGGTGTGTATGCACCAAAACCGATGTTATATGATATGACCGTCTGCTCTTTGCCGACGCTTACTGCCCCGCTGCCGGAACCGCCTACCTCCAGTTCAAGATTGTCCTCTATCCTGTAATAGGTGGCAAAGACATATATTACATATATTATCGCCGCAACCAGTATAAGAGCGAGAAAGGCTAAAAAGCCAAGCAAGACTTTCTTACCTGTGGTAAGTTTTCTCTTTTCTGTCATTGTTTTCACCCCCGCTTATTTCTACCTATATTTTACAATTAAACGGCCCACAAAACAATAAGAGCAGAGGATAAAAACAAAAATGTCCGGGCTGAAACACAGTCCGGACATTTTATAGTTAATAGGGGGTTTATAAATTAGCCTTTGTAAACTACGCCGTCTTTCATAACGAATGTGCAGTCCAGCATAGCTTTCATACCAACTTCCATAGGGTTAGCGTCAAATGCTACGATATCAGCAAATTTGCCTTCTTCGATAGAACCGACTGTCTTGTCTCTCTTCATCATCTCAGCGCATACGATAGTAGCGGACTGGAGGATCTGAGCAGCTGGGATACCAGCTTCTTCCATAAGGATAAACTCAAACTTCTGCTCGCCGTGTGGGGAGTAAGGTGTACCTGTATCTGTACCGAAGGCAATCTTTACACCCTTCTTTACGCACTTTTTCAGGTTATCATAGTGGTTCTTCAGGCAGAGCTCAGCCTTTCTTACGTTATCAGCAGGGATACCGCCAGCAACGCCGCGCTCAACGATTCTGTAAGCTGCGATGATAGTAGGAACGAGATATGTGCCGTGCTCAACCATCATGTCGATGCACTCGTCATCCATGAGCATACCGTGCTCGATGGATGTGATACCAGCGCGGATAGCGTTCTTGATGCCGGCAGCACCGTGAGCGTGAGCAGAACTTGTCTTGCCGTGCATCTGAGCGATCTCACAGGCAACTCTCATCTCGTCGTATGTCATGTCGGCAGCACCTGGCTCGTCAGCGTCGGACATAACGCCGCCTGTAGCCATAAGCTTGACCTGGTCAGCGCCGTACTTAAATGTGAAACGTGTTGCCTCTCTAACCTCATCGAGCGTGTGGCAAATTGTTCCGAAGTAATTTCCTGTGATGCCGGGTTTGAAGTGATGGTCGCCGTGGCCGCCTGTTGCTGCAACAGGCAAACCGGAGCACTGCATACGGGGACCAATATAGAGGCCTTCTTCGATTGCCTGACGTACGGAGATGTCAACAAAGCCTACATCGCCTTCGCAGCGTACTGTTGTAAAGCCTGCGAGAAGGTCAGCTTTTGCGTAATTAACAGCCTTAAGAGATACATATGTATCGAGTTCGCGATAAACTGCGTCCATTGTCGGAGAACCGTTCATGCCGATGTGCATGTGGCCGTCGATAAGACCCGGCATTACGAATTTATCGGAGAGATCGACAACCTCTGCGTCTTTTGTATCAACTTCTGCTACAGGAGCAACTTTTACGATCTTATTGTCTTCAACAACGACAGCGACGTCCTTCTGGACTTTTTCATCAACGGCTGTAAAAAGTGTGCCGCACTTGAGAACTTTTTTCATGAGAATTATCCTTTCTGAAATTATTTATATTTAAATTATTAAATTTATATACTCTTTAGAATACCATTGGAACAACGATACCTGCAAATACAACGGATGCGATGGTAACTGATGTAAATCCACCAACCAGCATTCTTGGGAGAAGTTCGGAACGAACTGCTTCTGTAACTTCCTCGTTCTGATGGAGAGAAGTGAGAACTTCTTCTGTGACGATCTGTGTGCATGGATAACCAAAGAGGCAGCATACGCCGATTGCTATGGAGATGTATGGGGATACACCAATGATCTTGCCAGCGATGGAGCTAAGGATAGCGATACCAACAGCAGAGAACAGAAGCATGCCAACGATTGGCCAAATCATGTTTATAAGGGATGGAAGGTCAATGGATTTGAAGTTGCCGGGCAGGATGGAGAGTGTACCGATCATAAGGAAACCGAAAGCACCTGCGCTCTGGAGAGCGTTCTTTTCAAGGAAGCCAAGTTCTGTGAAAATAACACCCATGATGAGGAACATAACGTTCTGGTTGATAAACTGGCTGTCGCCGCCGAACTTTGTAAGGTCGGAGAGCCATACGGAAATAAGTGCAACCATTGCAACTTTTGCGAGTGTGATTGTGGAGGACCTCATGGAGTCAGGCCACTTTTTTATTATCTTTATGTTGAACTTCTTTGTAGGTCCAGCTTCAACAGTTTTTTCACCAATCTTAAGAGCGCCTGAGTTGAGGAGGCGGGCAGCTTCTTTCTTAAGAGCGAAGGAAGCGATTGGAAGACCAACGAACATCTGGAAAGCACAGAGCAGTGTAACATAAGCTGCGATGTCGCCGCGGCCTGCTGCGTTAGCAGCGTCGGAAGCCATTACTGTTGCGATAAGACCACCGGAAATAGGAGCGGAGCCGAGGAGGGCCCATTCACGGCCAAATACCCAGGAACCAACTGTGAAAGCAACTACAGCAACACCAACAAGACCGGCAAGGGAGATTACAACTGTTTTCCACTCACGGATGAGTTCTTCCAGGTTCATCATTGTACCGAGGTTTGTGATGACCAGTGCAATACCGAAAGAGCTCATCAATGATGGCAGGAATGTGCTGTCAACGGAGTCTGTCGGAATAATGCCTGTGAGGTAGCCTACAAGGTAAACAACGCAACCTACGATAGTACCGGAAAGAATTGCCTTTGTTTTGTTGGAAACAATATCACCAATACCAAAGACGAGAGCAAGTATAGTAAAACTAAACAATGCTGTCCACATGATAATATAACCTCCTTTACATTTTATCGGCAGAATTGGTGCCGATCCGCATAATTGTTTCTTTTTTCATTTTGTTTTTCTCCTTTTATAGTGTGGGGATATATACAAAAAAGCGATTCCCGCTTTAAATGGGAATCGCTTTACTGTACCAGAAATTAATCTATACTATGCGAGAGCCTACATTTTCAGCGGTATTCTGTTTTTTTAAGGATAGGACAAAGGAAATAAAGCAATAAATAAAAATAATTATGGACACTATTACAGTGTCCATAATAATACCGCATATAAAATTTACAGAATTTTTCGCATGACAAGGGGTAGTACCTGCAACAGCGGCAGCTACTTCAACCGGACGCATATCTTCAGTTTTGGTACGTACGAAATATGTCATTTTCGGTAAACTCCTTTCGAAAAAACTGAATTAACAATTTAGTAATAATTTAACCTATTGAAGTAACAAAGTCAAGATAAAATTTGTGGTTAAAATAACGAAAAAGAAAAGATATTTAGATTACATATTTACACATTAAACAAAACGCCTTGAAATTGTCGTGTTTTTTGGCTTAAACGCCATTTATCAGCGTTTATTTTTAATGTTACATTTAGAATATACAACTTTAAACGGTTAAAGCAAAGCTGAAAATAATGGATATTCGTTTTTTTTCGCAGCGGAGTATGGAAAAAATGTACACCTTGAAAAGAAAAATTTATCTAAGATTGTGCATATAAATGCATAAATTGTGGAAAGTTAGCCAAAAAATATATATTTAACAATATATAATATAAAAAAAACGCCCATCAGGGCGTTTTTTATATTCATGCATTCTTAGTTTTTTTGAAGTTTTCAATTAGCTCGATATCTCGGAAGTCTTTTTCCCGACCCAGACGGCGCTTTATATCAATTATGCTGTCCAATGTCAGCACTCTGTATGTGTCCATAATGACGGTTTCGCCACGGCTCCAGTTTTCAAAAACCTCTATGACTCCGTCAAAGACTATTTTTTTGCCGCCGTCTGGAAAAGGGATGACCTGGCAGCCGGACGCTACAAGAGCTTCCGCTATTTCTTTCTCGCAGCCTACATCGATATCATGGGTATAAGGCCTCACTCCATGTAGCACCATAGCGCCGCCGGTAGATATCCAGAATTTGCTTTTGTCGTATGGAAAGGTCTTTAGTCTTTCCAAAATAGCTTTTCTGTCCAGCATTGTCTTGCCTCTTTTATATTATGCCGTCTTTGAAGGCGCAGATAAGCTCGTTTGTTATGCTGACACCCTGATTTACGTCTTTAATATCTTTCCTGTCTATCCACTCTGCGGAAGCAAGCTCATTATCATGTGGGGCAATCTCGTCAGAACCGTCAAGCTCGGCAGTAAAGGCGAAAAGAACACTGTCGGAGAAAGACCATGGCTGGCTCTTATAGTATTTTATATTTTTTACCCTGACGCCTGTCTCCTCATATACCTCACGGTGTATGGTGTCCTCAGCGGTCTCACCAACTTCCATAAAGCCGGCAATGAGGGAATAGTGGTCGCTTGATGGGGAGCGCTTTGTCATGAGAAGTTTCTCACCGTTTGTTACAGCCACGATTATGGACGGGCATATCTTGGGGAAAACCATATTTTTGCAATTGTCGCAGCGGAGCATACGCTCTTTGCTGGAGTGGCGCATAGGTGCGCCGCACTTGCCGCAGAATTTGTTTGCTTCGTACCAGTCGGTTATCTGGCAAGCTGTTATCATACCAAAAGCCAGGTGCCTTGGCTGAAGGGTCCTAAAGGTGTTTTTAGACTGATATGTATAGCCAGGAATCTGGACGTCGCTGGCATTATCAGCGTAGAAAAACTTCTGACCGCTGATGGTAAAAAGATAGGTGTAGTGAAGGTCCATATTTTTTACCATTTCGTATGTGGGCAGAATATTTTCACCTTTTGTATCGCTCAGAAGGATTTTGCCATTATTCTTAAAACAGACGAAACTGTCGTCAATGATATCTTCCTGCCTGTAAGTTACATCATAAACGTAAGGTTTTATATCCTGAATCATAGCGTTCATCTCCAAAAATCAAAATTAGTTACAGTATAACACAAAAATCTCAAAAAGGAGAGACCAAGGAAAAAATTTGGAAAATTAATTTACAGTTAAGAGATATCAATTATAATTATTTCAGGAAGGAACTGATGAAATTGAAATTCTGGAAAATGAACGGAGCCGGAAACGACTTTATAATAATAAATAATATGGAAGAGAAATTGCCGGAGGAAAAACTTCCACATATCGCTGCGAGGCTTTGTAAGAGGCCCATGTCTTTAGGCGCAGATGGATTTATGGCGGTGATAAGGGCAGAACGAAGCGGAGATTTTAAAATGCTCTTCTTTAACTCCGACGGGTCCACAAGTGAGATGTGCGGAAACGGCGCCCGGTGTATTTGCCGCTATGGATACGAAAATGGCCTTGCTGGAGAGATGCAGCGGGTTGAGACCACGGCAGGCCTTGTTACGGGATATAGGATTGACCAGCGGACGTATAAAATCAGACTTAACGATCCCACTGTCATAAAAGCGGATATGAAAATACAAACGAGCCAAGGCGAGATAGTCTGCTCTTATGTTGAACTGGGAGATCCGGGAATCCCTCATGCCGTTTTGTATATGCCCGGTCTTAAGGATATGAGTTTTGATCAGCTGAGGGATCTGGCTAGGGAAATAAGGTACAACAGCGCCTTTCCCAAAGGGGCAAATGTGAATTTTTATGATTTTGACGGGGATGGCCTTGTAGAAAAGACATACGAGCGGGGCGTTGAGGACTTTACATACGCCTGCGGCACAGGAACAGGCAGTCTGGTGCTGGTTTTAACTTTGAAAAAAGCTGTCAGCGGTAAAAATGTCAGGGTCAGTGCGCCTGGCGGGGACCTTTTTGTAACGGTGAATACGGAAAATGGCAAGGTGAGAGATCTGTGGCTCACCGGCGGGACAAATATAGTAGCAAAAGGCGAGATAACAGACGAGGAGCTTTTTGATAGCCTGAGCTGAGGAAATGTTCAGAAACGGAGGCATAAAAAAGGATATATGTTTGCATATTGCTGTAAACTGAGAGTAGTTTTTGTGTAAATTTTCCTGTTGCCTATTGACTTATTTCACAAAAATGTGTATATTTTTTCATGATTATTGACGGAGGGATAAATATGGCAATAGAGAAAGTTAGAAAATATTTTGCCCAGTACGGGATGGAAGACAGGATACTTGAGTTTGATATTTCAAGCGCAACTGTGGACCTTGCAGCAAAAGCGTTGAACTGTGATGGGTGCAGAATCGCGAAGACTCTCTCTTTTTATAAGGACGACGGCTGTGTGCTTATAGTGGCGGCAGGGGATGCCAAGGTGGACAATAAAAAGTATAAGGAAACATTCCACACTAAGGCTAAGATGCTGTCTTTTGAAGATGCTGCACAGATGGTTGGACACAGTGTAGGCGGTGTATGCCCGTTTGCTGTTAATGATGGATGCGATGTTTATCTCGACGAGTCTCTGAAAAGATTTGAGACAGTTTTTCCCGCGTGTGGCAGCTCAAACAGCGCAATAGAGCTTACTATACCTGAACTTGAGAAGTATTCAAAAAGCAGCGGCTGGGTGGACGTTTGCAAAAACTGGAATTAAGAATAGAGGTTAGAGTATGAGACCATTTATTGGTATAACTCCCCAGTATGATAAGGAGAACAACAAACACATATCAGAAGGCGGATATTTTGAATGTATAGAAGAGGCAGGCGGAATACCAGTAGTACTCCCTGTAACAGAGGATGATGAGATAATAAACGAAATGGCTGAAAAATTTGACGGTTTCGTTTTCTCTGGCGGATCGGATATCGATCCTGTTATGTACGATATGAAGCTGCCTATAATGTATAGAGAATCTGGATGCCCGAGAGACAGGTTTGAGAAAAAGCTTTTTAATCAGGTAGCAAAAACTTCCAAGCCTGTGCTAGGTATATGCAGGGGCATGCAGATGATAAATGTTGTATGCGGAGGAACACTGTTCCAGGATATAGGCAGTGAAGTTGAAACTGATATTGACCACATGATGGAAGGACCGGCGAACAGGACCCAGCATAATGTTTCCATATATATAGAGACGCCTCTTTACAAGATGATGAAAGAAAAAGTCATAAGCGTAAACAGCGTGCACCATCAGGCAATAAAGGAGCTCTCGGAGTCCTTCGTACCTATGGCATTCTCTTTTGACGGACTTATTGAGGCATATTTCATGCCAGGCATGAGATACATGCACGGGTACCAGTGGAGTCCGGAGCTATTTCCGGAAGACGAGGTCAGCAAGAAGATATTTAAAGGCTTCATAAGAGCTTGCACGGAAAATAACGGCTGGCACAGGAAAAAAGAAACAAGATGATGTTAAAAATACAGACATGAAAATGTCTGTATTTTTATTTGTGTGATTGAAGAAAAGGTGGAAGTTAGCTATAATAAATCTGTTAAAACTTGAAAAGGGTGATGAAAATGCCTGAACTACTTGCTCCAGCGGGAGATTTTGAATGTGTGAAAGCAGCCTTTGCCTACGGCGCAGACGCCGTTTATCTGGGCGGCTGGCTTCTGCAATTAAGAGCGAAAAAAGCAGGATTTGATGAGAAAACGCTTATAAAAGCCATAGAATATGCCCATGAACGGGGTAAGAGGATATATGTAACTTTAAACTCCTTTGCCAGAAACGATGAGATAGAGGCGGCTGGAGAGTACGGTAAGTATCTCCACGACCTTGGTGTTGATGCCTTTATTATTTCTGATTTAGGTGTACTCACTGCGGTCAAGTCCGCCTGCCCTGATATGGAAGTGCATATAAGCACCCAGGCAAACTGTCAGAACTGGAAAACAGCGGAGACTTATTATAACCTGGGGGCTAAAAGGGTGGTTTTAGGCCGTGAGATGACCCTTGAGGATATTGCCGAGCTAAAGCAGAAGGTGCCAAAAGACCTTGAGATAGAGTGCTTTGTCCACGGGGCAATGTGTATGTCCTATTCAGGCAGGTGCATTTTAAGCTCATATCTTAACGCCCGCAGTGCCAACAGAGGCGAGTGTACTCAGCCATGCAGATGGAAATATCAGCTTGTTGAGGAGACAAGACCTGGTATATATATGCCCATAGAAGAGGAAGACGGGTTTACGTCAATACTGTCAAGCCACGATCTGTGCATGATCGACCATCTTGATGAGCTTACCGAGGCGGGGATAGACTCCTTCAAAATAGAAGGCAGAATGAAGACAGAGTACTATGTGGCAACGGTAGTAAACGCCTACCGTCGGGCAATGGACAAGCTGTCATCTAATGATTACTGCCGTGCTGAGCTTGACACCATAAGCCACAGACCCTATGAAACAGGATTTTATTATGGTGCAGTTAAGCATGAGCACGCAAACGACGGTATAAACCGCGCTTCCTGCATTTTTGTTGGCACAGTCCTTGAAAGCAGGCCTGGCCAGATAACGGTATGCCAGAGGAACAAGTTCTCCGTTGGAGACGAGCTTGAGGTTCTCACCCCAGGTGAGGAATTTAAAAAATTCACGGTAACATCCATTAAAAATACAGAGGGCGAGAGCATGCAGTCGGCTCCCAATCCAAAACAGACAGTTATTCTTGACTGCCCGTTGGAGCTTAAAAAGGACGATATGCTGCGCCGCAGAGAGGAAACGGTATGGAGATCTTAGCGCCTGTTGGCGGAAAAGAGCAGCTTATAGCGGCGGTTAGAAGCGGGGCAAATGCGGTATACCTTGGCGCCCGGGACTTTAACGCCAGACGCAACGCTGAAAATTTTGACGCTATGGATATGGCCCAGACGGTAAAATACTGCCACAGCCACGGTGTCAGAGTCCATGTTACGCTCAATACCCTTGTTACCGACGATGAGCTGGAATCTCTTTACAGAACTGCCGATGAAGTTGCCCAGGCTGGGGTGGATGCGGTAATTGTCCAGGATATGGCGGTTTTTGAGTATCTTAAAGGAAAATATCCGGATTTACCACTCCACGCCTCCACTCAGTCTGTTGTCCACAATGTACAGAGCGCAAGATATATGAAAGATCTTGGCTTTTCAAGAGTGGTTTTGGCAAGGGAACTGAGTCTTGAGGAGATAAAAAAGATACACGACAGTGTGGATGTGGAGATAGAGACATTTATACACGGGGCGCTTTGTATGTGCGTTTCCGGTGCGTGTTACCTCTCCAGCGCCATTGGAGGTCGGTCTGGAAACAGGGGACTTTGCGCCCAGCCGTGCAGGCTGAATTTCAAGTCCGGCGGCAGGGAATACGCCCTGTCTTTAAAGGATATGTCCCATATAAAGTATATAAAAGACCTTGAAAAGGCCGGGGTATGCTCAGTGAAAATAGAGGGTAGAATGAAACGGCCTGAGTATGTGGCGGCCGCCACCGCAGCCTGCGTCAAAGCGTCCAGGGGCGAACAGTATGACGAGAGCGCTCTTCAGGCAGTGTTCTCCCGAAGTGGCTTTACAGACGGATATATGAAAGGCAAAAGAGACCTTGACATGTTCGGCCACAGGGAAAAAGACGATGTTATGGCGGCGTCGAAAGTTCTAAAATCAATAGAAAATACATACCACAAGGAAAATCCGCTCCTTCCAGTAAATATGGTTCTATCCATATCCGGAAGTGAAAAATGCACACTTATGGCAGAGTGCCTTGGGAAGAGCGCTTTGGCGGAAGGGGAGACAGCAATAAAGGCAACAGGCCGGGAGACTGATGAGGAGACGGCAAGACGGAATCTCTCAAAGCTGGGTGGTACTCAGTTTTATCTTGATGGCATTAAAGTGCAGGGAGAGCGGGGGCTTATGGTGCCGCCGTCGGTTCTAAACGCCATGCGCCGTGATGTTATAGGGAAGCTAAATGAAGCGCTGAGCGGGAAAAACATATATAATGCCGCAGAGTTTAAGCCGGAGCCATTACCTGAGCATAGGGCGGAAGAGACTAAGCTCTGGGCGAGATTTTTCACCGCCGGTCAGATGTCAGAGCCTGAAAAATATGAAAAAATTATCCTGCCCCCAGGAGAAATTTTGAAAAATCCATGGTTAATTGAAAAATACGGCGATAAGATCGCCGCTGAGGCGCCATGCGTGGCTTTTCCTGAGTATGAGTGTAAAGTCTTAAAAGATATGGAAAAGCTGAAGGAAATGGGACTTCGGGGGATTTTCGCTGAAAATGTATATGCAATTGAGCTTGGCAAAAAGCTCTGCCTTGAGGTATACGGCGGCGCCGGACTGAATATACTAAACTCCAGAGCCCTTGATGTTTACTCGAAGGATCTTAATGCCGCAACACTGTCATTTGAGCTAAACATGGCAAAGGCGGAGAAGATCCGGGGAAGCATAAAAAGAGGAATAGTTGGATATGGATTTTTGCCGCTAATGAGGGTTCGCAACTGCCCTGGAAAGACAAATTCAGGCTGCGGCGGCTGCGACAGAAATAAGTACCTTGTGGACAGAAAAGGCATGAAATTTCCCATACTATGTGAGGACAGGCGTTTTTCTACTATTTTAAACTGCGTGCCCCTTCATATTGCCGAAAAGCCTGTACGGAATATGGATTACATACTGCTCTACTTTACAAAAGAGAGCAGAGGTGAGTGCAGCCGTGTGCTCGAAGACTTCCTTCTTAAAAGGCCTTTTGACGGCCAGAGGACAGGCGGTCTTTATTACAGGACGCTGGCATAAATATGAGCAGGAAGGCCTGGCCTTCCTGCGTTTAGTTTGAGGTGAAAATATGAAAGTTTCGGATATCGAATATAAAAGAGTAAACTTTGAAGAGACGGCCAAAGCCGTAAAAAGCTGTACCAATGATATCAGGACGGCGAAAAATATAGAGCAGATCCTTGAGGCCAGGGAGAAATATGTAGAAAAAATGGTGGAGTTTTCCACATACTCCGCCCTGAGCTATATGCGCTATACACTGAATACTGAGGATAAGTTTTACTCAGGGGAAAAGGAGTATTATGACCAGGTAGAACCCGAACTCCAGAGCCTTCAGCTCCAGTATTACAGAGCCATGCTTGAAAGCTCCTTTAGAAAAGAGCTGGAAGAGCGGCTGTCCCCGGTTTTATTTAGGGATATGGAGGTGTCCTGTAAGGCAATATCCCCGGAAATCGTCTCCGACCTTGTGGATGAGAACAGGATAATAACAGAGTACTCTGACCTTATGGCTTCTCTTGAATTTGAGTTCCGCGGTGAGAAAATGCCAAGAACCGTCCTCACAAAATATTTTTCTGAGGACAACAGGAATACGAGAAAAGAAGCCTATGAGGCCATGGGTCGTGGATTCAAACCGGTTGAGGAGAAGCTTGATGATATTTTCGACAGGCTGGTTAAAGTAAGGGATAAAATGGCCAGAAAAATGGGCTATAAAAACTTCGTTCAGCTTGGATATTACAGAATGGGCCGGCTCTGTTACGATGAGAAAATGGTAAAGAAGTTCAGGAACAATGTGGCAAAAGATATAGTTCCAGCGGTGGCAAAGCTGAAAACGGAAAATGGTAAGAGGCTGGGCATATTAGACTTTAAAATGTACGATGACGGAGTGGTAATCCCTGGCGGCGACCCGAAGCCATCGGATAATAAGGAGGATATCTTCCGGGCGGCTACGGAAATGTACCACGAAATGGGCCCTGACACAGGTTCTTTCATTGACATGATGATGGAAAACGAGGCTTTCGACGTTGTATCCAGAAAAAATAAGTGGGGCGGTGGGTACTGTACTTCATTTATGAAGTTTGACCAGCCTTTTATCCTGGCAAACTTCAACGGCACCGCGGGGGATGTTGATGTCATGACCCATGAGGCAGGCCACGCCTTTGCCGATTATATGATAAGAAATAACAGATTCAAGGCCGAGCTGAACGTTGGCGGCATGGAGACGGCGGAGACTCACTCCATGAGTATGGAGTTTTTCGCTTGGAAATATATAAGCAAGTTTTTCGGACATGATACTGATAAATACAAGTATATGCACGCCTTCAACGCGTTTTCGTTTATACCATACGGTACTATGGTTGACGAATTTCAGCATATTGTATATGAGTGCCCTAACCTGACTGCGAAAGACAGAAAAGATGTGTGGAAAGAGCTTGAGAAAAAATACAGGCCATATATGTCCATAGAAGGGATACCGTATATTGAGGACGGGAACCGCTGGCAGTATCAGATGCATATTTTTGAGACGCCGTTTTATTATATCGACTACGTTTTAGCTCAGACGGCGGCGTTCCAGTTCCTTATCCTCTCACTTAAAGACTATGACATGGCATTTAAAAAGTACCTGAATTTTGTAAAATGTGGCGGTGAAAAGGTGTTTACGGACCTTTTGAAAGACGCTGGCCTTAGATCTCCGTTTGAGGAAAACGCCCTTAAAGATATTGCCGGGGAAGTTTTAATGATGTTTGAGAAAATAAAAGCATAAATAGAGAATAAAAAAGATAGTACCTTGGGATCTAAAGGCATTATCTTTTTATATGTCCTATAAAATTTTTGAATATTGTCGGTTTCTTGCTCTGTAAGGCGGTAAAGAGACAGCTGCAAGCGAAGAGAGTTTAGTATTTTAGTTAAAAAAAGCAGGATAATTTTATGGAAAAAGCATATATAAATAAATTTCCAATTGTAGTATGATTATAATACTGCAATATAGTAAAGGAGATAAAATTATGGCGGTTTTTCAGTGTATAGCAAGGTCTAAAGTAATAGGCGGCGGCGTTCAGTTCATGGTTATCCTGCCTGAGCAGTGCGAAAAAGACGTTCCAGTCGTATATTTCCTGCACGGTGCAAACGCTACATTTTATGACACATTTAAATCCACATCCATTGAGAGATATTCCACATCCAGAAGCCTTGCGATAGTACTTCCTACTGGTGCTAACAGCTACTATTCAAATATGGCTATTGGTCCGTCTTATTATAAGTACATTTCCGAGGAACTGATCCCTTACACAAGGAGAGTATTTGGTCTTAGCGACAAGAGGGAGAAGACATTCATCGCTGGTTTCTCCATGGGTGGTTACGGTGCTACTAAATTTGCCCTTACAGAGCCTGAGAAATTCGGCGCTGTTGCCTCCATGTCCGGTGTTATGGACATATATGAGCGCAACCACGGTAGAGACAGCTACATTCCGAAAGCTGCCTGGGGTCTCGATTTTGAAGATCATCTTAAGGACTCTGACCAGGATCTCTTCGAGCTTGTAAGAAGACTTGAAGCTAGCGGCAAGGAAAAACCGTGGATCTATCAGTGCTGCGGTACAGAGGATGATCTGCTTGAAAACAACAGAATATTCAACAAGTTCATGGAAGGCAGAGACTTCCACTATGTATATGAGGAGAGCGCCGGTGCTCACCAGTGGGATTACTGGGATGAGAACATTCCTAAGGTACTTGACTTCTTCAGAGACTATATGAAGGCTCACAATGTTGTTGAGTACATAGACAAGGCAAAGCTTCCATCATCTGTTATTATGAAAATGTGATAATGAGCTATAAAAAAGATGCGGTCAAACTTGACCGCATCTTTTTTACGTTCCCGGAAGAATGCTGTCCCAAAACCACAAACACGGAAGAAGAAATGGCAATAATACAAATTATCCCCATACATCCGTAAAAGCTTTTACAAATGTATGGGGATAAATCTTTTGAAAGGGATAAATAATGCCTATAAAAGGGATGAACGTTACCACAGTTAGAGTAATGTATTTTACATGGCGTCAATATATCTGCATGCGGCAAGAGCGGCCACAGCACCGTCTGATACAGCGGTGGTAAGCTGGCGCACTGATTTGGAGCGACAGTCCCCGGCGCAGTATATGCCGTCTTTTCCTGTCTCGCAGTTTTCGCCTGAGTCGATATAACCGTAGTCGTTAAGGGAAAGAACATTGGCGAAATTGCCGTTTTCAGGTATAAGACCGATGGACACGAAAAGTCCGTCGCAGGAGATATCAGTCTCATGTCCGGTTTTTCTGTCTTTTACTTTTATACCGCGAAGCTCTTCGCCTTCTGTTATGAAGCCTGTTATCTGGGAGCCTGTAACCGCGCGGACATTGTCTCTTGAGAAGAGCACATCCTGGAGCTTTTTTTCACCTGTAAAATAGTCCATGTCCTGAACCATTATAACCTCTTTGCAGGTCTCGGAGAGAAGTATGGCCTCTTGGAGAGCGGAGTTTCCGCCGCCAGCCACACATACCGTCTGGCCTTTGTAAAAGTCTCCGTCGCAGACGGCGCAGAATGAAATTCCGTTTCCAACAAGCTCATATTCGCCGTCGATACCCAGCATGCGGTGTTTTACGCCTACAGCGATAATGACTGCTTTCGCTTCGTAATTTCCGCCCTCTTCAGTGAGAACGCATTTTACGCTGCCCTTATCTTCAACAGACACAACTGTCTCAAGCTCCACGTCTGCACCCTGGGCCAAAATCTGGTCCAGGAATTTTTCCGCGAACTCATTTCCGCTCATGGACATGGTGCCTGGATAGTTTTCAACTTTCGGGGAGTAGGTTATCTGGCCGCCGAAGCCGTTTTTCTCAATAACAAGGACGGATTTTCCGGCTCTCAGGGCATAGAGCGCGCTTGTCATGCCGGCCGGGCCGCCCCCAACAACAATTATATCGTACATATCTTTCTCCTGTGAAATACAGGGGAATGCTTACGCGTTCCCCTGTTTATCTTTTTTAGCCTACGGATTTTACACTGTTTGTTATATATTTCTTTATATCTGATACGCCCTTCTGTTTTATGACAGATGCTCCGTCGTCAACGATAAGGGTAGGAGCCTGCTTTATACCATATTTCTTTACAAGGTCAGGATACTCCTCTGCGATGAGCTTTTCATAAGCTATGCCTGCCTTATCGAGAAGTGCTCCTGCCAGCTTGCAGTTAGGACAGGTAGGCGTAGTAAAGAGAATGGTCCTTGCCTGGCCGGAAGAGCTTGTGGCTGGAGTGTCGGATTTTTCTGCGGATTTGCCTACGGACGCATTTGCGTAAACGCTGTCCAGCTTGTATACCTTACGGTCTTTGTACTCCTGTGTCTTACCGTCGTTCCAGTTCTGAACAGGACGGTAGTAGCCAGTTATGCGGCTGTAAACCTCTGCAGGTTCGCCGCAATATGGGCAGACGAACTGCTCGCCAGAAAGATAGCCGTGAGTCTTGCAGACTGAATATGTCGGGGACATTGTGTAATATGGAAGCTTGTAGTTTTCCGCGATCTTCCGTACAAGATTTGCAGCGGCTTTCCAGTCAGGGAGTTTTTCCCCAAGGAATGCGTGGAAAACAGTACCGGAAGTGTAGAGCGTCTGAAGCTCGTCCTGAATGTCCAGAGCAGAGAATATATCGTCTGTGTAGCCAACAGGCAGGTGAGAGGAATTAGTATAGTAAGGTACTCCGCTCTTTTCGTTTGCTGTGATGATGTCAGGGTATCTCTCAACATCGTGCTTTGCAAGACGGTAAGCGGTGGATTCAGCCGGTGTAGCCTCAAGGTTGTAGAGATCGCCGTAGAGTTCCTGATAGTCTGAAAGACGCTCACGCATATGGTTGAGAACATCTTTTGTAAACTGCTGGGAAGCCTCGTCTGTCAGGTCTTTACCTATCCAGCGTGCGTTGAGGCAGGCTTCATTCATGCCTACAAGGCCGATTGTGGAGAAGTGGTTTTCAAAGTTGCCCAGATATCTCTTGGTGTATGGGTAAAGTCCAGCGTTGAGAAGCTTTGTTATTACCGTACGCTTAACTTTAAGTGAGCGGGCGGAAATATCCATAAGCTTGTCAAGGCGCTCGTAGAACTCTTCCTCACTCTTGGAGAGATACGCGATACGGGGCATATTGATAGTAACAACGCCAACGGAACCTGTGGACTCACCGGAGCCGAAGAAGCCGCCGGATTTTTTCCTAAGCTCTCTCAAATCAAGTCTAAGACGGCAGCACATGCTACGTACGTCGGATGGCTCCATGTCGGAGTTGATGTAATTGGAGAAGTAAGGTGTTCCGTATTTCGCCGTCATCTCAAAGAGAAGTTTGTTGTTCTCTGTTTCTGACCAGTCAAAATCGCTTGTGATGGAATAGGTTGGTATCGGGTACTGGAAACCGCGTCCGTTAGCGTCGCCCTCGATCATAATTTCGATGAAGGCTTTGTTTACCATATCCATCTCTTTTTTACAGTCTTTGTAGCAGTAATCCTGTTCCTTGCCACCAACTATACATGGCAGTTCCGCAAGGTCGTTAGGAACGGTCCAGTCAAGGGTGATGTTGGAAAACGGAGCCTGGGTGCCCCAGCGGGACGGTGTGTTTACGCCGTAAACGAAGGACTGGATGCACTGCTTTACCTCTTTATATGTAAGGTTGTCCGCCTTAACAAAAGGAGCAAGATAGGTATCAAAGGATGAGAACGCCTGGGCGCCGGCCCACTCGTTCTGCATTATGCCAAGGAAGTTTACCATCTGATTGCAGAGGGTGGAGAGATGGCTTGCAGGGGAAGATGTGATCTTGCCCGGAATGCCGCCAAGACCTTCCTGAATAAGCTGCTTCAGACTCCAGCCGGCGCAGTAGCCGGTGAGCATAGAGAGGTCGTGAATATGGATATCCGCGTTTTTGTGAGCATTTGCAATCTCCTCATCATAAACTTCGGAGAGCCAGTAATTGGCAGTTATAGCGCCGGAGTTTGAAAGGATAAGTCCGCCGACAGAATATGTAACGGTGGAGTTCTCTTTGACGCGCCAGTCGCTTATGTTCAGGTAATTGTCAACTGTTTTCTTGTAGTCCAGCATTGTTTCGCCAACGTTACGCAGCTTTTCATGCTGCTTACGATAGAGTATATATGCCTTGGCGACGTTTTCATATCCGCCCTTTGACAGTACGGACTCAACGCTGTCCTGAATGTCTTCGATGCTGATAAGCTCGTCTTTTATTTTAGACTGGAAATCAGCGGTTACTTTTATTGCTAAAAAGTCAATAACGCTGTCATTATAATTTGTATCTGTTGCCTCAAAGGCTTTTTTCATGGCGTTCGCGATTTTTGGTAAGTCAAAATCAACGATCCTGCCGTCTCTTTTTATAACTCTATACATGAGGTCCCGTCCTTTCCAAAAAACAATGCCCGCACTTCCTGTGCGAGCATAATTGTATCATTGTGTACTGGTATGTGTCAATAGGGCAACGCAATATTTTGGGTTATTTTTTGCTTGACCAAACTATATATTGTAGTATATCAGTCCACACCTCTGAGCTGGACAGAAAATACATATCTGTCAAGTATTTCCACAATTTTGTCCAGTTTCCACCTGCCAGGGGCTGAAAAACCATCTGAGATTATATCTCCGGAGTCTTTAAAGCACTGCACAAAATATTGTGGCGCGCCTTTTAGCCAACGACCAATTTCCTCAAAATCTTCCGGCTCGTGGAGCTCATCCACAACGGTTGTGCGAAATTCAAATGGCACACGGCACTCCATCAGTTCACTCACGCTCTGGCGGATAGGGCCAATATCAAGGTCCGGTATGCCAGCGACGATACCATATCTTGAAGGGGAGGATTTTATATCCATTGCCACATAGTCCGCAAGGCCCTCTGATATTATTTTTTCCAAAATCTCAGGCCTGTACCCGTTCGTATCCAGCTTGACGCTGTAACCCAGGTACTTGATTTTTCTCATAAAGTCAGGAAGGTCTGGCCTGAGTGTAGGCTCGCCGCCTGTTATGCATACACCATCAAGCAGACCCTGCCTTTTCTTCAGGAAGGCAAAAAAGTCCTCTTCGGGCATAAATGGCTGTTCTTCGGCTCTTAAAACAAGAGATGCGTTATGGCAGAATGGGCAGCGAAAATTACAGCCGCCTGTGAAAACAGTACAGGCCGTACGTCCGGGAAAATCCAGAAGCGTCAGTTTCTGAAGCCCGTTAATAACCATATTACCCCTCCTTACCGATATTTAAAAATAGTATACTACTATTGGTTCTTTTTCTCAATAATTTCATATTTTTGTGCAACTTAAAAATTTTTAAATTAGTAATTGACAGAAAAGTATTTATAATGTAAACTACACAATAACAAAGGGTTACTTAAAACCAGAAAATTATTTGGGATCACCTGAATAATGGTAGAGGCGCGAAATTTAAGAGTATTATCCGGTACACGGCAGACACCGACCGGATAGGAAAGGAAATTTCGCCGAAGTGTAAGGCTGTTGTCTGACTGCTTTATGCTGGACCGGTACAGAATATGTGCCGGGCTGTCACTAACGTGGAGAGCTATCATTGGTATTCAAAAAATATATATCGTCATAAGTCCAAGATGAGGTTTATGTCTATTGATACCATATTGCGCTTTACGGAGTAAAAAGCAATATGGTTTTTTGTTGCCCGAAATTATTATTTTATAATGAAAGGAATAAAAAAGATGAAGAAGGTATTATCACTTATCCTGGTCCTCACAATGGTATTCGCGCTGGCAGCTTGCGGAAGTACCGACAAGGGAAACGAAAATGACGAAGAAAAATTCACACTTAGAGTAGGCATGGAGTGCCAGTACGCTCCTTACAACTGGACACAGTCCGATGACTCCAACGGCGCTGTTGAAATCGCAAACAACCCTGGAAACTATGCTAACGGCTATGATGTTATAATCGCAAAGAAGATCGCTGAAGCAAACGATTGGGATCTTGAAATCTACGCTATCGAGTGGGGTGGACTTTCTACAGCTCTTGAGAGCGACACTATCGACATGGTAATCGCCGGTCAGTCCATGACTGAAGAACGTCTTGCAGAAGTTGATATGGCAGGTCCTTATTTCTATGCTTCAATCGTATGCGTAACAAAGGCTGACAGCCCGCTGGCTCAGGCAAAGGGTATTTCCGAGCTCTCCGGCACCTGCACAGCTCAGTCCGGCACAATCTGGTATGAATCCTGCCTGCCACAGATTGAGGACGCTGAAATTCAGACAGCCGCTGAGACAGCTCCTGCTATGATCATGGCAGTTGAAACAGGCACAGCTGACTTTATCTGCACAGATATGCCAACAGCTATGGGCGCAGTTGCAACATATGACGATCTTGTAATCCTTGACTTCACAGACTCCGAGGACAATTTCGTAGTTGACGAAGGCGAGATAAACATCGGTATCTCTGTTAAGAAGGGCAACACAGAACTGCTTGACGCTGCAAATGCGGTTCTTGCAGACATGACTGAAGAAGATTTTGAAGAACTTATGAACCAGGCTATCTCTGTTCAGCCTGAAATCTAAAATTATTAGGAAATGACGCGGTAAATTATGGAAAGATTTTTTGAACTAATGGGCGATATGGGCAGGCTATGGGATGTCTATAAGAGCTCCTATTTCATGGGCATGGCAAAGACCCTGGGCCTTGCACTTATCGCTACAATAATCGGATGTATAATCGGCCTTATATGCGGTATTTTGAACACGATACCTATAAATCCAAACGACAACCCTGTTAAGAAATTCT
>CALXGH010000066.1 GCA_944387845.1 uncultured Oscillospiraceae bacterium
TGCCTGTCATAAGAGCGGCACCCTTTGCAATATCGCATACTCTCTCAAAGAGCTCGTTGAGGTACTCAAGGTCAGAGTTTCTGATCATATAGAATGCCTCAGCCTCAGGCTGAACGATATTAGCAGCACTACCGCCTGCGTTTATTATTGAATAGTGGATATATGTACCCTGGCGTACATGTTCTCTAAGGAACTGAACACCCAGATTCATAAGCTCAAGAGCGTCAAGAGCGCTTCTGCCCATCTCAGGATTGCCTGCGGCGTGAGCTGCCTTACCCTCAAACTTGAAGTATACAAGTATTACACCAAGAGCTCTCTTATTTACATCCCAAACCGTGCCTGGATGCCATGCAAGAGTGCAATCTACGTCCTTAAAGCGGCCGTCGAGGATCATGAATACCTTACCGCCGCCACCTTCTTCAGCAGGTGTGCCGTAGTAGCGGATAGTACCTTTTGTGCCGTGTTTTTCCATATACTCCTTAACAGCGCAGGCAGCCTCCATTGCGCATGTACCAAGAAGGTTATGGCCGCAGCCGTGGCCCGGAGCTCCTGCAACCAGGGGCTTCTGCTCGGCGATTCCGGCTTCCTGGCTAAGACCTGGCAGAGCATCGTTCTCTCCTAAAATAGCGATTACTGGCTTGCCTTCGCCCCATTCAGCAATAAAACCTGTTTCCATATTTGCAATGTTTCTCTCTACACGGAAACCTCTCTTTTCGAGATAATCTGCCTGGAGCTCTGATGATTTAATCTCTTCAAAGCTGTTTTCGGCAAACTCCCAGACTTTGTCGGAAATTTCTTCGAAATCCTTCTTGTTCTCTTCAATAATCTTTTTTACTTCTTCTCTAATCATCCTGAGCTCTCCTTTGCAATAAATTTTGTGCCGAAACGGCACTATAAAATCTTATAATATAAAAAATAGTATATTTTATGCAATGTCAAAAGTCAAACACAAAATCAGATATGTCTTTTTATTTTATCACACATCTCCTATATCAAAGGTAAACTCCGCCTCGTACTGTCTTCCGTCTTTTCCCATAAGGCGTGTGTATACGGTGTAATGAGCGTCATAATCCGGCAGAACAAACGAGTATATCCCATCGTTTTCCGAGATCTCTGCCCAATACCCTTCCCCGCCCTCATATGGCTCTATCAGGACTTCCGGACTTTCAATAACCTCAAACGAAAATGTAATTTCCGCCTTCTGAGGGCTGGCGCCGAATATTCCGCGACCTTCCCCCGGTCCTATCTGTCTGTCTATATATGTCCGCCCGTCCCCTGAAAGGCAAATAAGTTTGGCAGTATCGGCTGTCAGAGTATTTGTGCCCTTATTCCCGTCCTCGTACAGTTTCAGCCACGCTTCAGGTATCTCCGGTACAATATCTCCAAAAAAGTCCCAGTCTATATTTTCTTTCAGGTAGTATACTCCACGCTCTCCCTTCAAAGGGGTTATTATTGCATAACGATCACGCAAACTGATCCAGAACAGGCCCTCCGGCCCCTCAAACTCGATCTCTATTGCAGTATCCTTGTCAGAAAAGGTATAATTTCCGTGTATCTCAGAAAGAGTCAGACTATTCAGATATTCCAATATTGCTTCTTTGTCTATCGGGTCCTTCCCATCATACTCTCCGCCCTGAACATAGACTTTTTCAAGTGTATATTCTCCATTTTCTTTGCTTTGGAAGAAAATTTCATTTCCTGAACTCTCGCCACTGGCTATTGTAACAAACCCGCATGTCATGGTTATGGCAAAGAGCATCACTCCAACAAGGATAGCTCCGCTTCTGGTCTTTACCGGCTGCACAATACTTTTCAGCCTGTATCTTAAAGCTTCCGCAGATGCAGACAGGCATGTGGTAAAGCCTCTTCCCTCGCCGGCTTCTGACAGTATAAGTCGTGCATATCGCTGTTTCTCTTCATTATTACATCCCAAGAGAACAGTCTCGTCGCAGCTGAGCTCCATATCATCGGCACTCTTACGGACAGCGCTCCACATAAGCGGGTTGAACCAGCACATGGCAAGGCAAAATACAAGGAAAAATTTTGACCATGCGTCAGCTCTTGTTATGTGGATTATCTCATGACGGAAAATAAGTTCCATCTCATCTGCGCTGTACTGTCTTTTTGGCAGCACTATTTTTGTGCTCCTTTTGAAAAGGCCAATGGTAAGTGGAGACGCTACCTTTTCAGACTTAACTATTTTCAGCCATGGGCCTTTAAAATTCGCTCTCTCCATCTCCCTGTTTAAAATATGGATAATGGAGAAGTCTGAAACTGGCACCGCACCGTTTAATATCTCGCGCCTGAAAATGATATGTCCTACAATTTTCCACGCCATGACAAACATCGCTCCGGCGGCCCAAAGCCCAAAAATTAACCATACTGCTTTTTCCGGAACGCATATCACCAAGGCAGGTTTATTAAGGCCCATAAAGCTATACTGTGTAAAATACATATAATTGGGAAGAAACCACAAAAGGGCGCAGGACCTTGAACATATTTTCCTTCTGAGATACGGCATCAAGAGAAGAAGAATAGCATAATAGACGCATATCTCAAAGAAAATACCAAACATCATCTCCGACATTTCTGCCACAGTACGCTCTATACCAAGGATTATTAGACTTAGGACTGCTATAATTCCAAAATATAATGGCAGTATACCTGTAACATAAGGCAGATATCTCTGCTGTTCATGGCCTTTTAACTCATAGCCGGTTTGACTATCGTATCTGTCGTATACACTCCACGTTATGGCAAGGCTCATTATGCCTGCGAAAAAACCTTTTAAAAGCATCTGGCCGCTCATAGTCTATCACTATCCAGAAGGTCCCTAAGCTGTTTTATCTCCTCATCTGTCAGCCCGCTGCTGCATAAGGCTGAGGCAAATGTAGCGATATTTCCTCCACAGAGCGTATCCAAAAACCTTCTACTCTGCTTTGCGAGATAGTCCTCCTTTGTTACAAGGGGCGTGTACAGAGCGCTACGTCCGACCTTTTCTATTTTTATAAATCCTCTGTCCGAAAGCCTTGTAAGCAAGGTCAAAAGGGTGGTTGTGGCCATAGGATGGGTGTCTTTTATAATTTCTTCTATTTCAGGCCGTGTAGCTGGTACCCGGCATGACCAAAGCGCCTGCATAACTTCCAGCTCTGTGTCGGGCAGCCTATTTATTTTCATACTTAACCCTCTCCTTCTACATTTGTAGTATTTAACTATATTCTACAATTGTAGAGCTTCTATGTCAATATACCATCTGCGCTGTTTCTTCCAATTTTGCGTCCTTTTTGTGTTACGCTCATATAACTTCAATTATATGTGAACTTTCCGCCCGCCGTGGCTTAAATAAATACGGAAACTTAACTGAAAGCAGGAGAAATAACAAATGGCTACCTATGTAACAAGCGATATACACGGATGTTACTCAAAATATATCCAGATATACGATAAGATTGATTTCAAAGATGAGGATCTTCTTTTCGTTTTAGGGGATGTGGTTGATAGAGGTCCCGAGCCGATGAAAGTACTAAAAGATATGATGACAAGGCCTAACGTCATACCTCTCATTGGCAACCATGAAGTCTTGGCCTTGGCATGTCTAAAATGCCTCATATCTGAAATAACGTCAGAAAACATATCAAGACTGTCTTCAGATATGATGGAACTTCTTCTAGAATGGATTGATGACGGAGGGCAGTCAACCATTGAAGATTTCGCCCGTCTCTCCCGCTCGGACAGGCGGGATATTCTGGATTATCTTGGCGAGTTTTCTCTCTATGACATTCTCACAATAAACGGTAAAGGTTATCTGCTTGTCCACGGAGGCCTTGAAAATTTTTCTCCAGACCGGCTTCTGGAGGAATATTCTCCTGAGGAGATGGTTTTTTCAAGACCAGACTACTCAAAAATATATCTGCCTGGAGTATACCTTGTAACAGGTCATACCCCCACTCGTCTAATAAAAGAAAATCCTCAGCCAGATTGTATATACAGAGCGAACAACCATATCGCCATTGATTGCGGATGTGTCTTTGGCGGCAAATTGGCTGTTTTCAGGCTGGATGACTGGCAGGAGTTTTATATATAACAAAATATCTCTTACAGGGCCGCTACCCAATAAGAGATTACCGGTTTTGTTTAATTGGAAAATACTCGCAAACAAACCGGTCTTTCATTCCGGCTGTTTTACTGTATTCAGCAATGGATCTTTCTGTGAACTAACATTACTATTTTTAATTCTCTCTTTTTTGTCCCAGCTCACTCACTACCATAAATCCTTTTTCTTCACGTTTCTGGGCATACTCAACCAATTTCCTTGCATTACTGGCAGGATGCCAAGTATAGGAGATAAGATAGTCCACATGGTCCACAACATATCTATTCGCCCGTACTATGGCCGCCTTTGGCGGAACCGCTTCCATACCTGGCGGATAAAAAGTGTAGTCAAATCCTTCCGTTTTTTTAGCGGGAATAGTCTTCAGATAGTACGGCAATAATAGGTAAAGCCTTACATCTGGATAACGCCGTTTAGCCGCTTTGACCGCGCTGGCGGCAAGATTGTCAAACCCGCCGTAATGACCAACGATGAATTCAGTTACGCCATAGCACGCTATATGTTCCTCTACGGCAGAGTACAGCGCCGGATAAATGTTTGAGGACGCTTCGCGGTGCCCGATAAAAAAGCAGCTTTTCCCTCTCAACTCTCTCGCTCCTTCTCCTAGTTGCGTACATCGTTAAAATTATACGATACAAATGATTAAATGGCAACGATTTATCAAAGTATAATCTACGAAGAACACAAGCGAAGGAGTGATGCGGGTGAAAAATATTCTCTCAGTTATAACCCAGTATAGAGTGGAACGCGGTTGGACAGAGTATCAGCTGTCAGAAAAATCCGGTCTACCTCAGTCTACAATATCCTCATGGTATCGAAAAAATCTGGTTCCAACTATACCTTCTTTAGAAAAAATCTGTGCTGCTTTCGGCATAACTCTTTCCCAGCTTTTCGCCGAAGAAGATGACCCCATCTCTCTCACTGCATCACAAAAGGAACTTTTAAAACGTTGGTCCAGACTGAGTGAAGATCAGCAGGCTGTTATTCTCGCCCTTCTTGATAAAATGTAAAAGGTCTTACCGTTTTCCAACCGGTAAGACCTTTTTTGCTTAACTTAAAATCTCATGGCACAAGAATATATATTCCTTAGCACATAATTTGTTTATATGTAAAACCTTTTAATCTGATTTTTTCTTTTTAAGAAGCAGCAGGCAAAATACCCCGGACACACAGAAAAGTATCGCAAGATAAAAAATGTTTTCAGGTACCATTCCGCCGTCTGACATAAGTCTGTATCCCCAAAAAGCAGGGAAAGCCTCTCCCACTTTCTGAAGTACCTCCGGCAACATGTTTTGGGGAAACATTATACCAGAGAGCATTATAGATGGTAAAAACACAATTTGGGCTATCATAGTCAAATTCGCCTGATTTTTTACCAGCAGGCCTAAGACGCTGCCAACAGCCAAAGACGTTATAAGGAAAATCCCAAGTCCTGCAAAAAAAATAGGTAAATTTTTAGGCAGCTCCGCCCCAAACAGTCCCGGAGCAAGCAGCACTATTAGCCCGCACATTATTACAAGATGGACAAATGTTGATACTACCATAGTGATAAGACTAACATAAAGCGGCACATTATTAGCTTTGTACAGTTTTTTCACATCTCCACCGTAAGTCTCCAAAATAGACGGCGGCATACCGATGAAGGCCCCCATGGATACGCTCATAACGGCCATTGACTGTATGAGCGTTTTTTTCATTTCTGGCATAACCGAGACGAAAATACCGCCCATAAGTAAGAAGAAAATAAGGGGAACTATATAGCATGTAACAAGTATGGATCTACTCCTTATATCCATCTTCCACTGAATCATCATCCCGTACATAAATCCGCTCATCTCTCCGCCCCCTTTGTCATGGCTATAAAATGCTGCTCAAGGGTACCTCGGTCCACCTTTATATCCAGCACCTCCACATTTCTCCTCTTAAGGTCCTGGAGCAGAGATATAAGTTTTTCTTCGATATTATCCACCTCGAAATACTCGCTTCCTATGGCCGTCTTAATATGTATATTGTACTTCTTCCCCACTTTTTCAGTAAGTTCAGCGGAAGAACCACAAAAAGCGGTCTTTCCCTGGCTTAAAATGGTGATTCTGTCGCACAGCGTCTCCACTTCCGCCATATCATGGCTCGCAAGGACAATGGTCTTTCCTCTTTTCTTTAGCTCCCTGATCTGACTGTGGAGGGCAGCTCTACCTTCAACATCAAGGCCTGCCGTGGGTTCGTCAAGAAATACTATATCCGGGTCTCCCGTAAGAGCCAGTGCCAGGTGTAAACGTCTTTTCTGTCCGGTGGACAACTGAAAATACTGTTTTTTCCAGATTTCATCCATGCCAAGGCGCTCAGCGGCAAGTATATCCTGTTTTGTCTTTTTCCATTTTGCAAAAAGGCATAAAGCCTCACAAGCTTTTATGTGGGCCGGCAGGGCCGATGACTGTAGCTGGATCCCTGTTTTCCCGTTTACCTCAATTCTACCACTGTCATATTTTCTCAGCCCCTCAATACACTCTAAAGCCGTAGTTTTCCCAGCTCCGTTTACCCCCAGGACTCCAAATATCTCTCCGAACTCTATCTTAAAACTCAGACCCCTGAGAACTTCATTTGAGCCGTAACTCTTTCTCAAATTCTCAACTTCTATGGCGTTTTTCATTTCTCCCACTCCTCAAAAGGGTTTTCTCCCCGGGTTTCAAAATAAATCTGCAGAGCGGGGGCTATAAAATCATTTACCTCTTTCTGCATTTTTTCCCAATCGTTTGTAGCACCATCAAAACTACCAATCTCTGTGAGTTTTTGCAGCATACTCATATCTCCCTCCGTAAACTCCATAATAAGAGTCCAGTATTTCCCGGCGGCAGTCTGGCACTTTTCACTCTCCGGGGATGCTCCGGCTTTTTTAAGGTCAAATATTTCTTCGCTCAGCATACTAAACCTTTTAATAAATTCGAGCCCGCTTTTTTTATCGAACCTGCCGCGGATATAATCGAGGGTGTCATCGTCAAAACGCTTTATAAGATAGTAAAACTCATTTTTCATCTGCAAATTTACAATTATATCAGCGTATTTTTTGAAATTTACTGTCCGCATTTGCAGCACTTCCGCCCTAAGCTGTTCTATTGCTTCCAGGGAATCTTTAAGCTGATCTATCTTTTTTCGTATATCTTCCGCCTGTTTTGTAAGTGCTTGAGCTACATCCTCCGGCGTTTCAATTGCTGTAAGGTGCATTTTTATATCATTGAGAGAAAACCCCAGGGACTTCAGTGATATGATCTGATGTAAGGTTATAAGGTCTTTATCTGTATAAAGTCTGCGTCCGCCTTCGCTCTTAGCTGACGGCTTTAAAAGTCCTTCCCTGTCGTAATACTGCACCGTTCTCACTGTAATGCCCATTTTCTTTGCCATTTGCCCCGCGGTCATATATCCATCCGGTATTGCGCCGTATTTTGACATTTTGGCCACCTCCTCTGGCGATATTATATTTCATTACCCTACGTCATGAGCAAGACATTTTTAATATTTACCGCCTTGAAATAATAATACGTCTAAATTCCTACATCCTCGCCGCACCTTGACGATTCGCATCCTTTTTGATAGCGTTTGTATATCAGTACTCAAAATAAACAGGCCAACCCTGGCGGACGGTACCACACCGTACGGTCTAATCCGCCGGCATTTTTATATAAAACCGGGAGGCAAAATCATGGCATATAAGCCAAATATTGATGAGATGATGTTTTTTGACGGAAAAAGTGTATCGTTGAGTCTCTACGAAACATTTGCCGAAAAGCTCTTTGCTCTTTTTCCGGATACAGGTATGCGTATTCAAAAAACCCAGATAACATTTACAAACCCGAAAGTTTTCTCCTGTGTATCCATGCTGAAAGTACGGCCAGCAAAGGGCAGGCCAAAAGAGTACATCACCGTAACCTTTGGCCTTGGCTATCAGCTTCTATCGCCAAGAATAGACGTTTCCGTGGAGGCGCACCCTGGAAGATGGACCCACCATGTTCTAATCTCTCAGCCCGAGGAGATCGACTCCCAGCTTATGGGCTGGGTCCGTGAAGCATATGACTTTTCAAAAAATAAATAAAACCAGTAAAAAATCCCCCTGCTGTCAATGACCTAAGGGGGGATTTTTATAACTATAATTTCTATTTTAGTTCCGTACGGCGAATTACCGCATAAGAGCAAATTCCAAACATAGCGCCAATAACGAGGAAAAATAGTACTGGATTTAATATATCTACACTTCCCTGTCCGACAAAGCCCATGGCTTTCATCATAAACTCTCCTACACTGTGTACCACCTGAGAGGACAGCACAAACCTGAACAGAGCAATGACAATAAGCACAAGGCCCCCAAGCCCTACTCCCATGAAAAGTGACGCCAGCTTACCCACTTTGTTTATAACAAGCACTGCAAAATAGGCAAGATTGCAGCACATAAAGTACAAAACGGCAAGATATATCCAATTTCCTAAAAGATTTCCGTATCCATAAAGGCCACCGTAAAGCGTAAAATAGCCAACTCTGAAATGATGCAGCGTATTACCTATGACCGTGTCTATAAGCGCCATTGTAGCAGACATAAGTATGAACATACAGACAGTGGAAAGATAAATATATTTTCTCGTATACCCATTTTGTATCAAGGCTTTGAAGTCTTCCTTATATCCCAAAACGCCAACTATACTGAGAAAAATAATAGTACTAACTTCTAGAGCGTTAGAACCTACTTCATTCTCATCAGTAAAAAGCGCTATGAGAGCAAAAATGAAGGCTACAACCATGTATTGTATCAAATAAAATATACCAATTGCTTTGATTTTTATGGAAAACTCATATAAAACAGCAGATTTAAATTTATTCATCACTTTCTACGCCTTTCTCCGTAATCTTTACAAACAGTTTCTGCAAGTTCATTGCAGATATCTGCAGGTTGCTGCCCTGAGGTACAGGCGTTTTTTCACCCAATACATAGGCTATTTTCAGGCCGCCTAACTCGTCAGTGTCAATCACATTTTTGCCCTCACAGTATTTTTCCACTTCTCCGGCAAGCCCTGATACACTGTACCCTTTTTCCAATAGGTCCTCTACACTTTCTCTGAGAAGGATCCTGCCCTTATTGATTACCACAACCTCCTCAATTATATTTGCTACTTCCTCTATTAGATGGGTGGCTATTATAAATGTTCTCCTCCCTTCTTCAAACTCTTTAAGAAGAAGATCATAAAACATTTCTCTATGATTAGCGTCAAGGCCCAGTACCGGCTCGTCAAAAATCACATAGGGTACATCAAGACAAAGAGCCACAATTAGTTTGAAAATAGACTGATAGCCCTTTGACAAAGCCCTAAACCGCTTATCTATGTCAAGGCCAAACTTCTCAGAATACTCAAGAGCTTTATCCGTATCAAAGCTATTGTAAAACCTGGAAGTCCACTTAAAATGATCTCTGATTTTAAGATCTCTGTCGTAAAGATCAGTTTCACTCATACAAAATATCTTTTCCTGTATATCCATATTCTCTTTGGACTGGTAGCCGTCTATAAACACCTGTCCCTCATCAGCAAAAATACGGTTTGCAATGATATTGATAAGAGTTGATTTCCCCGCTCCGTTTCTCCCTAAAAGTCCGTAAATCTTTCCGAACTCAAAGGAAACCGAGATTTTATCCAATGCCACGACATTTTTATATTTCTTTGAGACGTTTTTTATTTCAATGGCGTTCATCGTCATAGCCCCTTTCAATCAGTGATATGATGTCCTCTTTGGACATCTTCAGTTTTCTCGCTTCGCTTACCAGCGTAGCGATATACTGTTCATAAAATTGACCCTGCCGTTTCTGCCGTATTTTTTCCATGGCCCCCTCTTTTACAAACATTCCAAGGCCCCTTTTCTTATAGATGATTTCTTCATCAACTAACATATTCATACCTTTCAGAACTGTATGTGGATTTATATTCAGCAGCGCCGATATTTCATTTGTAGAAGGTATCTTCGTCTCCTCTGGAAAGGTTCCCGTAAATATCGAATCCTCAAGCTGCTCTGCTATTTGTACAAATATTGGCTTATCTATATTGGGATTTACATTCAATAACAGCACCTCCCATGTTTGCTAGTTTGTTAGTTTAGTAACTAACTATCTTACATCCAGAGTATACCTTACACATTCCTATTTGTCAACACCTGTATTGAATTTTTCAAAACAAAAATTTCCCCTCAAAATTAAACCCCAGATTTGGACAAAAGAAAACATCTGACTTAATCAGTCAGATGTTCCTTTTTCGTTTTGTTTAAATATCTCAAAGTAAATACCCCAAGGAGGAATATCCAGGAAAAAGCCTCGGCGTAGGCCACCACCATATTCCCGAAAACGTCCTTGAATATGTACGAGCACATCAGTCGTATCCCCAGACCGCTGATTCCAACTATACCTGAAAACAGCATATCCGCCGTACCCTCCAGGTACCCCTTTATGCTCATACTCAATCCATAAATGAGATAGAATGTGGCAATGGTTCTGAAGAAATCCTCACCGATATTCACTGACGCCTGTGTCAGACCAAACATTGAGAGTAATGTCTCGCCCGTGAGCAATATTACCGCAGCCAAACATAACGACATAACAGACATTAAAATTGAACCCAGCCTGAATATCTTTTTCGCTGTTTCTCCATTCCCGGCCCCTGTCTCCTGGGCAACGAGAGTGGATATAGCCGTACTGAAATTTACAATAGGCAGAAAAAGGACTGAGTCTACCCTGTAAGCAGTTGTTATAGCAGCGACAGTCTGTTCTCCGAACCCGTTCATAAACTTCTGGAGGAATAGATTTCCCACAGCGCTTACGCTGTTCTGAACAGCTGGTGGGGCTCCATATTTTAATCCATTTCTAGTATCGCCCTTGTACTTCCCTATTTTAAACGGTGAGAATCTCAACTCAGGGTACTTTTTCACCGCATAGGCCACGACATATACAGTCATCGCGATTTGTGATATTACAGTTGCCGCCGCGGCCCCTGCAACGCCAAAATTGCAAAATGCTATAAATATATAGTCCAGCACTGCATTAGTCGCAGAAGATACCAGAACTGCCACAAATGGTACCTTACTATTACCCATGCCACGAAATGCCGCAGAATACGTATTATAAACTGCCAGGAAAGGAATCCCCATAAAAATAATCAGCAAGTAATCCTTAGCATAATCAAAAAGCTGATCCGGCGTACTCATCAGGTTCAGAATCGGCCCTGTGAAGACCATGCCAAAAATAGAGATTGCGGTAAAAACGCAGCTCAGTATCACCGAATAATTTGCTAGCAGTTTTGTGTTCTCGCTGTGTCTACCTTCTCCAAACCGCTGGGCGAACAACACAGACAGTCCCGATGTAAAGCCAACAAGTATATTTACAAAAAGATTGTAAAGCGTCGATGTAGCTCCTACGCCCGCAAGAGCAGTCTCTCCAATTATATTACCTACAATCAGCGCGTCTACCCAGTTAAAAAGCTGCTGCAAAAGCCCGCTCAAAATTAGAGGCGTTGAGAAAACGACCAGCTTTTTAAGTATCTGTTTTGTTAAGCTCTTTTCTTCCATTTCCCGCTCCTAAAATAAAAAGGGGCCTTTTTAAGCTACCATACAGAAAAATCTGTACCACAGGGGTAACTTAAGAACGCCTCTTTTTAATATTTCCTATAAAAAGATTGTACCATATTTTCCGATTATATCAAGGCAAACTATAAAATTAATTCCTGCTCCGGTTCTCCACCTACCGTCATCTGCTGATACTATAAAATTTCTCCGAAATTATAACGTAGCATCGCCCTATGTAAAATGTTTTCAAAATAAATACCACCGGCCTTTTCTAGGGCCGGTGGTATCTTCATATATTGGATTTTAACATTTATCCTATCATTCTTCTAACCTTCTATCTGCTCAGAAAAGCGCATGATCAAGGTTGCGAGTTCACTGCGTTTTGTATCGGCCTGAGGATTCAAGTTGCCCTCGTCGCCTTTGAACAAACCTGTATCGCAAGCCCACTTAAAGGCCTCTACTGCCCAGTCGCTGATCTTGTTGCTATCAGCAAAGTTCAGCATGGCATCGCCACCTATCACTTCAACATCATGGCCTTTATACTGGGCATAGCGGTAGAAGATGACCGCAATCTCTTCCCTTGTAATGGCATTTTCTGTACCGAAAGTACCGTCGCCGTTACCAATGATTATACCTTTTTCTGTTGCCCAGTTTACAGCCTCCGTGTACCACTGGCCTTCCTCCACATCTGTAAATGACATTGCACCCTCTGCTGTTGGACTGCCCTCCATTCTCCACAAAATGGTTACTACCATAGCACGGCTGGAGGCAGCGTCAGGCTCGAACATGTCGCCACTAGTGCCTATCATAAGGCCCTCTTCAAGACAGTAATGGATTCCGTCATGGTACCACTCGCCTGCTGTGAGGTCTTTGTATCTGCTGATCGGACAGCTTTCGTCCTTCGGACAGTCAGATACACCCGATGTCTTCCAGAAGGTTACTTTTATCGTAACGCTGCTCTGAGGCTGTATGTAGCTGTACGTGCCGTCTTCGTTTTTCGTTACTTCAACGACATTGCCTTTGCTATCTAAAACAGTTACAGTGTTGACTTCATATCCCTCGTCCGGCTTCGGCCTTATTGTTACCTTCTGGCCGTAAGTCGGATATGGATAATTAAGAGTGTAGCTACCATTTTCTGACTCCTCCATAATTGGGGGATATGTCGGCTTAGGAGCGCTGTTCTTTGAACCTACCGCGTAGGTACCTGACTCCTTCACATAGAGTATAATAGCCGTCTTGTCTTCGCTAAGCTCATAGTACTCGCCACTCTCATTTGGCTTTGTGGTAAGCGTCTCGCCTTCTCCATCAGCCGTACCTACTTTGACAACCTTATAACTGTCTTTGTCCTGAAGATCTGCTGGCAGAGGTATCTTTATCGTCAGGTTTTCCTGGCTTGACGCATGCTCAATAGTCTGGCTTCCACCGCCGGTCGTTCCCAGGGTCCCTGTGATATCCATATCGATAACAAGGCCGATTTCCGAGCTGCCTGCCAGATCTTCTAAAGCGCCTGCAGTGTTCTCGTCAAGCTGAGACAGATCGGTCTGTCCGATGGAAACAACGGTCTCTACGCTTTCAATATCATCGCCTTTATCGAACACTCCGTCCAAGCCGTCTACAACAATCTCAGGGCTGCCCGGAGTTACCTGAACCTCTGTGCTGATATTATCCGGCATAACGATCTCTTCTTCAGATGCAGAGCCGTCCTCGGAGACTGTTACGGCAACAGTATATTTATTGCCGCCATTATCTACTACTATATTGTAGTCCCCAGGAGCCAGGTCTTCAAATTCGAAATTGCCTTCTGGGTCAGTAATCTGCTGATCCAGCATATCAGAGCCCTGCCAGATGCTTACAACAACATCAGATTTAGCATTTCCGCTCTCATCTTTTACCTTACCGCTGAAGCTTGTTTTGACCACCCACTGGGCCTTGACGGATGTATCACCGCTGGGCATTGTAATCATCTCGCCGGGCTGGTAAACCTTGTTATTGTACAGCCAGCCTGCAAAAGTATATCCGTCTCTTGTATATCCGCACTCCGGCAGAAGCACAGATGCGCCGCCCGGCTGGCTTACGGGTTCCATGCTGCCTGTTGCAACGGTGCCGTCCTCATCGTTTTTGTCAAATGACAGCTGGTAGAGCTTAGGAGACTTGGAAATGACAAGGCTTCCTACCTTCACATCATCGCCGCCGTTTACATGGCTGTAGTCAGGATTTGTTATTTTTACCCAAACTTCATATGTGCCTGCGTCTGTGGGTTCCTCAACGATGTTGCCCTTGGAGTCCGTATAGTAAACGGTGAAGTCCTTATCCTTTTCAAGACCGTCGACGGAAACTTCCGCATATTTCGCCGTTCCGTCAGAAGCGGCGGCGTTATCCGTAACGGTGAAAATCACCTGCTTGGGCTGTATTTTCAGTGTTGCACTGCCCGGAGTGATCGTATAGTTTTTCAGGGTCGCAGTAACTTCGTGCTCACCAGCAGAAGTCATATCAGTACTGCTGGTTATAACCGCTTCCTGACCTTCGTCACGCTCTGCAAGGCCGCTGAGAATAATTCCCACATTGGCTTTATTTCCGTCATAAACCTTGTCCAGTCCTGTCCATGTGCCGGTAATATTCTTCTTGTAGATAGTCAGAGTCTCTTCAGCGGTAGTTTTCCCGTCGGCAAAGGTAAAGTTATCGTTTGTGATTGTTATAACGGCCTCATATGTTCCCGCATCCGTCTGGCTTGCCTCGCCGTCATATAAAATGGTGAAGCTGCAGTCTGGCTGCTGTGAACCCTTATTCTGGACAATCTCAATGGTCTTGGCAGTACCGTCATAGGTAAAGGTGTTCTCTTCTACGGTGTAGCTGAATACAGCCTTGTTTATAACCCACTTTAGTTCAAGATTTTCACTGCCGGATATTGTGTAGTTGCTGTCGCTGACGCCTGTTACCTTTGCATTGTATGTTTTTGCGCCGGTTCCCTTCTCATTTTCATATGTTAGATACGGGGAGTCGCCTTCTGCCACATTCGTTATATCGGCGCTGACGCTCTTTTCTCTTCCGTCATATGTAAACGGTCCGTCGTAATTCCACTGGATAATAACAGGTCTTTGCGAGATCGTGGCCTTGCACTCTTTGCTTGTGGCCTCAAGTTCATAGTTTGTAGTCCACTGGTCGTCCAGAACGATATTTTCTACATATACTGTCTTATTTTCTTTGGCGTTTTTATCCTCGAAAGTGAATGTGCCGGTGGCTGTGAGATCGCCGTCGTTTGCAACGCCGCTTATCTCTATTGTGCCCTCCGCTTCTTCTGTGCCGTCATAAGTCTTGTCATCTGCAAAGACGGTAACGCTGTCTGCATCTATTATGTACTTTCCTACAATCAGAACTGTACTTGTTTCGGCTTCATTATAGTTGTCCCCGTCGTCCGGTGTAAATGTTATGCCATAGGCAGGGCCGCCCTCAGCGTCGGAATTTGCCTTTGGATATGTATCCGGGCTGTCTTTCCATGAGAATGTACCATTTACATCCCTGCCGCCGGCCTGGGCTGTGCCGGGGACGGCAATATCATTCAGGCTGTCGCCGTATGTTATCTCGCCGAAAGAGCCGAGAGTTATTACCGGTGTTGCCTTTTCAATTTTAACTTCAATCGTACCGCTGGAAACAGGGTCGCTCTCATTGCCGTTTTCGTCTTTTGCAATGATTTCTACTTTATAGGCGCCGCTCTCGCCTGCTTCGGAGAGCTCTAGAGTGCTGCCTTCCTGGCCTTCAACAAGTGCTCCGTCTTTGTACCACTTATAGGTGTAAGTGATACCTTCAGCCGGGTCAGGCGCCGATGCGTTCAGTGTTACAACGGTATTTCCGTTATCGTATGTCCCTTCTGTCTTGCCGCCTTCTGCCGACATACTGGCGGAGCTTGGGGCATTGATCGTCCAGCGTGCTGTAAGGGTCATCGAGGAGGACGGAACAGCGTCTGTGAAGTTCCACTTAACTTCGGAATCTGTATACCATCCGAGGAAAGTATAGCCTGCTCTACTTGGCTCCGCAGGCCGTGCAGCTTTGCCTGTAGCTCTAACGATTTGAGCTGCAACTACACTGCCTCCGGCAGAGTCAAAGCTGATTTTATATAATGTTATTTTCTCAACAACTGAAACGCCAGCACCTGTTACGACCTTTATTTCATACTCTCCATCCTGGCTGTTAGTATCCAGGGTAAAGGTGTATGTACCCGCTCCCTCATCGGTCAGGCTGATTTCGCTTCCGCTGCTATTTGTAACCTTTATGCTATCAAGGCCGGATATGCCCAGACCATCTACTTTAACAGTGAAGGTGAGGGATTCTTCGCCGGCTGTACCGCCGGAGACAGTTACATTTGGAACGCTCTTGTCGATCTTCCCTATCTCTATTTCCTTTGTGGTGATGTTGCCCGCATTGTCCTTTATGGTAACTATATATTTACCGTTACTTTCAGCGATGAAAGAACAATTTTCACTGCCGTCTGGAGTTAAGGCCTCTGGCGTATCACTACCCGGTCTTTCAAGAGTTACGCTCTCTATGCCGGATGTTAAATCGGAAACGTCAAATTCTACTTCAATGTCATCTTTTGTCCATGTGACGCCGTCAGCCGATGTCACAGGTGTCCCTACGACAGGCTCGGCGCTGTCAAGGCTGTAGGAAATTTCTGTCTTATATATAGTATCGCCATTTTTCACATAGACTGTCTTTTTAACATTTTCGCCCTCTTGGGTAAACTTGACGCTATTTCCGTATTCACCGTCAGATGTCTCGCTGACTGTCCAGCCGTTCTGGGTTTCAAAAATTACACCGTTTTTGTCGGTTGTCCATACACTGCTGATATCGCCGTATCCTGTGAATACATCCTCATTAGAGGTCCCTTCCGGAAGCGGTGGGACGGCGACTTTAAATGTCTTTTCCGCCGTTCCGGTAAAGTTTCCAGTAAAGGTTATAGTAATTTTGCCGGTACCGCCGGCGTTTTTGTTATCTTCATAGCTCAGGCTGTAATCTTCGCCTTCTTCCAGCTTTGTTTCGCCGAAATAGACTTCAGGCACAGGTTTTATCTCAGTTCCCGTGTAATCATATTCAGAGTCGATACCAGTAATGGAAAAGCTGCTTTCACTGTACTCTCTCTGTTTCACTTTTACCGTTAGCTCGCCGCTGGCTTTCTGAGCGGTTACATCACTGCCGTAGGCAGATGTTGTTACAACGCAGCGGTATGTATATGTGCCAACAGCCTTATCGGACGGTATGGTATAGCTTTTACCACTGGCACCTTCTATATTGCTCCAGCTCCCGTCCGTACCTTTAATCTGCCACTGGACATTGTATTCCTGTCCGCTCTCCTGGGAGTAAATTACAGAAATGCCTTTTCCTATATCACCGTAGGACATTCTGATACCACCAGTAGCGGTTACTACCGGGTCCTTGATCCATGTTGCAGTGAGGACCATTGAGCGTGTAACAGGAGTGTTAAAGTCCCATTTGCCGGTGTAGTCATCATACCAGCCGATAAATGTGTATCCAGCCCGTGTTGGAGCCGGGGCCGGCTCAGAAACTTTTTCGCCGGAGGCCAACCGCACAAATGAGTCGGTAACGCCCTCACCTGTAAAGGAGACAACCAGTAGACTTTTGATTTCCAGAGCGCCGCCGGAACCTTCTACAACATAATATCCTTCATCGTCAGAATGGAAGTAGTCTATATAATCGCCGCAGCCGGTTCCTGTAAACGTACGGGGTGTATACATTGTAATGCCAATGTATGATTCTGCTTCCAGCGGCCCGTTTACGTTGATGGTTCTATTGTAACCTACATACAGGTTGTTTGCTGCATCCTGGACAGTATTGCCTTTTATCGTTATTTTTCCGGACATGTTTGCACTGCGGTTCATATAAATACCGCCGCCGTATCTGCCGGCAGTGTTTTCTTCAACAGTACCGCCGCTCATTGTAAAATTGCCGCCGCCGATGTACACACCGCCGCCGTATCTGCCGGCATCATTGCCTATTATATAGCCGCCGGATATATTGACGTTAGATAGGCCCACGCTTTCAGCTCCGGCGCTTATGCCGCCGCCGTCGGTAGCGCTGCCGGCAGTGTTATTCTTTATGTATCCATCGTAAAAATTAAATGTGCATGTGCTGCCGCCGCCAATATACACACCGCCGCCGCCCTTGCTGCCGCCAGTGTTTTCTTCTATAGAGCCGCCGTACATATTAAACGTGCCGTAGCCAAGATATACTCCGCCGCCTCCGTATGTTGCCTCACCGCCTGTGATAGTACCGCCGTACATATTGAATGTGCCGTAGTACATATATATGCCGCAGCCCCTGCTGCTGTTCTTTGAACCGATAATCGTGCCGGACCACAAGTTCAAATTGGCATATTCCATATAAATCGTGGCTTTGGTACTCTCTGTGCTCTCTATGGAGCCGGTGCCGGCGCAGTCGCAGATATTGATTGTCGCACCGAAATTGTATGTTGATCCTGAGCTTGTGAGATAATTGCTGCCAAGGGTCAGCTTATGCCCGTCAAGGCAGAGATTAAGCTCACTGCTTATTTTAATAGCTCCAGGGCTTGTTAAAGCGCCGGACAGGTCAAGATCGCCGGCAAGATAGAAGTTTCCTCCGGCCTTGAGCTGGTCTACATTCTCAAGCTTCGTCCACGCGACTTCCGTGTCGTGTCCCTCGTGGGTGCAGCCTGTCTCGCCGCATATATTGTGATTGTGCGGAGGGGGCTCGCCGATGCTCAAAACGCCGTCCGCGTCTGCCAATACCACATATTTATCGTCGTCAGAGTGGAAGTATTTTGCATATTCGCCACAGCCCGCCGTTGTAAATGCTCCTGTTTTATTCACTGAGACGCCAATGTATGCACCGTCAGTAAGCGGGCTGTCCACAGTGATTTTACTGGAATACACATACAGGTTGTCGGCACTTCCGCCGGCAGTGTTGCCTGTTATTACGGGCTGCCCGGAAACGTATAACTTACCTACATAATAGACTCCGCCGCCGTTTGAGTAGGCAGTGTTATTTTCAATAGTGCCGCCTTTTATCGTACCGCCTTCGGAGCCCAGATATATGCCGCCGCCTGTGAATGCTGCATCATTATTTGCTATGGTTCCGTTTTCCATGTAGAACGCACCGCTGGCATATATGCCGCCGCCTGAGAGCTGTTCCGCAGTGTTGCTCGATATATTGCCGTCATACATATTGAAGCTACCGCTGTCCACATAGACGCCGCCGCCATTTGTGTAGCCGTTATTATGCTCTATACTGCCGCCGCGCATATTGAATGTACCGTAGACAAGCACTCCACCGCCGTTATTAGCATAACCGCCGGTTATAGTGCCGTCGTACATATTGAAAACACCGTTGTAACGGACACATACGCCGCCGCCTCTGATGTTACTACTGCCGCCCTTTGATCCTATAATCGTGCCGGACCACAAATTCAAATTGCCTTCATCTATATAAACAGTAGCATTTGTGGTCCCTGAGCTTTCTATGGAGCCGGTATCTTTGCAGTCGCAGATATTAACTGTAATGCTAGCGGAAGAGGAACCTTCACATCTCAGATAATTGTTGCCCAGAATCAGTTTATGTCCATTAAGGCAGAGATTCAGATTGCCTTTTACACTTATTCTGTTGGCTGTTAGCGAGACAGACGAGAAATCAACATCATTCTCAAGGTAATAATTTCCTCCGCTCTCAAGCTGGTCTACGCTCTCAAGCTTTGTCCAACCGCTGTGATCGCCGTCGCACGGTTCCTGGTCCACCGCCAGGCCGAACACTGGCAGCAGGGCAAAAACCACGCACAGGGCCAGCAGCCCCAGGGCGATATGGATTTTATGTGTTTTATACATCCTCATGGAAACCTCCTGTTCTATTGCCGCGTATATTTATATACGAAATCGTCCGAATACTGAGCATCTTGCATGATATATCTTATCTTACTTAGCAAAAGAGCACCCATCTTCTGACAGCTGGTGCTCTTTTGTAAAATGCATACAGAGCCGCTATTTAGGGTATATCCTGTACACCCCATGTCGGCATGAAGTTTAGTATTTTTAAGAAGAGAATAGGCAAAAAGTATCCGTTGTCTGTCCTTTTATTATCTTTATTCTAATCTATCTCTACAAAAAAACAAAGCATTCTGACCCCGAACGCACTTATTTTGACTAAAGAATGACTAATGTAAAATTCTCTCTTATCTAATATTTTACTCCGTCAACAAACCACGCTTTGCATATAGCCAAGTGCCTCATATGCGCCGCAGGATTTTTTCCATCTGCCTTCCGGTATAAAAAAGCCCCTGTTTTGAATTACAAATTCAAAACAGGGGTTCTGTTTCAATTAAAATTATAACAATACCATGTTCTCTGATACGGGCACTATATCAGCGCACCTAATATCGCAAGTCATTGTATTACAAAAGCTTTATAGCTATGCCACTTATTCCCATTCATTTTTAGGATTCTTCTTTGGCTTATTTATGCCCTAAATATTATCCTAAACGGCAATTTTGAACCCGTTTTTCTACTCGTTATTTCATTTATCAAAAATTTTGTTGCAGAAAAGGTTGCAAAACCGCTCGTGGGATAGTGCCGAGTGGTTATGGGGTTATAACAATCCTTTTTCAATTGCATTTGCCAAAGCACGCAACTTGTTGACGCAATGCTTTTCCCCTTGGATTGAATATGTGATATTTTCGGTCGCAGAAGCTTTTTTAACCTGTTTCAAAATACCTATCTCATCTTTTGAAAGTGTTTCAAAGGCATTTATTAATTCTTCAAGCGATGGAGAAAGATCTGTTCTTCGTAACAAGAAATATAAATCACGTGCAGAAAGACTTTCCATTGCATCCTGCTCCTGCTTGAATGTAGAAATGACAAGGGTTAGTATTTCTTGCTCTCTCTTCCTCGTGTCAATCAATTCGTTTAATCGAGCGAGACCATTAGGTACTTGGAATATAGTGGATGTTTCAGTCAAACTAAGTCCTAAAGCTTGCACGTTGTTAGCAACAGCAATCAACTCCTCATCCGTTATAAGAGCAAATCCTTTTTTGCGTGCATGGTTTTTGATAGTATCTCCACCAAAACTTGGTCCTATTATCGCAACGTATTCAGCACCATTTTTCTCTTTATGTGTTTCTATTGCAACATCGCTTACATCAGTATGGGTAACTGTTCCACTTGATTTAGATTTCCCATCAACAACCGCAGTAATTATTTTGCCGTCATTATCCTTCCAACGTACCACAACATCTGTATTTCCTGCTCCACCTATTCTTTTTGCTTCAAATCCCATATAAACAAAGGTTTCCGCTATCAACTCTTCAAAAGCAACGCCAGAAGCTTTTGTTTCAGCCATCGGATCTCGTGCAGCAGTGCACAATCTTTTGAACAAACTATCTTTGGGATTATCGATAAGAATTTCAGCTTTGTTAACTTCTTTCGGGTTTGTATTATTCGGTTCTTTGCCTTCAAAAGATGGTGTCATCAAAGGTAAGTCGAGTGCAAACTTTAGGCCGAGAGGAGTTGCTTTAACATGTAAATATTGTGTTTCTTCTAAAACTCCTGCCTCAAGTAAAAATCCCATTATCCATCTTGCTTTTTCAAGATTTAGCCCATATTTTTTTGATTCTGTATAGATATCATTTCGTGTAACAACATCTGTCGCAAAAACAATCATCTCACCAACAAAACGCTTATGTGCGTGAATGATTCTAATAAAATCTAAATCGTTGCCACTATTGCACCACGCTCTTGCAGCAGCGGTTGCTACATAGACGTTTCTCCCTACCTCTTCTAGCAAACCGTCAGCTCTTAAAAACGGCATCATCGATTCAACACTACTGGTTTTTAAGTTGAATTCATCTTCAATAAATTTAAACAAATCAGCACGAGATACTCTCTCATTTGAAAATTGTACTATTGCTCTTAAATTTTCGATTCGATTTGGACTAGGTACCCAGACATTATATGTATTTCTTTTTTGGTGTAATGTATTATTTTCTTTTAAATTCAAGAGTAATTCTTCAATTTCGACAGGTGGAGGGGTAATTATAATTTCTTCACTGTTACATATATCTCCATCTACTACCTCTGGAGTTACTAATTCCCATTTTTCAAGAGCGTTTTTTCCGTCTTCTGTTAAACCCCATTTTCTGTTACCAACTCCTTCGATTAAACCGAGTACTTCCAACCAATCCATTCTGCGTCGGGTGTTACTTAAATTGGCCCAATCTAAACAATACTCTCGGCAAAGTTCCTTGTCTATCTCTTCCACGGTTTTAGGTGTCAAGGTTAGAAAATCCAACACTTCTCCCACTAAGCGATATTTATCATGTAGCATATTAGCTAATGCATATTTTGTTGGTGTTTGCAAGAATGCAACACCTTCATCGCTCAAACTTAAAACGCCCGAACGATTGCTCACCAAACCAACACCCTTCAAAAAAGGAGCATATGTGCGCCATGAATACAGCGAACCAATCGACTTTAACTCGGGAGTGGCACCTAAATCTGCAATGGAATTTGACCCTATAATTTTAACCAATTCCACAACGATATTAAACCACTCTTGTTTTCCGCCTCTAAGTTCAGGTATAGACCATCCCTTTCGTTTCCATTCTGAACGTTGTTTATTTATATCAGTAATTTTCATATTAAATGTCTCCTTGTCTATCCTAATACGATATCTTGCACTCCATAACCACTTGCAACTATTTTTTTATAAAATTATCTTTGCGTGTTGCAAAAGTGTTGCAATGCATTTTTTCAAAGCACAAAATGCCCGAAAGCCCTTAATTTGCAAGGGTTTCCGGGCACTTGTAAGCCAGTTGGTATTATTCCCATTCGATTGTGCCTGTCGGCTTTGGTGTCAAGTCATAAAGCACGCGGTTTACGCCCTTTACTTCCTTTGTTATACGAGCCGTAATATGCTGCAACAGCTCAAATGGTATATTCTCAACAGTTGCGGTCATCGCGTCTACTGTGTTTACCGCACGGATGACAACCGGCCAGTCGTAAGTACGCTTGTCGTCTTTTACGCCTGTGGACTTGTAGTCAGGAACAATGGTGAAATACTGCCATACCTTACCCTCAAGTCCGTTTTTCGCAAATTCCTCTCTAAGGATCGCATCGGACTCTCTTACAGCCTCAAGCCTGTCTCTTGTTATAGCGCCTGTGCAGCGTACGCCAAGGCCTGGACCTGGGAACGGCTGACGATATACCATGTTGTCAGGAAGTCCAAGCTCTTTTCCTATAACTCTTACTTCATCTTTAAACAGGAACTTAAGAGGCTCAACAAGTTCAAACTTCATATCTTCCGGCAGACCGCCTACATTATGGTGGCTCTTTACTGGACCAGATTCGATTATATCAGGATAGATTGTACCCTGTGCCAAGAACTCAATACCTTCCAGTTTTCTTGCTTCCTCTTCAAACACACGGATAAATTCCGCACCGATTATTTTTCTCTTCTGCTCAGGATCAGCTACGCCGGCAAGCTTGTCCAGGAAACGATCCACAGCGTCAACATATACAAGGTTCGCATTCATCTGATTGCGGAAAACCTCAACTACCTGTTCAGGCTCACCTTTTCTCAAAAGTCCATGATTTACATGTACGCATACTAACTGCTTTCCTACAGCCTTGATTAAAAGCGCGGCGACGACAGAAGAGTCAACACCTCCAGAAAGGGCCAGAAGTACATTTTTATCTCCAATCTGCTTACGTAAAATATCAACCTGTTCACTTATAAAAGCTTTGGCAAGCGCTGGAGTCGTGATTCGTTCCATTGTTTCAGGACGTTTATTGCCAGTCATATATCTCCCTCCAAAGATTATAGATATTAGTATTAACTAATTTATTATATATTTATTGGATCTTATGTGCAAGAAAAATATTAAATTCGACATAACATAAAATTTGTCCCTCTGCGGCCAAACATTTCTATCCTTGTCGTTATACTAATCTTTTACCGGCAATAACAGGAATTTTGAACAGTTTTATTTTCAAAGCATAATATGTACTGTGGCATAGCTCTATGCCAATTATCATATAAAGGAGAGCTTATGAAACGATACAATGGTTCTGATTTTGGATCTTTCCAGGGAACTGGAAAAGATTCCAATTGTAATGATGGTATGACGGTGAACAGGTTCTGTCCACCTCGCTGCTGTCCACCGCCCTGTTGTCCGCCTCCTTGCTGCCCTCCACCATGCAGACCAGGTCCTACCGGCCCTACCGGTCCTCAGGGTATCCCAGGTCCTAATGGCGCTACCGGCCCGACTGGCCCTCAGGGTATCCCAGGCCCCAACGGCCCTACTGGCCCTACTGGTTCTACCGGTCCAACTGGTCCTCAGGGTATAACTGGTGCTACTGGCCCGACCGGCCCAACTGGCGCTATTGGTCCGACCGGCCCAACTGGTGCTCAGGGTGCCGGACTTGAGACAGCGCAGCCTTTTGTCGCAGGTACGCCATATCCGAGATCCAGCTTTGTCTACTACAATGGCAGCTTATACCAGGCAAATGTGGATAATCCAACAGGAACGCCAGGTACATCTCCGGATTTCAGTCTTGTATCTGTTATGGGTCCCACAGGCCCTACTGGCGCTACTGGCCCAACCGGTCTTACCGGTTCAACAGGTCCCACAGGCCCGCAGGGCGTTGCCGGTCCTACCGGCCCGCAGGGCCTTGCAGGCGCTACTGGTCCAACTGGTGCAGCCGGTACCACAGGTCCTACCGGTCCGACAGGTGCAGCCGGTGCCGCAGGTGCAACTGGTCCAACTGGCCCACAGGGTACTGAAGGTGCTGTCGGCCCAACAGGCCCAACTGGTCCTACTGGCCCCGGCGTTGGCGCAACAGGTCCGACTGGCCCAACTGGTCCCGAGGGTGCAACTGGCCCGACAGGTCCACAGGGTGCTACCGGTCCCGCAGGCGCTCAGGGCGCTACCGGTGCTGAAGGTCCTACCGGCCCAACTGGTCCGACAGGTCCTCAGGGTGATGCCGGTCCACAGGGTACCGCCGGTGCCGAAGGTGCTACTGGTCCAACTGGCCCAACTGGTCCTACCGGCCCTCAGGGCGACACAGGTGCCGCAGGTGCTCAGGGTGCTACCGGTGCTGAAGGTCCTACCGGCCCAACTGGTCCTGCCGGCCCGAAAGGTGATACAGGTGCCGCAGGTGCTCAGGGTGCTACCGGCGCTGAAGGTCCTACCGGCCCAACTGGCCCAACTGGTCCTACTGGCCCTGCAGGTGGTGCAGGTTTAGCGGCTTACGCTGGACTTTATAATGCTGTTCCACAGACTCTTAGCCTTAATACTCGGTCTGAGATGCCGCTTTCAATGGCGTCCAAAATGCCATCATCAGGTGCAACTTATGAAAATTCAGACTGCATAACAGTACCATTTTCGGGTGATTACGAGCTCAATTATTCCGCTGTCGTAATACCTGTTACAAGCGGCACGCTCTCTCTGTCAGTAAGACAGAATGGCTCTGTAATCCCCAACTCTACTGTCAAGCATACCGTTTCCGCCTACCAGGAAGTTCACTTCAACGGAAGTATAATTTCAAATCTCCCTGCTGGTGCGGTAATCGATCTTGTACTGACTTCATCAGGTGTCAGCAGAGTTAATTTCAGCGATGGTGTAAACGCTGTTTTGACATTAAAGAGGCTGATGTAAACGGATTGTTTCCAAGATAAGGCAACTCCGTACCAATTACGAATGGTACAGAGTGTATAAACTTGACAAATGCGATCTGGAGCTGTCTTAAAAGGCAGCTCTTGATTGCAGTTTAATTGGAGGATCTATCGCATGAATAAATACAAAATAAGTGTATATGCCATTTGCAAAAACGAGTCTCAATTTGTAGATCGCTGGATGGATTCCATGTCTGAAGCTGATAATGTCATGGTGCTGGATACTGGCTCAACTGACGACACCGTTGAAAAGCTCAGAGCGAGAGGTGCCCAGGTAACAGTTGAGGAATTTAAACCATGGCGCTTCGATACCCCACGCAATCGCTCCATGGACCTGGTCCCAGAGGATACTGACATTTGCGTTTGCACAGATTTGGACGAGATTTTAAATCCAGGTTGGCGCAAACAGTTAGAGGATGCATGGTTTCCTGGGGCTGGTCAGGCTACTTATCGCTACGTATGGAGTTTTAATCCTGACGGATCAGAGGGCGTTGTGTTCTGGTACGAAAAAGTCCACGCACGCCATGGCTACAGATGGGTTCATCCTGTGCATGAGGTCCTGGCCTGGACAGGTAAAGGGCTACCTGGCCCCACTGTAACTGTAAACGGAATGCAGCTTGATCATCATCCGGATCCCACAAAGTCAAGAGCGCAGTACCTGCCACTGCTGGAGCTGTCAGTCCAGGAAGATCCTAACGACGACAGAAACATGCACTATTTAGGCAGAGAATATATGTTCAAAGGCCGCTGGGATGACTGTATTCGCACACTGACCCATCATCTTGATATGCCAAAAGCCAAATGGAAAGATGAACGTGCCGCTTCCATGCGTTTTATAGCCAAATCCTATACTATGAAGGGTGAAACTGCACTTGCCAGGGACTGGTATCTCAAGGCCATCGCCGAGGCTCCCCACCTCAGGGAACCATACATGGACCTTGCCATGCTGCTCTATAGTCAGGGCAACTGGGACGGCGTTCTTTATTTCACCGGCTGTGCCATTGCCATAAAGCAAAGGCCTAGAACATACATATGTGAGGCCGCTCCATGGGGGAGCCAGCCTCATGATATACGCACTATCGCCTTTTTCCGTACCGGACGCATTAACGAGGCTCTCGTTGAGGCCCAAAAAGCTCTCGAATTTGAGCCGGACAATGAGCGATTTAAGGGAAATGTGGAATATCTCATGAAAAAAGTTTCCGCTATGGCCTGAGGTCTTCCCAAATACGAAAATAAAAGCTAACTGATTTCAATCAGTTAGCTTTCTTTGATTTTACACTTTTATTTTTAACCCTTTTTCCAGCTTAAAAGCAGAGCGGAATTTATGATTACCGCCACGGAACCGGCGTTGTGGACAAGGGCTCCCACTACTGGATTTAAAATTCCTGTTATGGCAAGGGCTATGGCAAGAAAATTAAGGCTCATTGAAAAAATGAGATTCATTTTAATAATTGTCATCATCCTTTTGGACAGAGCAAAAAGGTGTGGCAGCTCTTTAATCTCATCATCTACAAGAGCAATGTCTGCCGCATCTACTGCGATATCACTTCCTACACCTCCCATGGCAATTCCCACGTTAGCCTTTTTCAGAGCCGGTGCGTCATTTATTCCGTCTCCTATCATACAGACGTTTTCTCCCTGAGACTGATATTTTCCGATATATGTCAGCTTATCTTCAGGCAGGCAGTTTGCGTATATATCTTTTATACCAAGCTTTTTTCCAATGTTTTCAGCCGTATTTTTGTTGTCTCCTGTCAAAAGTACAGGTTCTACACCCAGGTTCAAAAGGGATCTTATCATTCCCGCACTCTCATCTCGTACTGTATCTGACAAAACAATATATCCCGCAGCTGCGCTGTCAACTGATATGTATATAATTGTACTGCCCCGGTCAAGGTGGTCCGACGCTCTATCTGTCAAAATTTCCAACTCCTGATGGTCGCTGGTTTTGGACAGCAATTTCAAATTGCCAGCTCTTACGATTTTACCATTCACCCTGGCCGAAACCCCTTCGCCGGGAGTCATTACAAAATCATCCGCCTCTATAATCGGCATATTTTTGTCTTTTTTATAGCTGGATGTTATGGCCCGGCCTAACGGATGCTCTGAAAACTGTTCAGCAGCCGCAACAAGAGCGTAAAGTTCATCCTCTTCAATCTTGCCTAAACTCTCAACTGCAACTACCTCAGGTGTACCATAAGTCAGTGTTCCCGTTTTATCAAAGGTGATTTTGGACACCATGGAAAGCCGCTCCAAGGCATCCCCCTCACGAACAAGAAATCCATGCTTTGTGGCGTTGCCTATGGCTGCCATAATCGCCGTTGGCGTTGCCAGTACCAGAGCACATGGGCAGAACACTACAAGTATTGTAACCGCTCTTATTATTTCCTCTGTAAATGCCCATGTAAGGCCTGCCGCAGTTAGCGCAATCACAACTATCCACGTTGCCCACCTGTCCGCAAGTCCCACTATCTTTGCTTTACCTGCGTCAGCTGACTGTACAAGTCGGATCATACGCTGGATCGAACTGTCCTCTCCTACTTTTAAGGCCTCCATCTCAAAGGCGCCGAACTGATTTACCGTTCCGCTAGACACACCATCTCCAACACCTTTATCCACCGGCAGAGACTCTCCGGTCATTACAGCCTGGTTTATAGACGTCTGCCCTGATACAATCCGTCCATCTACCGGTATGGTCTCGCCAGGCAGAATACGAATGCGGTCTCCAATTCTAACATCTTCCGCCGGTACAATCTTTTCTCCATCCGCTGTAATTATTCTGGCAGTCTGAGGCGTGAGATGGACAAGTTTTTCTATTCCCGCTCTAGCCTTTGCCACAGTCATATCCTCTAGAAGGGCCCCAAGCTGCATGATAAACGCAACTTCACCTGCGGCAAAATCTTCCCCGATACAGACAGAGGCAATGAGCGCTAAAGATACCAAAACGTCGGCCTTGATATCAAAAGCTGTAACAAGGCCAATTATCGCCTCTAAAATAATAGGCACACCACAGAGTATAATAGCTCCCCACGCAATATCAAAACCAAGGTCAAGAAAATGGAACCTGCTGTTTGCAAGGCTCAGCACAAGTGATATGCCACCAAGTACAAGCAGCAGAATATCTTTTTTCATTCCGCCGATCTCCATAAGCTCTTCCAGCTTATGCATGAACTTTTTCATATAAAGGCCTCCTTATATACCCATAGGGGTATACCCATATTATACTCACCGTTGTTTTCTCTGTCAACGAAAATAAAACCGGCAAGTCCGATTCAGACCTGCCGGTTTTTAATTCTGTTCAAATTTTCACAGAGCGGCGATCTGCCGGCCTTTCAATTTACTGCATATTGGCAAACCGCTCTATGGCTTTTGTAAAATTTTCTATTTCTTCCTCATCGCCCTGTTCCAGAGCCTCTTTTACGCAGTGCCTTATATGTCCCTCAAGCACCACCTGGCCCGCTTTGTTCAGCGCAGATTTTGCCGCACTTATCTGGGACAGAATATCCTCGCAGGGCACATCATCGTCAATCATTCTGTCAATAGCCTTTACCTGCCCGATGATTTTGGCAAGACGGCGGTGAAGATTTTCAGCGTCCATGCATTGTTTCACTTTAGCACCTCCATACCATTAGGGGTATGTGTATATTCTACTTAAGGAAAAATCCATTGTCAAGGTATGTGTTTTTTACATCCTGACTGATTTTTACGGATTTTAACGCTGTTTTATTCTTCGACTCCGTGCTCCATTATATAGCCCGTAACAGCTAAAAACTGCTTTACGCCGGGTATGAGGCACTTCTCGTCAAAATCAAAATAGCTGTTGTGGTGGCCGGCAGCCTCCTCAGTCTGAAGTGCCATGTAGCATCCCATGCCGCCAACCTCCTGAACTCTGCGTACCATATACGCAAAATCGTCAGCACCGCCGTGAAGATTTATGCTCTCTGATATGTTCTTAAACTCCGGAACCAGTTCCGCAGCCTTCATTATGGCGTGTATGAGCGGCTCATCAAATTCAGCTGTTACAGCACGGCCTTTTATCTCATGGGACCATGTGCATCCATACGCTCTGCAGGCGGCGTCCACACATCTTAAAACCGCATCGTATACATCCTGCTCAGCTTCTGTATTTGAGCCTCTAGTCTCAACACGGAAAAAGCATTTTTCCGGTATAACGTTCCGGCCTGTACCACCCTGGATAGTGCCGACATTCAAGCGAGTATTGCCCTTTCCGTTCTGGATCTGAGAGTACATACTCATAATAGCTGTGCAGGCTGCAAGTATTGCATGATTTCCCTTTTCTGGATCTCCTCCCGCATGGGAGCTTTTTCCGTTTATCGTTATGTCTATTTTTGTGGTGGCGAAACTTCCCTTCTGTGCTGCGCATATAGATGGGGTGCCCTCCGTGCCGGGAGCTGAAATATGGGCGGCATATACAAAGTCCGCGTCGTCAAGTATGCCTTTCTTGACCATAGAAAGTGCACCTTTTACCCCCTCTTCTCCAAGCTGGAACACTATTTTCACCTTACCTGTGAGCTGGTCTTTATACTCATTGAGTATGGCCGCAGTAAGCATACCTATGGTGGCGTGGCCATCATGACCGCAGGCGTGCATACAGCCAGCATTTACCGAGGCGAAATTCTCTCTGTAAGGCTTATGTTTTTCATCTTTAGCCTCGTCAAGGTCGTTACAGTCTATATCAAAACGCATGGCCATTGTTTTGCCTGGCTTTCCTGAGTCTATTATTGCCATTGCTCCGGTGTAGCCCTGCATTTTCTCGACGATCTCAGGGTTTGCCCCCTGCTCTATTGCTCTTTTCTTGTGATATTCAATGGTATCTTTGTCTGGATAGCTGAAGCAGTACTCAGGATCAACTACATCCAGCCCGTACAAAACCTGTATACCCCGCTCCTGTAAAAACTCAATTATCTTTGCGGTAGTACGAAATTCAGTCCAGGCGCTCTCTGCGTATTTGTGAAAATCTCTGCGGATCTCCACCGCTTCATTTTCAAATCGGTCTGCTGACTCAATTATTTTCTTTATATCCATAAATACACCTCACTTTTGATTTCTCTATAATCCCGCAAAATCAATGTACTAAGACAAAATAGATAACGTATATCCAGCTCAAAAGGCCATGGAATATTGCCCAGCCCACAGAATGCCATGTGGTATAACTTATTACCATAGCTAAAGCGCTTCCAAATGTAATACCTGATTTCACTGTTTTCTTGACAATTACCTGTCTGTTTTCATCCATAATTGGCCATTTCCTTTCCTATACGGCCACCCTGGCCAAAATCTCACTCTAAGTGAATGCAAAATATAATTGCCGCTTATTCCCACTCGACAAAGCCTAATCAATTTTGTTTAAAAGTTATTTTCTGTCGTATTCGTGGTGCTTTTGATTATTTGATGTATCCATATTATCCTGCCTATATGGGCTAATGTTATCATTTTGTTATCCGCATTGATAACACTCGCTCTGTAACTGCGGATAATAGCAATATGTTTCGACTCAAATTATAAGCTATTTTGTTAAGAAAATCCACACCTAATAGCTGCAAAATTGTCTCACTCTCTTTGCAATAGCCGTTTATATGGTACATTCATTCCCAGATCATCCAAAGGGGCTGTAATCAAAATGGAAAGGACAGCAACCGACAGGACAATTCATCCGACCTATTCTGTTTGATTTTTTGCTTTGAGCGGTTCGGTTATACCTTCACGCTCTGCCATCTGCTTTACCAGCCGAAGAAACATATCTTCCGCCTGTGCGTCAATATCGGCAAGGTATCTGTTCAAGCTACAGGATGTAAGCGATCAACACAGGTCAGACAGGCTATTTTGGCAGAAAATTTACTGTCGAATGATATCATCTAAAAAATCAGTTATCTCTACGTTGTAAGCCGAGCCCTGAATAA
>CALXGH010000067.1 GCA_944387845.1 uncultured Oscillospiraceae bacterium
CAGGGAAAAATATGGTGTTGAAGTTTTGCTTGTCTGCGGAGACGCCAGCAAGGAAGAGACGGTCGACAAGATATTTGACAAAGCCATGGAGAAATATGGCACTGTTGATATTGTTGTGAACAACGCCGGAGCCGGATTTGCAAAGAAAGATTTTGAAAATCTCACGTATGAGGACTGGATCTCCGGTCAGGATAACAATTTAAATGGCCAGTTCCTCATGTGCCACAAGTATGTAAAATATTGGAAAGGATTAGGCAGATGTGGACATATTGTAAATATAATCTCCAAAGCCTGCCTTATGACAAACAGCATAAACAACCAGATCTACTGTTCTGCGAAGGGTGGTCTAATGACGCTCACAAGAACTCTGGCCCACGAGGTAACGAAGTATGGAATTTATGTAAACTGCGTTGCCCCGGGATATGTCCAGACTGAGCGGCTGTACCAGCCTGGCTCTCCTGAATATGAGAGAAAGAAACAGTTCCTTAAGACCGGTGAGTATGCAAAGCCAAGAGATATAGGAAATGTTGTTACATTCCTCTGCTCAAGACAGGCAAGGCAGATCATCGGCGCCGTTGTGGACTGCACCGGCGGTATGCTGCTGTAAAAGCAGGATTTGAAAGTGATTTACTACATAACTTGTAATAGGGGGAACGACAATGGATCTTGGATTAAAAGGTAAAGTTGCTATAATTACAGGCGGCGCCAAAGGTATAGGCAGAGGCTGCAGCGAGATACTTGCCCAGGAAGGCGCGAATCTTGTAATCAACTACCGTAGCGACCCTGAAAATGCGGAAAAGGTTGCAAAAGAGCTGAGAGAGACATGCGGTGTTGAGGTAATAACAGTTCAGGGAGACGCCAGCCTGCCGGAGACTGTTGATAAAATATTTGACGAGGCTATCAAAAAATACGGTACTATAGATATTCTTGTAAACAATGCCGGAGGCGGCGGCGTCAAGAAGAATTTTGAGGACCTTACATATGAGGAATGGAAACGAGTACTCAATAACAATATTAACGGACAGTTCCTCATGTGCAGAAAGATGATAGAATACTGGAAGGGATTAGGCCGCGGCGGACATATCGTAAATGTTGTTGCCAAGTGCTGTGTAATTTCAAACAGCATAAATAACCAGGCTTATGCTTCTGCAAAGGGCGCACTGTTGTCTCTTACAAGAAGCCTTGCAAACGAGGTTACAAAGTACGGCATATATGTAAATGGCATAAATCCTGGATATGTAATGACTGAAAGAGTTCATAGACCAGGTTCCGAGCGGTATATCCAGAAGCTGCCACTTCTGCCAACTGGCGAATTTGCAACTCCACAGGACATGGGAAATGTAGTGGCATTTTTATGCTCACCTCAGGCTTGCCAGATGATTGGCACCGTTGTGGACTGCACAGGCGGCACGCTCCTTTAAACTTTTCAAGGACTGTACTCAATGCAAACAAAATACCGGCGCATTTTTCGTGCGCCGGTATTTTTTGTTTATATTTTAGGCTTGGCAGTAGCAAAACTCCTAATATACTATTGCCTGCCGGGCTTTATTGCCGCCTGTGGTCTAATCAAAATAAAAGTTAAGTATCATGACCCAAAAGTTACGTCAAATATCATCATAAGAGTGAAGCCGATGGAGAAGAAAACAGTACCAATGTTCGAGTGCTTCCCAGAGGACATTTCCGGGATAAGCTCCTCAACCACAACATAAATCATCGCACCTGCAGCAAAGCTAAGGGCGTAGGGGAGAACCGGGACAATTATTCCCGCAAGAAGAATGGTTAAAGCAGCGCCAATAGGTTCTACTGCGCCGGACATGGCTCCATACAAAAACGACCGTCCTCTTGATAATCCTTCTGCTCTTAACGGCATGGAGATTATTGCCCCCTCGGGGAAATTCTGAACGGCGATGCCGATAGACAGAGCCAGAGCGGCGGACAGGGAGATATCAACACCTCCTGAAAGCCATCCGGCAAATACAGCGCCTACGGCCATGCCCTCCGGAAGATTGTGAAGAGCCACCGCCAAAGCCAGCATGGTGGTCTTACCAAGTCCGCTTTTTATACCCTCTGCTGTATCGCTTTCTCGGTGAAGATGTGGAACAAGGCGATCCAGGCCCAGAAGAAAAAGAATGCCAAGCCAGAATCCAAGTGCCACAGGTAAAATTGATAAACTGCCCATATGCGATGTCTGCTCCATCGCAGGCAAAATTAGGCTCCATATCGACGCGGCTACCATGACACCAGCTGCGAAACCGGTGAGAGCACGCTGTACGGATGTACTCAAGTTTCTATTCATAAAAAATACTGCCGCGGACCCCAATGTCGTCCCGGCAAAGGGGATCAGAAGCCCCTGCCATAAAGCCAAAGACATGTGCTGCCTCCAATCTGAGTGTATTTTGATGCTGATGAAGGTGAAATGTTTCAAATAGAAAATGCCGGCTTGAGTTAGCTTGAGCTAACTCAAGCAAAATAAAAATACCGAGCCAGTTAGCACGGGTTAACTGGCTCGATACTATCATAGCTTCAAAACTTTGTCAAGGCGCCATTCAAAAGCTGGAAATAGAGTGGAATAGAAGATTATTGCCTTCAAAAATGCATAAATTTTATGGAAATAAGATTTTTGTGGAGGCAGGCTGGGTGAATATTAATATAACTGTTGATGAGATGATAAAATCCACTGACAGCAGAGGTGTTTAATTTCCCACATGGATGACAGTTTGTTTTTTATCATATAGCCACATTTTTGGAAAACAGATTTTTACAGATATAATTTGGCAAGTCCACCCTCGCTTGTCTCCTTGTATATTTTTGAAAGGTCCTTGCCGGTTTCATACATGGTCTGGACTACAAGGTCAAAAGATATTTTCCTGGTATTTGTCAAAAAATTGGCAAGTGTAACGGCATTTATTGCCCTACATGCAGCAACAGCATTACGCTCAATACATGGGATCTGAACAAGACCTTTTATGGGGTCGCAAGTAAGCCCTAGATGGTGTTCCATAGCCACTTCGGCAGCATACTCGATCTGACCAATATCCATACCGAAAAGCTCAGCAAGGGCAGCTGAGGCCATGGAGCAGGCAGAACCGATTTCCGCCTGGCAGCCGCATTCCGCGCCACTTATGGAGGCGTTTGTTTTTATAAGGTTTCCTATTATACCTGCGGTGGCAAGAGCGTGGATTATTTCACGATCGGTGTAGCCCCGGCGTTCCTGCTGGTATCTCAAAACAGCCGGCAGAACTCCCGACGCGCCGCAGGTGGGAGCGGTAACGACAGTTCCCGATGAGGCATTCTGCTCACTGACGGCAAAAGCGTAAGCGCAGACAAGCCGCTCCTCTCTTGTGTTTGCAGACTCATCCATATGGTGCTGGGTGTATAAAAATCTCGCCTTGCGCTGTACATGTAGTCCACCTTGAAGCTCTCCTTCCGCGGAGAGACCTTCATCTATGGCAGAACACATGGTTTTCCAGACTTTGAGAAGATAGTCCCATATATCCGGGCCTTCCGTCATCTCCACATACTGCCACAATCTGATTTTGCGCTGTGTACAGAATGTGGCAATATCGTTAAATGTAGACTGGCGGTATACAATAGGCTCCTCTTCAGCTTTGCGACCTTTTATCTCAATACTGCCGCCGCCAACGCTGTAAACCTCCATGGTGTCGTAAACCTTGCCGCTTTTCAGAGCGGAAAACACCATCGTGTTGGGGTGGGGCAGATCCTGTTTAGCGGTATCGAAAATTATTTTACAGGGAGTCGGGGCAAGGGTATTTTTTATGACAGCGTCGGTCATATGGCCTTTGCCGGTTTTTGCAAGTGAGCCGAAGAGAGTAACTTCAAATTCCTCAGCGTCCAAATGACACTGTTTAAAAATATTCGCGGCCTTTTCAGGGCCCATAGTGTGTGAACTGGATGGACCTTTACCTATCTTATAAAGAGACCGCAGAGAGTGCATACCTTCAGAATTTTTCAAAAACCTCACATCCTTAAAAGACAGTGTTATAATCGCTTTCAAATACGAAAACAGTATACCATATTGTGCAGAAATTTAAAATCCAATAAAGTTGAACTGATATTGTTGTAAGCCAGGTTAAAATATGATAAAATTAGTTAACAAATATCTTAAGGAGCTGAGCTTATATGCGAAAAATCAGACTTGGAAAAACTGAACTCATGGTAACAAGCACATCCTTTGGCGCGCTTCCTATTCAGCGTGTTTCCATGGACGAAGCTGTGGAAATTCTAAGAAAAGCTTATGACAAAGGTATAAATTATTTTGACACGGCAAATGCATATACCGACAGCGAAGAGAAGATTGGCCGGGCATTGTCTGATGTCAGAGAGAATATTGTCATCTCTACAAAGAGCGGCGGCACAGACAAGAAAACTGTTATAAGCCATATTGAAAACAGCCTGAAAATGTTGAAGACTGATTATATTGACTTGTTCCAGTTCCATAATCCTGCTCAGCTTCCTGACCCGGAAGATCCGGACGGAGCATTTGCAGGCGCTCTGTTTATGAAGGAAAAAGGCTATATTCGCCATATAGGTATCACAAACCACAGACAGAAACTGGCTCAGGATGCCATTAAATCCGGCCTTTATGAGACGCTTCAGTTCCCGTTTAGCTACATAAGCAGTGATGCTGATATCGACTTGGCGCGCCAGTGCAAAGAGGCCGATATGGGCTTTATTGCTATGAAGGGCCTGGCTGGCGGCCTTCTTGATAAGCCGAGAGCATGCCGTGCATTCTTCAACCAGTTTGATAATGTTGTTCCTATCTGGGGTATCCAGTTTATGTGGCAGCTCGATCAGTGGCTTGAAGTTGAAGAAGAGGCACCTGTACTTGACGATGAGCTGAAGGCTATCATTGAAAAGGATAGAAAAGATCTTGCCGGAAACTTCTGCCGTTCCTGTGGCTATTGTCTGCCTTGCCCTGCCGGTATAAATATACCCACAGCGGCCAGAATAGATATGCTGCTTCGCCGCAGCCCATATAAGAGATACATGACAGAGGAGTTCTATGCTGAAATGCACAAGATCGACAACTGCATTGGTTGCCGCAGCTGCGCCTCCAAGTGCCCGTACGGTCTTGACACACCTAACCTCCTGAAGTATCAGCTTAAAGATTTCGACCAGTTCTATGCTGAGCATAAGGATGACTGATGTTGACAAACACGAACAAAACTGATATATTTCTTTTGAAATAAGCGTTGAGAAAAGAAAAGTAGGAATATTTAGCCTCTTTCAGAGAAGTGCCGGCTGGTGAAAGGCATAGAGAGAATATTCTGAATACACTTTTTGAGCTGCCGAAAGGCCGGGTCAGCCCGTTACAGCCAAAGTGAGATTCACTTGTTGAGTTCGCTCCTGTGAAGGTGCGGAAAATCAGAGGTGGTACCGCGACTATTCGCCCTCTGTCCCAATCGGGACAGAGGGCGTTTTTGCTTAAAAGGAGGGCGAAAATGGATAAAATAAATATAATTTATTGTGGACACGCCTGTTTTAAAATCGAGTATGGCGGCCAGAGTATTGTTCTGGACCCGTATGGAGATGGTTCAGTGCCTGGACTTCCACCCCTGAGGCTTGAGGCAAACTATGTAATTTGCAGCCATGGACACGGCGACCATCATTTTACAGAGGGCGTAAAGATTGTAAAAACAGATGAGCCTTCGGCTTTTGACATATCTGTATTGAAGACAGAGCATGACGACAAAGGTGGAGCTCTAAGAGGAATGAACGATATCCACATCATAAGGTGCGGAGATATGACAGTAGTACATTTTGGTGATCTTGGCCGGGATCTCAGTGATGACGAGCTAGCAAAGGTGTCAGGGGCTGACTGCTTCCTTATTCCGGTGGGAGGATATTTTACCATTGACGCGCCAATGGCAAAAAGCATAATTGACAGAGCAAAGCCAAAGGTTACAATACCAATGCACTATCGCACAAAGACAAACGGACTTGAGCAGATCGCAAATCTTGAGGAATTTACAAAGCTTTGCGATAATGTGGAATATGGCGGAAACAGCTTTGAACTGACAAAAGATACTGAGAAAAAGACAGTAGTATTAAAATATATGTGAGGGAAAGATATGGACAGAAAAGAACTTGCGGCGCAGTGCCGCGCACAGAACTATAACTGCGCTCAGAGCGTGTTCTGCGCTTTTGAGGATCTCACAGGCCTTGACAGAGAGACATCTTTGGCTATCTGCGAGGGGCTGGGAGGAGGATTCCGTTGTGGAGAGATATGCGGTGCAGCTTCAGGCGCTGTTGCGGCTATCGGCCTTATTGTTAAGAACAAGGGACTGCCGGTGCTGAAAAGTGAGCTTGTAAAGGATATGACAAATGAGTTTACAAAGAGATTTACCGAAAAAGAGGGACATCTCACATGCAGAGACCTTCTGGCCTCCAGTGAGGTCAAGCTCTGCGGCAAATATATAGCCGACGCAGTAGAGATACTTGAGAGCATTTTGGAGGAAAATGGTATATGACAATGTATGATGAACTTGTGGCAAGAGGACTTATTGCCCAGGTAACCGACGAGGAAAAGGTAAGGGATCTTATTAATAATGGAAAAGCTGTATTTTATATCGGCTTTGACTGTACTGCGGACAGCCTGACCGCCGGACATTTTATGGCGCTGACGCTTATGAAACGTCTTCAGATGGCAGGCAATAAGCCTATTGCTCTTATAGGCGGCGGCACGACCATGATAGGCGATCCATCAGGCCGCACGGATATGCGCCAGATGCTTACAAAAGAAACTATTGACCACAACGCAGAGTGCTTTAAGCGCCAGATGGAGAGATTTGTGGACTTTTCTGACGGAAAGGCTCTTATGGTAAATAACGCTGACTGGCTTATGGACCTCAATTATGTTGAGCTTTTAAGAGAGGTAGGCGCCTGCTTCTCTGTAAACAATATGCTCAGGGCTGAGTGCTACAAACAGAGAATGGAAAAAGGTCTGAGTTTCCTTGAATTTAACTATATGATTATGCAGTCATACGACTTTTACCATATGTTCAAGACGCTGGGTTGTAATATGCAGTGTGGTGGTAATGACCAGTGGTCAAATATGCTGGGCGGTACAGAACTTATAAGACGTAAGCTCGGTGAGGACGCACATTGTATGACGATAACACTTCTCACAGACTCCCAGGGCAAGAAAATGGGCAAGACAGCGGGTAATGCTCTTTGGCTTGATGCCAACAAGACAAGCCCATACGAGTTTTATCAGTACTGGCGTAATGTTGACGATGCTGATGTACTGAAATGTATCCGTATGCTCACCTTTATACCTCTTGAGGAAATAGACGAGATGGATTCCTGGGAGGGAAGCCAGCTCAACCGTGCTAAGGAGATACTGGCATTTGAGCTTACAAAGCTTGTACACGGTGAGGAAGAGGCAAATAAAGCCCAGGAGACCGCAAGAGCTCTGTTTTCATCAGGGGGCGCAGCAGAAATGCCTACATTCCAGTTGTCTGAAGAAGATTTTACAGACGGAAGTATCGATATCCTTGCAATACTGCAGAAGTCAGGTCTGTGCCCGTCAAAGAGTGAGGCAAGACGTGCTGTACAGCAGGGCGGTGTTGAGGCTGACGGTGAGAAAGTTAAGGAGTTTTCTAAATCGTTCACCAAAGAACAGCTCTCAGGCGACGGTATAATTGTAAAACGCGGTAAGAAGAACTTTAAAAAAGTAGTATTCTAAGCAGGCAGAGGGAATCTCCATTTAATATGGTTTTCGCCTATCACAATATTTTGAAGCCGCGTTTAAAGACGGACGCTTTCCGGCACAAACAAAAATTCATAATATGTTTTACCAGCTAAGCGTTTAGGGAGGAAGTATTGATTGAGAAACCACAGCGTATCCAAACAGACAATAAGAAGGTTGCCCACATATCTTAGCTTTTTGAAAGATGTGCAGAAAAAGAATATCAAAAACATTTCTGCTGTAACAATCGCTGAAGCCATGAAGCTTAACGAGGTGCAGGTACGGAAGGATTTGGCGTCGGTAAGTAAGGGCGGTAAACCGAAAATCGGGTATGTTATTGACAGCCTTATCACAGAGCTTGAAAATTTTCTGGGCTATGATACTACCGATTATGCCGTACTTGTAGGCGCGGGTAATCTGGGTAGCGCTCTTACCGGGTACAAGGGGTTTGATGAGTTTGGGCTTGAGATCATAGCAGCATTTGACAACTGCGAAGATGTTGTGGGCAAGGAGATAAGAGGGAAACCGGTATATCCCATAAGCAAGCTGCCGGAGGTATGCCGGGAGCACGATATAAAGATAGGTATAATAACGGTGCCGGGCGCCGCGGCCCAGGAGGTCTGCGACGAGCTTATAAATGCCGGGATAAAAGCTATATGGAATTTTGCCTCCGTACACCTGTCAGTTCCTGAAGGTGTGCTGGTGCAGAATGAAAACATGGCTTATTCCCTTGCGGCCCTGTCTTTGCACCTGGCTGAGCAGATGCAGAAAATAGAAGAAGAAAAGAAAGAAAAGTAATTAGATAAACTTAAAAGCCGCGCCTTATGGCGCGGCTTTTAACGTATTTACTTTAGTTTAAGGTATCTGCGTTGTATTCCAGCATTTTCTTGATGTGCTCTTTTATCATCGCGTTTTCAGGTTTTGACAGATTAGGATCCGCTGACAGTGTTTTCTGGGCGGCCTCCTGAGCTAGTTTTAGAAGGTTAATATCGGAGGCGAAGTTTGCGATTTTCATTTCAGGCAGACCATGTTGACGGGAACCAAAAAAATCGCCGGGGCCTCTGAGTTTCAGGTCCTCTTCGGATATTTTAAAACCATCATTTGTGCTACACATTACCTCAAGACGTTTAGCGGCTGTCTCGGCTCCTGAGCTTTCGAAAAGAATACAGTATGATTTGTGGCTGCCGCGGCCTACCCTTCCTCTGAGCTGATGAAGCTGGCTAAGACCGAATCTGTCAGCGTTTTCTACCACAATAAGGGCGGCGTTTGGCACATCCACACCGACTTCTATAACGGTTGTGGCCACAAGAATATCAATATTTCCGGCTGCAAATTCCGCCATAGTCTTTTCTTTTTGGGCCGGTCGGAGCTTACCATGTATGAGCCCGACTTTCAGGTCAGGGAATATAATGTTTTGCAAATTGTCGGCATATTCTTTGACGGCTTTCATGTTCTCGCTGAAGGTCTCATTATCCTCTACCATAGGGCAGACGATATATACCTGCCGGCCTTCTCCTACAAGACGGCGGATGAATGCGTTTACACGGGCTCTCATTTTCTCGCTAACGGCAAAGGTGTCCACCTTCTGACGGCCAGGCGGCAGCTCGTTTATTATTGAAATGTCAAGATCGCCGTAAATCATAAGCGCCAGAGTTCTGGGAATAGGGGTGGCGCTCATGACCATCACATGGGGAGATATGCCTTTTGCAGTCAGCGCCGCACGCTGGTTTACACCGAATCTATGCTGTTCGTCAGTGATGACAAGGGAAAGATTTTTAAATTTTACATTTTCTGAAATTATGGCGTGTGTACCTACCAGAACGTCAGTCTCGCCGGACTCAAGTTTTTCCAAAACCGCCCGTTTCTCTCTGACTTTCATACTACCTTTGAGAAGATCTACCTTTATTCCAAGAGGAGAGAGCATGGATGAGAGAGTCTCATAGTGCTGCATTGACAGGATCTCGGTTGGGGCCATAAAGGCGGACTGAAGGTTGGATTTAAAGGCATTATAGCAACATGCTGCCGCAACGACAGTTTTGCCGGAACCAACATCTCCCTGTACAAGACGACTCATGGGAATAGGTTTTGCCATATCCAAAAGCGCTTCGTCTATGGCTCTCTTTTGAGCGCCGGTAAGCTGGAAGGGCAGGGAAGAATAAAATTCTCTCATATCTGCGGGGATAATGGCCGTGCCTTCTTTTACTTTTTTGTTGCGTTTTAGAAAAGTGAGGGCGCAGGACAGCACAAACAGCTCCTCAAAAATCAGTCTGCGCCGGGCGATCTCAAGATCCGCGGGACTGTTAGGAAAGTGGATGTTTTCGTATGAAAATCTCGACTGGGCAAGTTTATACTGCTGCTGTATACCTCTCGGCAGAGGATCTGGCAGAATATCTCCGCAGGCGGCAAGGCCCTGAAGAACAGCCCTTGACACCATATTCTGAGTAATACCTGAAGTGAGTCTGTATATCGGCACTATGCGTCCCGTGGACCGTCCTTTACCATCGTTTTTCTCCACAATGGGGTTTGTCATCTCGGGATTTTTTGCGGTGCCACTAATTTTACCGTAGAATATATAGTTTTCGCCCTGAATAAGGGCGTTTTTCATGTATGATTGGTTGAAAAAAGTTATATTAAGGGAACCGGCGGAGTCAACTGCCCTGAGCTTTACAATATCCATACCGGCTCTAATATGGGAGAGAGTTGGAGGAAAAGCCACCGTGGCGGCGACACATACGCTCTCGCCGGGATGCAGATCTTTTATCTGCTTGAAGCGGCGACGGTCGTCATAAGCACGTGGGAAATAAGATACAAGGTCGGAGAGAGTGTATATGCCGAGCTTGTTAAGGCTTTTGGATCGTGCCTCGCCGATACCGCTTATCCATCTTACATTTGTGTTAAGATCCGCCACTCTCATCCCTCCTTTTCTATAGAATTTTATCATATAACGCCCTAAATTTAAAGCAGATGAAAAAATAAAGCCGTAGAGTTGTCCTTTTGCTTCATATTACAGAGCTCCAGGGTCATATATTAAACAAGTACACTTGGAGGTGAATGATGAAGCAGAGCAGGACCCTTATATATAATACGATACTGCTGACGGCCACGTCTGTTTTAATGCGGATCATTGGCCTGCTCTTCCAGGTGTTTCTGTCGGGTAAGATCGGGTCGGCTGGTATAGGGCTTTTTCAGCTCATTATGAGTGTGGGCATCTTTGCTCAGACAGTGGCCATATCAGGTATAAGGTTTACCACTACCCGGCTTGTGTCGGAAGAGCTGGGAAAGGGCAATATAGGCGGCGTCAGAAAAACAGTGAGAAGCTGCCTTATGTACGCCGCGTTTACAGGTTTTGCGGCGTCTTTTATCCTTTTCCAGATGTCAAACTATCTAGGCACAGGAATAATAGGCGACGAGAGAACAGTGCTTTCACTGAAACTGCTGTCTATGAGCCTGCCATGGATGGCTATGGGCACGGTTTTTGCCGGATATTTTACGGCTGTATGCCGTGTTATTAAGTCAGCAGTTGTACAGCTTTTTGAGCAGCTTGTAAGGATTGTAACAGTTATACTGGCACTTCAGATTGCCCGACACGGAGATCTTGAGCAGATGTGTGCCGCGGTGATCGCCGGCGGGATTGCCGGCGAGACGTTTTCCTTTTTGCTTATACTTGTCATATATCTCTTCGACAAAAGACGATACAGGGGATATAAAGTACAGGGGGATAAAATCCCATCCAGAATGTTTTCCATAGCGGTACCACTGGCGCTTTCAGCATATGCCAGAACCGCACTCACTGCGGCTGAGAATATTCTCATACCCAGAGGGTTCAGAAAATCTGGCGTATCAAGCGAGGAGGCTTTATCAAGTTATGGAATAATACAGGGTATGGTATTTCCAATAATCACTTTTCCATCGGCGTTTTTCGCTTCCCTGTCGGAGCTTATTGTACCAGAGCTTACAGAGGCTCAGGTCAGAGGAAAGACTGAGTACATATCCGTAACATCAACGAGACTTTTAAGACTCTGCCTGATATTTTCAATATGTGTAATGGCGGTTTTGACGGAGTTTTCCGATGAACTGGGCACTGTCATATATAAAGACCCTGAGGTCGGAGCAATGATAAAGATTTTTGCATTTCTAATGCCAATAATGTATCTGGACACTGTAACTGACGGAATGCTCAGAGGTTTGGGACAGCATATGTATTCCATGTATTTCAATATATTGGACTCTCTACTTTGCCTTGTATTGGTGGCAAATGTACTGCCGAAATACGCTGTACCAGGATATATCGCCATTCTTTATATTTCTGAGATATTTAATTTTACCCTCAGCATAGGACGGCTTATGCAGATAACAAAAATACGTTTCAAACTCGGAGTTATAACAAAATCCCTGCTTTCAGCTTTCGGCGGGGTATCTGCCGCCAGAGTTTGTGTACATTGGATAAAAATACCATTTGCTTCAGTAATTGGGCTTATAGTATCTGTGGTAATATCAGCAGTGGTATACATAACTTTACTTTTCCTGTTTAATACGTTGCCCGAAGACGATATCGCCTGGATACGCAGAATATTCCGGCACCGTGAGAACGCAAAAAAACAGGAAGGCCATTAAATATACTGGTGCAGATATTGAAATTTCTATGAAATAATTATAAAATGAAACTGAAGATAAAATTTATAATACTGCAGATAAATGGGAGGGTATTATGAGCAATAAAGATGTGATGGCAGTAAACGCGATCAGAGTTCTTTCTGCTGACGCCATACAGAAAGCGAATTCAGGTCATCCGGGACTGCCGCTTGGAAGCGCGCCTATGGCATATGAGCTTTGGGCAAATCATTTGAAGCATAATCCAAAAGACCCTGAGTGGTTTAATCGCGACAGATTTATTTTATCCGGTGGACACGGTTCGGCAATGCTGTATTCACTGCTCCATCTTTTCGGTTATGGACTTACTCTGGAAGATTTAAAGAACTTCCGTCAGTTCGGCTCAAAAACACCGGGGCACCCTGAATATGGACACACAGTTGGTGTTGAGGCTACCACCGGCCCTCTGGGCGCAGGTATGGCAATGGCAGTTGGTATGGCCATTGCAGAAAAGCATCTGGCCGCTAAATTCAACAGAGAGGGCTATCCTGTTGTTGACCACTATACATTTGCTCTCGGCGGAGAAGGCTGTCTTATGGAAGGTATATCCTCTGAGGCGTTTTCTCTGGCAGGCACACTGGGACTTGATAAACTTATTATCCTGTTTGACTCAAACAATATAACGATTGAAGGCAGCACAAATTTAGCCTTTACTGAAAATGTCGCAAAGCGTATGGAAGCTTTCGGATTCCAGACACTTACTGTTGAGGACGGCACAAATCTTGAGGAAATCGGAAAAGCTATTGAAGAAGCTAAGGCCGATAAGACAAGGCCTTCATTTATAACAGTTAGGACTGAAATAGGCTACGGTTGCCCTGCAAAACAGGGTAAGGCTTCCGCACATGGCGAGCCATTAGGTCAGGAAAATGTTGATGCCATGAAAGATACTCTTGGCTGGCCAAGCCATGAGCCGTTCTATGTTCCTGATGAAGTATATACGTATTATAAAGAGATGGCCGACTCCAAAGCGAAAGCTGAGGAAGACTGGAACAAGATGTTCGATGAATACTGCAAGGCATATCCTGATATGGCCGAGGAGTGGAAGAGAGAATTTTCCAAAGATGCGGCAAAAGAGCTTATAAATGATAATGAGTACTGGGCTCCGGCAGAAAAGCCTGAGGCAACAAGAGCTTCTTCTGGTGTTGCAATAAACAGACTGAAAGACCACATACCTTCTCTTATCGGTGGCTCTGCTGACCTTGCACCGTCGAACAAGACGGAGATGACAGGCGTACCTTTCTTCTCCAAAGAGACACCTGAGGGTAGAAATATCCATTTTGGTATAAGAGAGCTTGCTATGGCTGCTATTGGAAATGGTATGGTACTCCATGGCCTTTCTGCCTATGTTGCTACATTCCTTGTTTTCTCAGACTATATGAAGCCTATGGCGAGACTTTCCGCTCTTATGAAGATACCAACAACATTCGTGCTCACACACGATAGTATCGGAGTTGGAGAGGACGGACCTACACATGAGCCTATTGAACAGTTGGCTATGCTGAGAGCAATGCCCAACTTTAACGTATTTAGACCGGCTGACAGACGAGAGACTCTGGCGGCGTGGTACAGCGCAATGACCAGCGAGACCACTCCGACAGCTATAGCTCTTACAAGGCAGAACCTTCCACAGGTATCTAATGCCGCTCCGGAGGACATTCTCAAGGGCGCCTACATTATATCCGACAGTAAAAACGCTGTCCCAGAGGTTATAGTTATAGCCACGGGATCTGAGGTATCTCTTGCTCTGGAAGCTAAGAAGATGGTAGAGGATAAAATCGACGTAAGAGTTGTCAGCATGCCATGTATGGACCTTTTCGAGGCACAGAGTGAAGAATATAAGCAGTCAATACTGCCTGATGGCGTTAGAAAGAGAATCGCAGTCGAAGCGCTCTCCGCGTTCGGCTGGGAAAAGTATACAGGTCTTGATGGCAAGATAATAGCGATGAGATCATTTGGCGCTTCCGCTCCCGCCGGAAAGCTGTTTGAGCATTTTGGATTTATACCAGAAGCTGTGGCAGATGCCATAAAAGAGATTGTAAAGTAAAAGAGAACTAATGAAATCCCGACAGATTTTACCTGTCGGGATTTTTAAATTTTGTTATGTAAAGCTATTGAATATTTTTTGTAAAAGGAATAGAATGTTTTAAATAAAATATTGGGGAAGTGTTTTAATTGGTGGGTTTGAAAGATGCTGTTGTGCAAAGATTCTCAATAGCTGATGTAAAGCTCGAGGGAAATGAAGATGTAAAAGAGCTTTATAAAAAGAATTGGGCAATAGCTTGGCCGAGCGTGCTTGAGGGCGCGCTTTTGAGTCTTATGAACTCTCTGGATACTATGATGGTTGGTTCTATAGGGTTGTCAGCTATTGCGGCGGTAGGACTTGTATCCCAGCCGCGTATGATACTTCTGCTGCTGTCCCAGTCGTTGTGCGTTGGTGTAACGGCGGTTATAGCAAGAAGAAAAGGCGAAAATGATCAGGAGTCCGCTAACACTTGTCTTAAACAGTCGCTTATACTGATGACAGTGCTGGGAATCTTGATGGCGGTTTTAGGCGTTGTTTTTGCCGGTCCATTTATGAGACTTGTAGGTGCAAACGATGATACATATGAGATGAGCGTTACATATTTTAGAGTCATCTCCGCAGGTATGATCTTCAACTACTGGTCTTTATGCATCTGTGCGGCACTTAAAGCCATAGGGCAGACGAAAGTTACGCTTATAACAAACATGACGGCCAACATCATAAATATTATTTTTAACTACCTGCTCATAGGCGGAAATTTCGGGTTCCCGGCATGGGGCGTTTTCGGCGCTGCTGTTGCAACTGTATTTGGTACATTTGTGTCATGCTGCATAGCTTTTTATTTTATTTTGAGGAAAAGCGGGTATCTGCACCTTAAGTTGTTCGGGAAAATGGATAAAGATATGAGCTCCCTTAAGAGCGTAATGAATGTAGGTTCTTCTTCTATCGCAGAGTCTGTTTGCCTGCGAATAGGATTCCTTATAAACCAGAAACTTGTTGCTGGTGTAGGAACGGCGGCATACGCGACTTACTATATTGTTCAGCAGATAAGCTCGCTTTCCTTTACTGTTGGCGATGGCCTTGCTGTTGCCTCTACTTCTTTGGTAGGACAGAGCCTTGGCCAGAAGAGAAAGGATCTGGCGGTAGCTTACGTAAAGGTAACGAGAAACATGTCGATCATAATATCCATTATATTAATGGTTACAATATTCTCGACGCGAACGCTGCTTGCTCAGTTGTTTACTGACGATGCGGCAGTAATCGCTGACGCGGCGATTGCATTTACGATAATTGTTATAGGCATGATCCCACAGAATGGACGAATCGTATATTCAGGTTGCCTGCGAGGCGCCGGTGATACGAAGTACGTTGCCATAATATCACTTATCAGCGTTACTATCGTAAGACCGCTTGCTACATATTTCTTCTGCTATCCTATGGACACTATAGCTCCTATGCTTATGTTCACAGTTACAGGTCCGTGGTTTTCATTCTTTATCGACTCCCTTCTGAGGAGTGTACTTCTGAAGAAGAGAATAGACAAGGGCTACTGGCTTAACATAAGACTTTAAAAATTAAAAGGCCGCAGTGGCGCTTGCCCTGCGGCTTTTTGTTGTCTATTGTTTTAATTTAGAAAATGATTTAAAATAATCTTATCATCAGATCAGGAGGGATGAAAAAGTGCAAGACCCGAACAGATATGTTAAAAATGGATACCTGCATGAGGAATACCGCCTTTTTCATTTGAAAGATAACCTGGGCGATGAGAAAGAGTATCACTACCACGAATTTAACAAGGCGGTCATCTTTATTTCAGGCAAGGTAGATTACCTCATAGAGGGTACAACGTATCCGCTTCGGCCGTGGGATATACTGCTTATAAGCGACCACACTCTCCACAAAGCCCTTATAGACACAAGTGAAGACTATGAGCGGATAATACTTTATATAAGTCCGTATTTTGCCGATAAAAACGGTACAGAAAAAACGTCGCTGATGAAATGTTTTAGAAAAGCGGAATCCGATGGATTCTACCTGCTGCGCCTGGGACAGGAAAGTCGAAACAAGGTAAAAAATATACTGTATGACCTTGAACACGAGATGGACTCAGAGAAGTTCGGCTCGGATATTCTGGCTAGGAACGCAGTTCTTCAACTTCTCATATGCCTGAACAGAGCGGTTATAGACGGGGAGATGGATAAGACCCAAGTCTCTGTTTTCTATGATCCAAAAATTGCAGCTGTCATTACTTATATCAATGAAAATCTAGACAAGGATATGTCTGTTGATGCACTGGCTTCCAGATGCTATATAAGCAAATACCACTTTATGCGGAAGTTTAAAGATATTACAGGCTATACAGTTCATGGATATATTCTGCAGAAGAGACTTATGTACGCGTCGGATCTTATCAAAAATGGAGTGCCGGCTTCAAGGGCGGCGTCAATGAGCGGGTTTAAAGACTATTCCACATTTCAGAGAGCTTTTAAGAAGGTCTTCGGAATCAGCCCGTCGAAGATCTTGTCCAAATAGAAAAGGAAACGCTGAAAGCGTTTCCTTTTTGTTGTGAACCTGTTGACAAAATGATATCGTTATGATATCATTTGACTATCATCAAAGGACGGTGTAAAAAATGAATAGAGATATAGTAGAAAGAGAAATTAAATCAAAAAACGGTGGTATTATGCTGCTTGTGCTGCTGGCGGCCACAATTGCTTCAATATTTGTGTTAATAGTAGGGATTGCGCTTCTGGCGGAAGCTGAAACCGTGGTGGGAGGCGTGATATTTGCAGTCGGTATGATAGGTGTACTTTTGTTCCCTATCCTTATGGCAGGCCTTAAGATCGTGCACCCAAATGAAGCCAGAATATTGACACTCTTTGGCAACTATTACGGAACAATAAAGGAGTCCGGATTTTATTATGTAAATCCGTTCTGCACATCCTTTGCCCCACAAACTGGTAAAGGGACGGCAATTGAGGTGGCTGTAAATACCGCAACAGATATGAGTTCCGGTAAGAAAACAACAGAGAGCACAGTACTGCTCAAAAAATCCGTATCCACAAAGCTTCAGACATTAGATAACGGCAGACAGAAGGTAAACGATGTACTGGGCAATCCTATAATAATCGGGGCTATCGTTATATGGCAGGTAAAGGATCCTACAAAAGCTGTCTTTTCTGTGGAAAACTATTACGAGTTTTTGAGCATACAGACAGACTCTACTATAAGAAATGTCTCCAGACTTTATCCATACGATGACTTTGACGAGAGCGGGGACGACAGCGTACAGGAAAAAACTCTCAGATCAAGCAGCATTGAAATTGCTGAAGTGATGAAAGAGGAACTGCAGAATAGGGTAGAAGAAGCGGGCCTTGAGGTAAAAGAAGTCAAGATAACTCATCTTGCTTATGCCGAGGAGATCGCCGCTGCAATGCTCCAGCGGCAGCAGGCATCCGCTATAATCGCGGCCCGTCAGAAGATAGTTGACGGTGCTGTAGGAATGGTTAAGATGGCTATTGATAAGCTGGGCGAGGATCAGATCGTCCTTCTGGACGAGGAGAGAAAGGCTGCTATGGTCAGCAATCTGCTTGTAGTGCTCTGCGGTAATAAGGACGCTCAGCCAATAGTAAATAGCGGGTCTATTTACTAACTGAATAGGTATCCGTCATGGATCTTCAGAGACGTGAGCAGCTTTTAAATGAAAAGCTGGAAAAGATAGAGGCCATGGAGCGTGAAATAAAAGAACGGGAAAAAGCCTTGAAAAATAAGGAAAATGCCCGTAAACAGATAGTTCTGCGCCTCTCGCCATCTCTATGGAATGATATTGCCGCCTGGGCGGAGGAGGATTTTCGCTCGATAAATGGCCAGATAGAATATCTTCTTACCGAGGCGGTAAACAGGAGAAAGAAGAAATGAAAAATCATGCCGACAAAGTTTCGTCGGCATGATTTTTATATGTAAAATTTCCAGAAAATAATTGTTGCAATAGCGCACTGTAAAAGGAGTATCGTGGGCATACCAAAAGCAAATGATCTGTGCCTTGTCTTGTGATGGAAAAGGCGCATTCCCAAAATGGAACCGATGCTCCCACCAAAAATTGCGAGAAGGAATAAAGTCCGCTCTCTTATCCTTCGCCTACCCTGCTTGGCTTTGAGTTTATCAATGCCCATGGTTGCAAAAGATAGAAGATTGATTATTAGAAAATAGAAGAGAATATAGTACTTCATATTATCACCGTTTATGTAGCAGGGCAGTGCCCTGCATGTGTTAGACGTGCTTTTCGTTGTCTGTTCTATCACGGAAGAGCAATGAAATGCACCAAATAGATGCCAGGGCAACGAGAATATAAACAACTCTGCTGATTGCGGCTGTTTGTCCGCCAAACAAGAATGCGACAAGATCAAACTTGAAAATGCCAACAAGGCCCCAGTTTAAACCGCCAATAATCGAAAGAACAAGAGCAATTTTGTCCATAATCATAATATTATCCTCCTTTTGGATAAAAATTTTATCCGTTGAGGATAATATTCCCCGGGGTTTCGCCTTTATTCATGAACATTTGGAATTTTAACATAAATTTATTAACATTTACACCTTACGCCTGTAAAAGCTCTGACAAATATATGAACAAAAATCCCTTGTTTGGGAGGGGTATAGCTGCTATACTCGTTATAGTATAATAAAAATCAGGGTGATGATATGGAGATAAAGGAAAAAGCTTTTGCGAAGATAAATATTTCCCTGGATGTGGTTTCCAAAATGGAAAACGGCTGGCATGAGATGCGCATGGTAATGCAAAGCGTATCTTTTCATGATGACATAAAAATTTTGGTGGTCCCTGGAGACGGGAAAGTTAAAGTGTACACTGACAGGGAATACATACCGGACGATGAGCGAAACATTGCATATCGTGCAGCCAGGATTTTTCTGGATGGGTGCAATATACAGGGGTTTGATGTTAACATTGATATACATAAAAGGATACCGGCTAGAGCCGGCCTTGGAGGCGGAAGCTCTGATGGCGCTGCCGTTCTGAGAGGGCTGAACAGGGCGTTTAATAGTAAACTTTCAAGGGAAACTCTTGAGAAAATGGGTGAAAAGCTGGGCTCAGATGTTCCTTTCTGCGTGGCGGGAGGAACAGTGCTTGCCACTGGTACAGGCACGACGCTAAAGCGGCTGAAACCTATGCCAGATTGTTGGGTCCTTATATGTAAGCCGAAGTTTTCTTCATCCACACCGGAACTCTTCTCACTTATAGACTGCGGAAAAATAAAATGCCGCCCGGACACTCAGGGAATTCTGACTGCTATTGAAGAGGAAAATATCCGGGATGTGGGTCAACGGCTTTTTAATGTATTTGAGGATGTGCTGAAAGGCGGTCGAGATACAATAAACAAAATCAAAAATGTCATGTATGACAACAAGGCTATTGGGGCTTGCATGACAGGTACGGGCTCGGCAGTATATGGGTTGTTTGCGGACAAGAGTCAGGCTGAAAAAGCGTATGCGGCGTTGAAACAAGACTATAAAAGCTGTTATCTCTGTGGAATGAAAAAAGAAATAAAAATATAATTGAATAGAAAAAACTCCTTTGGGGAAAGATATGCACATACGCTATGTTTCTTCAGAGGGGTTTTTTATGAGAAAGAAGTTTTTGATCTATATCGCCATAGCTTTTGCCTTGGCCTTAGTATTTACAATGGCGCTGGATAATCAGCAGAAAAATTTATCTGAAAAACTGATAAGGCTTCATGTGGTGGGAGCAACGGACTCCCAGGAAGATCAGAAGCTGAAACTCAAAGTAAAAGACGAAATAGTCAGTCAAGTGGACATGCTGCTGTCAGAAGCTGGTACAAAAGCAGATGCTGTGGAAATACTCAATGAGAATATGGATCTCATTGCAGCGGCTGCCATCAGAGCGGCTGACGCAGAAGGAGAGAGCATAAGTGTAAGATGCAGCCTTGAGATAGAGAGTTTTCCAACAAGGCAATATGATACATTTTCCCTGCCAGCAGGCAAATATACATCCCTGAGAGTGATAATTGATCAGGGACAGGGCCACAACTGGTGGTGTGTTATATATCCGAAAGTTTGCTCTGACACAGTGGTGGAAAAAGAGGACTTTCAGGAGCTTGGACTTAGCGAGGATGAAACGGACCTTATAACAGAGAGCGGAACAGAGTATAAGATAAAATTCAAGCTCTTAGAAGTTATAGAAGAAATTAAAACAGCTTTGTTTGATAAATAGTATATAAAAAGCACGGGTATCCCCCTGAAAATGGCGGGAAACCCGTGCAAAAATTTTTTCAAAAATTTTTGAAAAAGTACTTTACAAACACGGAATTATAGTATACAATAAACACAAATGATAACTATTACTATTAAGCGAGAGGTTTATGGAAACAGGAAAAAGGTATAGTAGAAAGAGAGCCGCGATAATGGAGTGCCTGAAGAGCACGACGATCCATCCCACAGCTGAGTGGATCTATGAACAGCTCAAGCCGGAGATACCGGATCTTAGCCTGGGTACTGTTTACCGCAACCTGGCTGCCTTCAAAAAAGATGGCCTTATAAGGTCCGTTGGCGTTGTAAACGGACAGGAGAGGTATGATGGGAATATCCGGCCTCACGGCCATTTCGTATGTTCTAAGTGCGGTGCAGTTATCGATACCGCTGCGGTGCCGATGTCTGAAGAGCTGATTGAATCGGCTGAGGGCGAAACAGGATGTGAAGTACAGGGCATCGTGGTAAGTTATTTTGGTTTGTGTTCAAATTGTTTAAAAGAACAAGAAAAATATAGATAAAATTATTATGGAGGAAAAGGTTATGAAGAAGTTTGTATGTAAAGTTTGCGGTTATATCCATGAGGGTAATGAGGCTCCAGAGCAGTGCCCAGTTTGCAAAGCTAAGAAAGAGATGTTTGAAGAAGTTGTAGGCGAACTGAAGCTGGCTGCTGAGCATGAGTTTGGTGTTTATGAGAAGACAGTAAAGGACAATAAGGACATTTCTGAGGAAGATAAGAAGTACATACTCGACCAGCTTATGGCTAACTTCAACGGCGAGTGCAGCGAGGTTGGTATGTATCTCTGCATGGCTCGTATCGCTCATCGCGAGGGTTATCCTGAGATCGGCCTCTACTGGGAAAAGGCAGCTTACGAAGAGGCTGAACATGCTGCTAAGTTTGCTGAACTCCTGGGCTCCACACTTGAGCCAAACATGAAGGCTTCCACAAAAGAGAACCTTGCATGGAGAGTTGACTGCGAGTTCGGCGCAACAGCAGGTAAGGTTGACCTTGCAGCATGCGCTAAGAAGAATGGCCTTGACGCAATCCATGACACAGTTCACGAAATGGCTCGTGACGAGGCTCGTCATGGCAAAGCTCTTAAGGGCCTTCTTGAGAGATACTTTGGCTAATAAGAAATAGTGAAACAGCATTTTGAAATACATCCGCCATTTGGCGGATGTATTTTTATGTTTGCTTAAAATCTAAAAGATCTATAGGAATGGGATCTTGGCATATATAAAAAGACGCGCTTACCATTGCCTTGGTTAGCACGCCTTCAATCTCTATAATCCAAATAACTGTTTTTTCTTTGCGTCAAATTGTTCTTGTGTGATAACACATATATCAATAAGTTCCTTGAAATTTTTCAGTTCATCCACAGAAAAACTGATATTGTCCGTTTTTGTTTTGCACTTTCAATTTCCCAGTATTCTTTTGATAATACTTTCACATCAGCTAAATGACAATGTGGACATTTTGTATAATCTACCAGTCTAAATATTACAATAGCAATAACTAAAAGTAAAACTATTGTCATTTTATCTGCGTCATTCTACTCTTTTTTTAGGATGATATTGTAGGCTAATAAAAACAGATCGAACCCGCTGCGGAACTAAGATTTTGCAGCGGGCTCTATATTTTTCTTATTCAGTTTCGCAGTCATGATGTTCTGGCTTCTTGCGGAATTTTGTCAAAAGTCCACTCCCGGCGTTGCTCTGCGATTCTGTCTCTTGCGTATCCATTGTACGAAGAAACCAGCCTAGCCCATAGAGTATCCCTACGCTGATGACAGAAAGTAGAATATCCACAGCGGAATTATTGCCAATAATCATATGGCGACCAATAAGGAATACCAACACCTCAATGACGTTTTCTGCATTGGGTTTCAGAAGCATTTTTACAAACTCAATTCCTACCACCACACTGAACATATTTTCTAAAAACGTTAAAAACTGTCCTGTGTCCACGATCCAGTGGTAAATTCCTGTAAACCCTAAAAAATAGCCTACCAAGGCATCCGCAATTCCAATCAGCACCAATACGGCTACCAGCAACTCCAGCAGATCGCAGATACGTTGGATCCATTTTCGAATCGCTTCTCGCATGGGGGCTCCTCCAAACATCGACATTTTTTTCATTATAATGGGAACGATGGTTTCTTGTCAACCGCAGCTTGAAAGGGGTACTGTAGGAGAAAATGTCGTAAAAACTACATTGCAGAGGAATGGGGTCTGAAGTGTAATTGCAAGGATTGCCTACCCAAACAAGCCCTGAAGTACCTGGATTGCCGCAAGTACAAGACCTGCTATGGTGAGCAAATTGATCAGCCTGTTAGTACTTGTCTGATAGAGAAGTTCAAGCTCCGACTCCAGTATTTCAAGCAGATATTTTATCTTTTCAATAACGGGCTCTATGTCGTAGCTACGTAGGAGAACACGCTCCAGTTCGCGTACCTCGGAGATCTGAAGATTTTCTACTTTGTTGAGTATAACAATCAATTCACCGCGGTAAGCTTTTATTCTCTGTATATCCCGGCTTAAAAGACCGCTATTATTTGCATAAAACTGGGCCTGCCTATTGATAACACGACTGCAGATTGTTTTGATAACCAGCACCATTTCCAGTGAGAAGAGGATGCCGTGATTAACCCCGGCAGTATTGCTGTCAATAAGAAAATATGGATTCACATTGCCATCATAGTATTCATCATCAAATTTTTTCCTGTTTTCTAGGTATTCTTTGGCTTTACCACTTTCGTTTAAGTTGAAAAATACTGAGTTTGCACCAAAGGTAACAAGTCTTATAAAATCACGGCTGCCCCACTGATAGTTCATACGTTCACCGGCAAGTGATACGGGCACATTGCGCCAACCCTCGTCTCCGCACACTATACCATATACAAGGTTCATGTCTTTATCAAGAGCTGCTTGTACATCTTCATATTCACCAAATTTTTTTATTTCCAGTAGGTAAGTATCTTCAATTTCGCCGATAGGTTGCCTCAAAGATGCGCTGACCTCATTGAATATTTCCATTACGGAAATTTCCCTGCCGTCAATATTTTTCAGCTTTCGCCCATTACCCTGTACATGGCGAAGGTAGACAAAATCGTCAGGAGATCCGTCCTTTACACTTATACAGATAAATATATGGGCTGAGTCTGACTCCGGAAATATGCTCATATACACGCAGGAGTCAAACACATCGAACCCATCCATCTCTAATTTGTAGTTCGGAAGTACTACACGAAAACATGGGAAAGGTAAGCCCTTGCCATGAAGAAACTCTGTGCCAATGCGCAGATCTCTCAAAAGACTCTGTTTATCGCTGCCCGGATCATCATCAAAGACGGCAGTTGGGTAGCGCTTTTTTATAGAAGATCTTATTGCTTTTTCCCTGACAGTGGCGGAGCCTCCAGATTCTTTATAAGTGCTAAAACTAAAGCAATAGCTGATATTACCGGTAATGGTTCCCTGCATGATTAACTACACCTCTATTATTCTTTTACAAAAATATAAAACGCATCTCTTGGCTGATATTCTTCACCATTTTCAATGGATTTGCCATGAAAGGGATGAAATTCAGTAAGTTTTAGTTTTACTGCCGCAGCCATTTTCACAACACTTTCTTTTGAAAACATTCTTACCGGCAACCCTCCGCCGTCTCTGAATATATTTTCAAACTCCTCAAAAGATATCTGGCGGCTTTTCCTGCTTTCACTATCCCAGCTTTCACAGTAGAATTTTTCCTGACTGTCGTCGGCGTAAGTAGTCATTAAAAGTAGAAGACCGCCCGGTTTCAGTTTACGAGCCATGGTTTTAAAGAGCTCGACCACCTGTGCTTGACCCAAATGCTGAATGACATGGCTGGATAGAATAATATCATAAAAGTTGTCCTTCTTGTTGTCGCCGAGTACCTCATTTATAACAGATATGCTGACTCCCGTGCTTGCCTCCACAAGGCGGCCTTTCTCTAGAGCCTGTCTATATCGCTCATTATCCGGCTCCAGAGCCTCTATACGTCCTACAAATTTCGCAAAGAAGTCAAAAAGCCTACCTGTACCGCAGCCTACGTCAAGAAGAGTGCGATCAGACACTTTTGATGAAAGCTGCGCCAAAGCGTCCGCAGCAATATCAAGTATTCGAGCTTCACTTTCCTGCCACGCCTTACTGTCGTACTCATTGTTTATCAGTGCTATGGTAAGACGATCACCTTTATCGGGATATCTATATTCTGCCATTTTTTACTCCTGATTCGGAAAAATAGATTTTTTGATATACTGGGCGCTATTAGCAGCCAGTATTACTAATTATTATAATACCAGGCAGATTAAAGCACAATGTTTTTTAAGGTTGAAGAGAACTAGTTTAAAAAAGGGAGCCTTATCATATAAGATTATTCAAGTTGAAAAAATATTAATAGGGCGGGGGTGTACAATACATATCATTTGGGGAAATTGATAAAAAATTTCTTAGCCTGATACTTGAAAACATAAGTTTTTCTGATAAGATTAGAGTACATAGTCATATGGCGTGCTAAAGGCTGCGGATTTGTCCGGATGGTAAAAGATGCCGTCTGTGTGAGCGGGAAAGAAAGCTCCAATAGCAATGCTGTAGCTTGGTGCGAATACTATGGCTGATTTTAATACAGTAAAGGAGAAAATGTTATGGATAAATATCTTTGCCCATGTGGCTATGAGTATGACCCAGCGGTTGGAGATCCAGACAACGGCGTGGCCCCCGGCACAGCCTGGGAAGACGTTCCTGAAGATTGGGTTTGCCCAGTATGCGGCCTTGGTAAGGACGCTTTTAGCAAGGCGTAAACTATAACAAATAAAAAAGGGAACCTATTGGGTTCCCTTTTTATTTTTATAAATGACAGCATATAGGCAAAAGAGTGTGTAAGATCTGTGTTATTAGCCATTTATTTCTGAAGGCCTATTCAGCAGATCCTCCGCCGTCTTCTGTGGAATCCGTACCTGGATCTGACCCTTGGGTAGTATCAGTGCCGGAATCAACGCTATCTGAGCCTGTATCCGGGGTGGAGACAGTATATCCTGTGCCGTAATTTGTCCTGACTGTACTGTCGTATATGGAGGCCACATCAACGATATCAAGAAGCTGGTCTCTTGAGTAGCGAAGTGCGTAGCCGTCAAAAATCATGTAAGTGCAAAGGACCGCCGAGCCGCTACCCAGATTTTCCAAAGCTGACGCATTGCCTGAGGCGGCAAAGATTTCAAAACCCAGGTCGAGAAGATAATTGTAAGTATCTCCTTCTTTTACAGGCAGTACAGCCTCTCTTGTGTCAGACTCAGGATAGACAAACACTTTTGTAGATCCCACAATCGGGCCTACCTCATTTACCCATTTGGTTATATCGGAAACGACCGTGGTATATTCGCTGCCAGCAATATCAATATGGCTGTAAGTGTGGCATGCAAAGCTCCACCCGGTGTTTTTGAGCCTTGACACAACCGCCTTGGCGTAAGCAATTTCGTATTGTCTGTTTTCCTCATCTTTGTTTGAGGATTGAGTATTAAATCCTAGAACTCCATCCTGGCCAGTTATGGCGATACAGCCTTTGGCGCCATTAAATGAAAAATCAGGGTGATATGACACAAATTTATCAAGGAGAGTTATAACATCAAGCTCGGGCGACAAAACATCATTTCCATTTTCATCGGTGGACTGGGACCAAATGTCGCCATTTTTGTTGATTATAAGACCGTCTGCATATCCGCTATCAGGTGAGTAGTCGAGATCCTGGAAGATAAGAACAATAGGAATCCTGTTTTTCGGCAGTAAAAGAGATTTGACTTTTATCTGGGTGCTGCCGTCGAAAGCAACAGTCTCCTCCACAATGTCGTTAGGACTTAAAATTATGTAGCCTTTTTCATATAAGGCTTCCAGTACATCCCAAAATTCCTTTGCCGTTAGAGAACGGGAATCAATTTCTTTCGCATTCTCATCTCCGTCAAAAGCGCGGGAAGTATAGGCCACTATCTGATTGAAAGATAGAATGTCTACATCGCCGGTGTATTCAACAAGAGTGCTTGAATCAAATTTGTAGTAGGAGTACCCGCTACTGACATCTGGTATATCAAACTCATATTCCTTATTGCCTTCACTGTAAAAATCTGATTGTGGGTCGTATTCCGGGGCCTCCTCCTTTTCCTTCTCCATTAAGGTGCTGACGAGAATAAATATGCCGGCGGAGACAACGATTACGGCAAAAAGTATCAGAAGCGCCAACCGTGGAGATATTTTCGACAGGAAAGAAAAGTGAAATTCACGCTTTTTCCTGGGGGCTGCAGGGCGTTTGGACCGTTTTGGCCGTCTTCTTTTAGGCACAGGGCGCTCTTCTAAAGAGGGATTTCGTTTGTCTGATCTATTTTTTAAAGGAAGCTTCAAAACTGTTTCCTCCTGAAATATATTTATGTTTGTTTAACTCAAATATTGTATCATATCTGCTCATAAAATGGAATAATGATTGTATCAATGGCGGAAATTGTAAATTATCCGACTGGTATATTTAGGGACTTAAAGGGTTTTTAATGGCGACGAGATTGTGATATACTGTAACAAAAGAGGTGAAATAGATATGCTCAGCATTATAATCGGCAGAGCCGGAAGCGGTAAAACTGGCTACATATACAAGAAAATAAAGGCGCTTATGGAGAATAAAAAGCGCGAGAATATGATAATCGTACCTGAGCAGTTTTCTCACGAGGCTGAGAGAGAGCTATGTCAGATATGTGGAGCTTCAGTTGGGCTTTACGCTGAGATATCCAGTTTCTCAAGACTTATAAACAGAGTGCTGTCTGAACTTGGCGGACTGTCGGATAAAACACTGGACGGAGGCGGCAGAATACTTCTAATGAATCTGGCGTTGAAAACATCCACTCCAGTTTTGAAAGTGTATAATCTCGGCAAAAGGCGACCGGACTTTTTAAGGAGGCTCATTGCCACAAAAGATGAGTTCAAAACCGCCAGAGCGGGATATGAGGAGCTTTTGAATGCCGCAGAGAGCCAGAATGGCGTGTTTGGAGACAAGCTTAGAGACCTTGCAAATATTTTTAGTGCTTATGATGGGCTTATGCCGGAAAGTGTACATGACCCATATGACGATCTGGACAGACTTTGCCAGCTTATAGATATGAGCAAGATAGGCTGTGGAGAAATTTTTATAGACGGGTTTACGGACTTTACCGCCCAACAGTCGGCGATAATTGAAAAACTTATGAAAAAATGCGAAAACATGACAGTATGTTTAAACTGTGATGATGTTTTCGGCACTGAAACCCAATTCGAAATTCAGCGCGAGACGGTGGCAAAACTTATAAATATGTCAAACAGAGCCGGCTGTAGGTATGAGATAAAAACTCTCCATAGAACCGGTGAAAGGCCGGAGGCGCTGGACCATTTGGAAAAGTACCTATTTGCAGGCAGCAAAGTAAAGTATGAGGGAGAGGATAACTCTGTCGCTCTTTATATCTCAGATACGCTTACAAGGGAGTGTGAAATGGCGGCGGCTAAGGCGCTGCGCCTTGTAAAAGAAAGCGGGTGCCGGTGGAGAGATATTGTAGTATCCGTATCCGACTGGAACTCTTACCGCTCAATACTTCCAGGAATTTTTGAAAAGTACGGCGTGCCAATATACACCTATGACAAAGAGGACATAATCCAGAAACCTGTTTTTGCCCTTGTAAGCTCTGCCCTTGATGTAATCTCCCAGGGCTGGGAATATGAGGATGTATTCAGATATTTAAAGACTAATCTGACCGGGGTCTCTCTGGATGACAGGGACATGATAGAAAACTATGTGTTCAAGTGGAACATAAGGGGCGAGAGCATGTGGGCCAGAGAAGAGAACTGGAGCGCCCCTGTAGGGGGATATTCTGATCAGACTGGAGATGACAGCCAGGTACTTGAAAGGGTAAATGAAATACGGAAAATTACTGCGAAACCCCTTTATAAGCTGGCTCTGAGACTTAAAAAAAGCAATATTGCCAGAGAAAAAGTATTTGCCGTATACGACTTTACAGAAGAGATAGGCCTCTACGTCAGGATAGACGAGATGACGAGAAGTCTTGCGGAAGCTGGACAGCTACAGGCCGCCGCTGAGTACAGCCAGGTATGGGAGATGTTTGTATCAGCATTAGAGCAGTGCGCCAGTGTTCTGGGAGATATGGAAATTGAGACGGAGGAGTTTGTAAAGCTCTTTAAGTTGATGCTGGCAGAATATGAGGTTGGAACAATACCTGCCTCCATTGATTGCGTATCTGTGGGAGATATGACAAGAACCAGGAGAAGGCGTGTAAAGCACGCAATTATTTTGGGGGCATCCGACGACAAAATGCCAGCTTTTCCTCAGTCGGAAGGTGTACTCAGCGATGATGAGCGGGACAGACTTGCCCAGTGGGGAATTGAACTGTCAAACACCTCTTATCTGAGGCTTGCACGGCAGATGAATACCATATATTCCGCTCTGACCCAGCCGGAAGAAAGCCTTACCGTGTCTTTCTGTGAAAACGGCGGTAGTTCAAGGCCGTCATTTATATTCACGGGAATCGGACAGATACTGGGGGTCAAGCCACAATACGTGGGGGACGATATAAAGAGGGAGGCTATTTCTCCGTGTTTTGAGCTGGCCGCAGCAGGAGACCATGAAGCGGAGAAGTTTTTCATGAACCGGCCAGAGTGGCGGGATAGGTTAAGCCTTGTGAAAAATGCGGCCTCTATACCAAGGGGCAGGCTCTCCGTATCCTCAGCAGGAAAACTCTACTCAAAAGATATAAATATAACAGCTACGAGAGTAGATAAGTACAGAAGCTGTAAATTCGCTTATTTTCTGCAGTACGGTTTAAAAGTAAAACCCCGGGTTAAGGCTACGTTCCAGGCTCCCGAGGCTGGTACCTTTATCCATTATATACTTGAAAATGTTACAAGAGATGTTATGGCCGCGGGAGGTTTCGAAAACACAAACAGAGATGAGATTGAGCGTATAACGGAAAAACATACCAGAGCTTATATCGAGAGTGCACTTGATGGGTTTAAGGATAAATCAAAGCGTTTTGTTTATCTTTTCGGCCGACTGGTAAAAGATGCGGTGAGCATAGCCTGTGCAATGGCTGAGGAGCTTTCCTCATCCGATTTTGTGCCCTTGGATTTTGAGCTCATGTTTTCTAAGGGGGGCGATATGCCGCCGGCAGTTGTAACAGACGGGGACAGCCAGGTAACGGTAAACGGTAAAGTTGACAGGGTAGACGGCTGGATACATGACGGTAAGCTATATGTAAAAGTAGTGGACTACAAGACGGGGCTTAAGGAATTTTCTCTGTCGGATGTGTTGAACGGCATAGGACTTCAAATGCTGATTTACCTCTTTGTCCTGCAGAAAAAGGGGAAGATAAGATACGACGCTGAGATCGTGCCAGCGGGAGTTTTGTATATGCCCGCCAGAGAAGTGATATTGTCAATGGACCGAAACTCAACCGATGGCGATATAGAAAAACAAAGGGCTAAAAGTCTCAGGCGGCATGGACTTCTTTTAAACGACGGGGATGTTATCGAGGCCATGGAGCATGGCTCAACGCCAAAATACATACCTGTAAAGTTTAACAAGGATGGAGATGCTCAGGGGGACAGCCTCGTGGACGCCGAAAAGTTCGGAATTCTTTCCCGGCATATTGACAGTGTGCTTCTGGACATGGGAAAAAGTCTGCGAAACGGTGAAATTTCCGCTGACCCGTATTTTAAAAACAGCCTTGACAACGCATGCCTTTATTGCGACTACTATGAGGCATGCCATTTCGGCGATGACAAAGCTGACCACGTCAGGTATATTTCAAAGTTAAGGCCTGGACAGGTGTGGGACAAGATGAGACAGAAGGAGGAGAGCGATGGCAGGTGAAGTTAAGCTTACTGAAAAGCAGGCTGCAGCGGTAAATGACCGGGGCGGCGCCCTTTTGGTATCAGCGGCTGCAGGTTCCGGCAAGACAATGGTTCTCGTTGAGCGGCTTTTGAAGAGAATAACTGAAGAAAACTGCGACATAGACGACTTCCTCATAATCACATACACAAATGCGGCGGCAGCGGAGCTGAAGGGCAAGATAATCGACGCCATTGGAAAGCGACTTGCCCTTGAGCCAGGGAATATAAGGCTTCATAGGCAGTTCGAGCGGTGTTACAGAGCAAAAATAAGTACTATACACAGTTTTTGCACCGAGGTGATAAGACAGAATGCCCACCTTATAGATATCACACCGGATTTTAAGGTCATTGACCAGACTGAAGCGGATATAATAAAGAGCAATGTGCTGGACGATGTTCTGGAGGCAAAATATGACGGCATTCAAGAAGGAAGTGCGTTTTCTCTCCTTGCGGATATGGTTTCATCCGGGAGAACAGATACAAAGCTTGCAAACCTGGTTCTTGAAGTCTATGACAAAATGCAGATGAGCCCCGACCCGGAAAAATGGGCAATGGAACAGAAGAAGAGACTCAGCCTTCAAGGCGTCTCAGACATTGCCCAGACCGTGTGGGGGAAAGAGATAATAAAGAGAGCCTCCAGCTCGGTAAAATACTGGAGAGAGAAAATGAGGGCGGTTTTAGACGATATGGATTCAGATCCTGAACTTGAAAAAAGGTACGGGAAGAGTCTAAAAGCCACATTTAATGGCATAGAAAACCTCTATAATGCCATGGATGGCACATGGGATGAGATACGTGCTCTTTCTCAGGTGGAATTTCTGCGGCCGGGAAATATCTCTGGCAGAGAGGAAATAAAAAGAGTAAGAAAGGCCTGCAGTACAGATCTTGGAAAGGTATCAAAGCTGTTTAGCGCATCATCACAGGACCTTATAGAGGATATAAGATCTGTTGAGCCTGTGATGGACGAGCTTATAGATACTGCTGCCCAATTTGCAAATGCATATTCCCTTGAGAAAAGACGGAGAGGAGTTATAGATTTTTCCGATCAGGAGCATCTTGCGCTGAAAATACTCACCGATAAAGAGGGCAGGCCCACTGAGGAGGCCACCGCTATTGCCCAGTCTCTAACTGAGATAATGGTGGATGAATATCAGGATGTAAATGAGATACAGGAGGCCATTTTTACCGCCATCTCCAGAGACGGAGGCAATGTCTTTATGGTTGGAGATGTAAAGCAGTCAATTTACAGGTTCCGTCTTGCAGAGCCGGGTATTTTCATAGATAAATACAATAGACTAAAAGACTCAAAAGACGCAAAAGATGGAGAAGGCAGAAAGATAGTGCTCTCCACAAACTTCCGGTCAAGAGCTGGGGTGCTTCAGGCTGTAAACTTTATATTCGAGAACATTATGAGTAGTTCTTTAGGTGAGATAGATTATACCGAGGAGGAGCACCTGTATCCCGGTGTTGATTATCCTGAAAACGGCCAGAGCGAGATGGAAGTGTGCATTGTAAACTGCAAAGATATGGAAGCGGAAGATGATGAAAGACCTGAAAAGACAGAACTTGAAGCCCAGGCAATCGCTGGCAGGATAAAAGAGCTTTGCGGGGAAATGGAATTATCAGACGGGGCCGGCGGCCTCAGAAAGGCAGCCTGGGGAGACTTTACAATTCTGCTCAGGTCAATGAAAAACAAAGCATCTATTTACGCCGGGGTGCTGGAGAGAAACGGGATACCGGTTTCAGTTGACAAAAGTGAGGAATTTTTCCAGAGTAGCGAGATAATAAGCGTGATGTCTCTTCTGGCTGTTATAGACAATCCTCATCAGGATATACCGCTTATATCGGCTCTGCGTAGTTTCCTTTTCGGATTTACTGCTGATGACCTTGCAAATATCAGGACTTTCGACAAACAGAGCGATTTTTACGATGCCCTCTGCGCGTCGGCTGAGACTGTAAAAAAGGCTAAGGACTTTCTGGAGTTTTTGGATTATTTCAGGCATAGAGCTCCCGAGGTTCCGGCAGACGTGCTTCTGTGGGAAGTGTATATGAAGACCCAGGCCATAGCCATAGTCGGTGCCATGCCCGAGGGTAGACAGAGACAGGAAAATCTTATGACCCTCTTTGAAATAGCTCAAAAATATGAGTCTGAAGGATATAAGGGCCTTTTTGGGTTTGTCATATATCTTAGGGAGATAGCACAAAACGGAGGTATATCGGTACAGATGTCCTCTGCCGGTGAGGATAATGCCGTAAAGATAATGAGTATACACAAGTCAAAAGGTCTTGAGTATCCGGTAGTTATTCTGGCTGATACGGCAAAGCGGTTTAACAAGAGCGATGGGCAGGTACAGCTTCCAATACATAAAACCTTGGGCTTCGGACCTGAGATAACGGATTTGAAGCGTAGAATAAAATACCCAACGATTGCTAAAATGGCGGTTTCCGGGCAGATAATAAAAGAGACGCTGTCTGAGGAGATGAGGGTGCTGTATGTCGCACTAACAAGAGCAAAGGAAAAACTGATCGTCTTTGCAACATATACCGACGCAGATCGAAAACTTGAAAAGTACAGCCTTGATCTGTCATCGCCTCTGGACCCTAAAATGCTTGAAGGGGCAGAATCCATGGCTCAGTGGATAATAATGGCGGCTATGCTTAGAAAAGAAGGAAGCGTGCTTATACAGTCCGGGGAATGGTCGCCCAAAGCTGAGGATGGTTTTTTATGGGACATAAGGAGGGTAAATTCCCTGCCAGATAGTCAGGATGAGGTAGAAGAAATGTCTGGTGGAGAGGTAATATCTGATCTAGATAGGGAAGAGACAGAAAGTGATAAAAATTCTTCGGACTTTGAAGAAAGGCTGAACTTTGTATACAGCCATGAGAGTGCCCAGACAATGCCGTCAAAGCTGACTGCAACAGAGCTTAAAGGAAGGTTCCTGGACCAGGAGGCAGGAGAAGAGGCTGAGTTTTTCAAACCGGGGAAAATAAAGCCGCTTCAGCGGCCGGACTTCGAGCGAGAAATGAAGCCCCTTACAGGTGCTGAGCGGGGTACAGCCCTGCATATAGTCATGCAGTTTATTGACTACAAAAAATGCCTCACCGCTGAAGATATAGACAGTGAGGTGCAAAGGCTTAAAGATATGCACATTATATCTGAAAAGCAGGCCGAAGCTGTGGATAAGAGAAAAATCCTTGAGCTTTTCATGTCGGAGACGGGAAAGATGATTTTAAATGCCGAGAGTATTAAACGAGAGTTCAAGTTTTCTCTTCTTGTGCCGGCAAATACCTTCTACGATGGAGGAAACGATGACGAAATTCTGCTCCAAGGGGTAATTGACTGCTTGCTGGAAAATGGTGGAGAGCTTACAATAATTGATTACAAGACTGATAGAGTGAGCGGTAAGACCATTGAGACAACAGCGCAGTACTATAAAGGCCAAGTGGAGGCTTACAGTATGGCGATGGAGCGGATAACAGGTAAGAGAGTTTCAAGGCGCGGACTGTATTTCTTTAGTGTGGGCAAAATGGTATGGCTGTAAATATATAAAAATCGTGAAAAATACAATTAAAGTAAAAAAACAGTTGATTTTTAAACGGCAGTATGATAGAATACCAGTTGCGTTATTATACGTAAATTTTAGAAAAGTGAGAAAGAGGTGAAACACATGAAGGAAGGAATCCATCCAGATTACCAGCAGACCACAATTAGGTGTGCTTGTGGCGCGGTCATCGAAACGGGCAGCACAAAGAAGGATATCAAGGTAGAAATCTGCTCCAAGTGTCACCCCTTCTATACAGGTAAGCAGAAGCTTGTTGATACAAGCGGCCGTGTTGATAAGTTCAACAAGAAGTTCGGACTTAAATAATTACCTATATATGATAAAAATAAAAACCTGCAGAGTCTTCTGCAGGTTTTTTATTTTTATCTTTCGCCGGTCTCTTTGTAAAATTTGGGCTTTGGTAAATAATTTTCAAATATAACGCCGTCATTTTCCAGTTCATATTTGTCCGCAAGGGCAGGGTCCCGTACGGTCCATATAAATCTTTTTGCACCCAGCCACTGACAGAGAATAACCATCGGTGATTTTTTGTCTGTGCTGTGGGCGATAAAGTGAGGGCGCGCGATGACATTTGTCAGAACATTTGATATGGCAAAGGCGAATATTTTCGATGTACCCCCGGAAAGATCTCTTACTGAAGATGTAAGCTGGCCTCTTAATACATTGGCATGGTGTTTATTGAACCAAGCTACCACTCTGGGATCAAAGCTCTCTATACAGAACTGGCCTTCATAAGAAGAGAGCATTTTCCATGCATCTTGGCAAAGCTCTTTATAGTCGCTCATTGTAGATTTAAATTCTACTATCATGGGGACCGCACCGCCGATCTCTTTTAGAACATCTGAAAAGAGTGGGATTTTATGGTCAGTTCCGAAAAGCCCAAAATTCTCAAGCTCATCAAAAGTAAATTCATTTACGTTTTTTTCCACTCCACAGGCTCTCTTTAAGCCATCGTCATGGAAAACCACTATCCTTTTATCCTTTGTAAATCGTATATCGAGCTCTATGCCATAGCCATGTTCCTTTGCCCGATGGAAAGCGGCCATTGTGTTTTCAGGTATGTTTTCCTTAATATTATGCAAGCCTCTGTGGGCAAAATTTCTGGCGAAAAAAGGTCCATACTGATCTTTTGAGGGAACCTTAGGTTCGACCAGAACAAGAGTAATTGTGCAGACAAGGAAAACGATAATAGCTAAAATAGTCATTTGTTTACACTTCTAACATCAATGTTTTTATATGTTGTGAATCTGTACTTAATATTTTCGTGCTCAAGAACGGGGCCCTCTTCTTCAAGCGCCCAGCCAGGCTCGCTGTCAAGATTCGGAAAAAAGCTGTCGGCGGGCAGGGTGATGTCCATTTTTGTTATGTAAGCAAGGCTGCAGTATGGCAAAAACTGCCTATATATACTGTCGCCGCCTATTATAAAGACAGGACGCTCTCTTTCACCCCTTATAAGCTCTATAGCTTCTTCCGTACTGTGTACGATCTCCACACCGTCTTTTTTGTAACTGGCGTTTTTTGTTAGGACAATGTTACGCCGGTCTTTAAGGGGCCTGCCACCGGGAAATGACTCCAGAGTGGCTCTACCCATGACAACGGCCGCACCTTTTGTCTTTTCACGGAAAAAGCGCATATCGTCAGGTATGGAGTAGAGAAGACTGCCATCTTTTCCAATGGCCCAGTCAGATGTTACCGCAACTATAATATCCATTTTTCTCCTTATTCAGCTACTGGTATTTTATGCTCAAATGGGCAGTACTCATAGCCTTCAAGCTTAAAGCTGTCTCTTGTGAATTTATAAAAATCGTCAACGGACTTGTCCATAACGAATTTCGGAGCAGGTTTTGGTTCGTTTCTGATTATTTCCTCGATAATAGGTACATGCCTGTCGTAAATATGAGCGTCGGCAATTACATGTACAAGCTCACCGGGTACAAGACCGGATACCTGAGCCATCATATATACAAGGACACTGTACTGAACAACATTCCAATTGTTAGCGGCCAGCATGTCCTGGCTGCGCTGATTAAGTATGGCGTTTAAAGTATTTCCGGATACATTAAATGTCATGGAGTATGCGCAGGGATACAGAGCCATCTCGTGCAGGTCCTCAAAATTGAAGATGTTTGTAAGTATCCTGCGGCTGGCGGGATTATTTTTAAGGTCATAAATAACTCTGTCTACCTGGTCAAACATACCCTCTTTGTATTTATGTTTTACACCAAGCTGGTAACCATAAGCTTTGCCGATAGAGCCGTTTTCATCAGCCCACTGGTCCCAGATGTGGCCTCTGAGATCTTTAATATTGTTGCTTTTTTTCTGCCATATCCATAAAAGCTCATCTACGGCAGTTTTCCAGTATGTACGGCGGATAGTAAGAATAGGAAACTCCTCCTGGAGATTGTATCTGTTTATGATACCAAACTTTTTTACCGTGTGAGCCGGTGTGCCATCATCCCATTTTGGGCGCACTTCGAGTGCCGTGTCCCAGACACCATTTTCAAGAATATCTTTGCAGTTTTCAATAAATACCTTATCGGCGTAGCTCATGTTTATCCTCCTTTTTAACTTTTGTCTTCGATAAGTCGAATCCTGGAGGCGATTGCACGCCCCATCACTTTTCTGTAAAACTCAATGTATTCGTCGTAAGTCAGGCTGTCGCCAAAGACAAGTATCTCCATGGGAACGCCAAACAGATCTATTAAAATACCTGTCTGTTTTGCGGAGTTTCGCAAATAAAAGCCCTTACGGCGTATTTTTATGTTATCATTTTCATCTCCGGTGGGAATCTCAATCTCACCGAAAACACGACGATTTGGATATCTGACCAATATAAGGCCTAAAACCTGGGAGCCGATTCCACCGCAGCGCAGCGTTTCGCTTACTGCAAAGTAGTCCACAAGAACGAGGTCTTTGTAGACCGCTGTTATAACAAGACCCTCAAAAGCTCCGTCATCATCAATTTCCAGTATCTCCATTTTTCCTCTGGCGGCTTTTTGCAGCATAAACCAGAATGGCTTTCTCTCTGCTTTGGGAAAAGCAGAAAGGTAAAGCTGACGCAGATCATTTATATGCTCTGAAGAGCAATTTTTAAGATGCATTTTATCCTGTCCTTTTAAGTTGTGTCGGTTTTACAATTATACCACGAAAAGGAAGAATGTCCACATATAGAATTTTTCCAGAGGAAAACATTGTAAAATAGAGTGAAATCTATAAAAGTTATGTAAGACAAAAAAGCCCCGGACTTTAGCCGAGGCTTTTCAGCACTTATATTAGTATTTTCCGATTGGCGGCATAACATAGTCCGGCAGGGGACAGGTATATTTTCCACCGTTTTTGATTTTAAGCTCTTTTTTAGCTGCCTCAATAAGTTCAGGCTGTTCCATTGTTCTAATGGCGGATAGAGCCAGAACTTTTGCAGCGGTGAGCATACCTTTCATGCCGATATCAGAACCAGAGAAAGCTGTATTCTGCCAGGAGTGGCCCACGTTTCCAAGGCATGCAGTTGCTATATTTAATGTTACAGTAGGAGTGGCGTAGCCAACGTCGCCTACGTCTGTGGAGCCGGAATTATAAGTGTTTTCATATTTGTTGAAGGGGTGAACTACACTGTCAAGAGGCTTTTCCAGGACTTCATCCAATTCGTCATGGGTGTAATAGTCCAAAAGGCCTTCTTTTATAGTTTTGAGAGTGGTTTTGTTGTATGTGCGGAGAAATTCAAGGGCCAGAGCGTAATCCTCCTCTGTCCATTTTGGGGCACCCACTTCTTTAAGGCACTCGTCAACGATAGGAGCCAGGGTTTTGTTGGGCACATAGTCGGAAAATGCCATTGTTATTTCGTACTGCATTTTCGTCTCGGTCATAAGGGCGGCGCCTTTTGCTATGTTTACTACTCTTCCGAAAAGTTCCTGCATCTGGTCAACTTTAGGGGCACGGACCTCGTATTTTATAACCGTATGGTTCGGAACTACATTTGGAGCTGTTCCACCAGAATCAGAATAGGCGTAATGTATCCTTGCCGCATCTATCATATGTTCTCTTAAGTAGTTTACGCCAACGTTCATAAGCTCCGTAGCGTCCAGAGCGGAACGACCCAAATATGGAGTACTGCCGGCATGGGATGCGATACCGTCAAAAGTAAAGTTGGCTCCAATTATGGCGACGCTGCCTTTCGACTGGACTTCATTTACAAAGCCGGGATGCCATGTGTAGGCAAAGTCTACGTTGTCAAACACACCAGCTCTTGCCATAAACTGTTTGGAACCTGCGCCCTCCTCGGCAGGACAGCCAAAGAAAATTACGGTTCCGTCTATTTTTTCCTGCGCCAGGTAATCCTTTAGCGCTACCGCAGCGCTATAACAGCCTGCACCCAAAAGATTGTGTCCACAGCCGTGGCCAGGGGCTCCGGCAGATATCGGGTCTTGGACTGGACAGCCTGCTTTCTGGCTTAAACCATCCAGAGCGTCATACTCAGCAAGAAAACCAACTACTGGCTTACCCGAACCACTGACAAAAGTGGCGGTAAAACACGTAGGGATATTGGCAACGTTTCTTTCAATCTTGAAGCCTTCTTTTTCTAGGGCATTTATCAGAAGTTCAGCGGAACGGGTCTCAGTGTATGGAAGCTCCGCAAAGCTCCATATCTGCTTTGCCAGATTTTTAGCGTCGTCCGCTTTTTCATCTACAAGTTTATTTATAAGTTCCAATTGAGTCATAGAATTCTCCTTTATAAAACCATACTTAAAAATCTTGCTGTTGCAGGGTCTCGGGGACTTGTGAAAATTTCGCTTGGACTTGCGTCTTCTTTTATTATACCATCGCTTATAAACAGCACCCTGTCAGAAATCTCTCTGGCAAAGCCCATTTCATGAGTTACGCACACAATGGTCATGCCACTTTTGGCAAGGTCGCTGATTACATTTAGAACTTCCTTTACCATTTCCGGATCCAGAGCCGAGGTAGGTTCATCAAAAAGCATTGCCTCAGGATGCATTGCAAGAGCCCGAACGATAGATAACCTTTGCTTCTGGCCGCCGGACAGTTTTCGCGGATACTCAGAGGCTTTGTCAGCAAGGCCGACTCTTTTAAGAAGGGCCATTGCCTCCGCCTCAGCATCCTCCTTTTTTACCTTTTTCTCCAGAATTGGAGCCAAAGTGATATTTTCAAGGACAGTCATATGAGGGAATACGTTGAATGTCTGGAACACCATGCCGATCTGTCTGCGGTATTCACATATGTCTATTTTTTTAGATGTTATCTCCTGACCTTTGAAAAATATTTTGCCAGAGGTGGGTTCTTCAAGCAAATTAAGGCAGCGAAGAAATGTGGATTTGCCTCCGCCTGAAGGACCAATAATGGAGACCACCTCACCCTTGTGGATCGTGGTTGAAATTCCCTTTAGAACTTCCAGTTTGCCAAAACTTTTTGTAAGGCCTTCGGTTCGTATGATTTCATTAGTCACTTACCTGCAGCCTCCTTTCAAGCAGCTTTACAAGCCTTGATAAAACAAAGTTCAATATGAGATATATTATACCAACTATGGTAAGGGCCTGCAAAGAGAGAAATGTAGCAGACTGTACTGTTTTGTAGCTGGTCATAAGTTCACCAACAAAGAATACTGAAGCAAGAGATGTGCCTTTGACGGTAGATATAAACTCATTACCCAGTGCCGGAAGAATATTTTTTATGGCTTGAGGCAGAATTATCTTCGTCATAACGTGGGTGTTGCTAAGGCCGATACTTCTTGCGGCCTCCCACTGGCCAACGTCTACGGCATTTATACCGGCTCTTATTATTTCAGATATGTATGCAGAGGCACTGACGATGAGAGCAACTACGATACACTGAGTGTCGGAGAGCTCAAATGGCATGATTTTCGGAAGACCAATCCAGAAGAAATAGAGCTGGAGCAGAACGGGAGTTCCGCGCAGTATCTCTACATACACTTCCGCAACAATATTCAGAGGTTTAATCTTTGTCATTCTCAAAAGGGCCACGAAAATACCCAAAATTATGCCGAAAATTAAAACGACTGCGGATATCCAAAGTGTCCCTACGAGACCGGAGAGAAATACATCGCTGTATCTCTCCCACAGTTTAATCATCTTTTCCATGTCTTATCTCCAATTTACAGACGTTTGCTATCGTTTATGCTACGCCAAGAGTTTTGGCGTAATCAGAATAGTAAGCGTACCATTCTTCAATTTTTCCACTTTCAATAAGCTCGTCAATGCACTCGTTTACAAGCTCCATAAGCTCGTCGGTACCTTCTTTTGTGGCGCCGACTCTTGTGCCATCAAGGCTCTCATCCAGCTCAAACCTGAATTCTGGTATAAAGAGACCTCCGTTCGCATCAGCATAGAGCTGAGCGGAAGCACAGGAGCAGATGCATACGTCAGCTTTGTTTTCAGCTACTGCCAGATATGCGTCTGTCATGGAGGAGACAAGCTTGAACTCCTTACACTCCGGTACATACTGATTATAGAGAGCTTCCTGAACAGATCCGCTCTGCGTTATTACAACAGCGTCTTTTAAAGATTCAATATCTGTGTATTTATCCTTATCTTCTTCTCTGCATATAAAGCCGTAGCCAGTGTTTGAGAAATAATACCCTTTGGAGAGGTTCATGTTCTCGGCCCTCTCGGGGGAATAGGCCATGGCGGAAAGAGCCAGATCATATTTGCCGTCTATAACGCCTGTGAGTACAGCGGAAAACTCAAGAGGTGTTATCTGAAGGTCAACACCTATCTTGTCGGCAATGTATTTGGCGATTTCGATGTCCATACCCACATACTGTTCATCTCCGGATTTAGAAGGATCAATGAATTCATAAGGGGCAAAGTAAGGCTCGGTGCAGATAGTAAGGTATCCTCGTTCCTTAATTTCCTCAAGACGGTTGGATTCTTTGCCACCGCCGCAGGCTGTAAAGCTCAGAAGCATTATAGCGGCTAAAAGTACAGAAAGAAGTTTTTTCATTTGAGCAATCTCCCTTGCTACCACTCTACCGTAGTAGAGTAAAATCTTTATGGACGTAGTTTACCATTATGTTTTGCCAATGTCAATACTTTAGTATGCTAATTTGCTGTTTTAATAGAATATCTTTTGAAAAGATTTTTAAAGTTATGCATGTTGACTGTTTTTTATGGAAATTATAGGGAAAAATAAAAAGCTTCATTGGGATTTATCTTCCAATGAAGCTTTGACTATTATAATTTTAAAAAAGTTTTTCCCACTCAGCCTGTTTGAAGCCAACCAGGATGGTATCGCCGTCAACAAGTATTGGCCTTTTTACAAGCATACCATCAGTTGCAAGGAGTTTCAGCTGTTCGTCCTCACTCATAGTAGGAATTTTATCTTTAAGGGCCATGGTTTTATAGAGAACACCGCTTGTATTATAGAATTTTTTGAGAGGCAGACCGCTCTTTTCATACCAGGTTTTCAGTTCCTCATAAGTTGGGCTTTTCTCTTTAATGTCTCTCTTTTCAAAAGAGGCACCCTTTTCCATGAGGAAGGCCTCCGCCTTTTTACATGTAGTGCATCTTGGATAACATACAAAAAGCATAATTTTCTCCTTTCTCATTTTCCTGTGCTGCCGAATCCGCCAGTCCCACGCTGGGTATCGTCAAGAGTATCAGTCTCGTCAAATGTAGCCGGAAGAAATGGCATTATCACAAGCTGGGCGATTCGATCGCCGGTATTTATGGTTTTTTCTTCGTCGCTGTCATTGTGCAGGGGGATTATATACTCGCCTCTATAGTCGCTATCGCATACGCCTACGCAGTTTGCAGGGCGCAGGGACTGTTTAGTGGCAAGACCGCTTCTTGCGAAGATTGCCCCGAAATATCCGTCCGGCAGGGCAAAGGCCAGTCCTGTTCCAACTGGTACTGTTTTATGGGGCGGAATGATAACACTACCAGAGTCTATAACGGCGTAGAGATCATACCCGGCGGCTTTTTCAGAACCCCTTGTGGGTATAACAGCGTTTTCTTTTAACTTTTTTACGAGAATATTTATTTTAAACACCTCATTTACTCCAAAGTACTATTTGTCCCTGACGTCTTGTCTCATTTAAGTCGATAAGACGCTGGTTGGAGGAACCACGGAAGAGAAGAGATATATCCTTTAATTTTTTTACGAATCTGCCATCTACCAAAACATCAATATAAGAGAGCATCTCGTCGGTATATTCACACCTGGGATAGCTGCCATCTTTCAGAAGCTCACTGTCAAGAGTAAATCCTGAAAAGCACCAGATATCCTTTTGAGGATAAGTATCTTTTACCTTTTTAATAAAGGGCAGAAGACACATCTGATTTTTAGGTTCAAATGGTTCTCCCCCAAGAAGGGTAAGACCGTTTATATAACTTGGCTTTAGCAGTTCCAGTATATAGTTTTCCGTTTCCTCTGTAAATGGCTGGCCGTAGTCAAAATCCCATGTCTGGGGCTGGAAACACTCCTCGCAGTGGTTAGTGCAGCCCGAGACGAAAAGGGAGACTCTTACTCCAATGCCGTTTGCAATATCGCAGTTTTTTATCTCACAATAGTTCATAGCTCTTACCTTATAAGTTTTAAATACATTTTTATATTACAATAGTGTATCCTTAAAATCTATAGCAACATGGAAAAAGCACCGCCGGTTTTGTACGGCGGTGCTTGTGTCATTAAAATCTGGTTTATCAAAGGTGGAGAACTCTATCTTTAATCTCCTGAGTTCTGCCTTGATTCCAGAACTGGGTTCCGATATAACCGCAGGTACGACGGGCTACATTCATTTTATCCTGGTCTCTGTTGCCGCATTTTGGACACTGCCAGATGAGCTTGCCATCTTCTTCCACGATCTCTATCTCACCATCCCAGCCGCAAACCTGACAGTAGTCGGATTTTGTATTGAGTTCAGCATACATAATATTGTCGTATATGAACTTCATAACCTGCAAAACTGCCGGAATATTATCTTGCATGTTGGGCACTTCAACGTAGCTAATTGCGCCGCCGGGGGAGAGGGCCTGGAATTTTGCCTCAAAGGCAAGCTTTGAAAAAGCATCGATCTGTTCTGAAACGTGGATATGATAGCTGTTTGTGATATATCCTTTGTCGTTTATGCCTCCCACTACACCAAACCGCTTCTGGAGACATTTTGCGAATTTATAAGTGGTGCTCTCAAGTGGGGTGCCGTAAAGAGAGAAGTCAATATTGTGCATCTTTTTCCACTTGGCACAGGCATCATTCATATGCTGCATAACTGAAAGGGCAAAAGGTGTTGCAGATGGATCTGTGTGGCTCTTTCCTGTCATATATTTTACGCACTCGTAAAGGCCAGCGTAGCCAAGGGAAATTGTGGAATATCCACCATAGAGAAGCTTGTCTATGGTTTCACCTTTTTCAAGTCTTGCCAGCGCACCATACTGCCATAAAATAGGCGCAGCGTCAGAGAGTGTACCTTTAAGTCTCTCGTGTCTGCAGAGAAGTGCTCTGTGGCAGAGCTCAAGGCGCTCATCAAAGATCTTCCAGAATTTTTCAAAATCACCGCCGGAAGATAAAGCTACATCAGGAAGGTTTATTGTAACAACACCCTGATTAAAGCGGCCATAGTACTTCGGTTTGCCGTTTTCGTCCACATAAGGTGTAAGGAAACTACGGCATCCCATGCATGTGTAGCAGTTGCCGTTCCCGTTTTTGTCCACCTTAAGCTCAAGCATCTTCTTTTCAGAGATATAGTCCGGAACCATGCGCCTTGCAGTGCACTTTGCTGCAAGCTCTGTAAGGTACCAGTATTTTGAGTCCTCGTGTATGTTATCTTCTTCAAGAACATATATAAGCTTCGGGAAAGCAGGAGTTATCCAGACGCCATCCTCATTTTTGACGCCCTGATAGCGCTGCTTCAAAACTTCCTCAATAATAAGAGCCAGATCCTCACGCTCTCTGCCTTCCTTAGCTTCGCCAAGATACATGAATACTGTAACAAATGGAGCCTGGCCGTTTGTTGTAAGTAAAGTTACCACCTGGTACTGTATTGTCTGGACGCCTTTTTCAATCTCCTCACGAAGGCGTTTTTCAACGATTTTCTGCTTCTGATCAGAAGAGAGTAAAACGCCTGTTTCAGCCATCTCTTTATCCAGGTTCCTTGCGATCTTTTCCCGGCTTATCTGTACAAATGGCGCAAGATGTGTAAGAGATATACTCTGACCGCCGTACTGGTTTGAGGCCACCTGGGCGATTATCTGGGTTGCGATATTGCAGGCGGTGGAAAAGCTGTGTGGCTTTTCAATCATTGTGCCGGATATTACCGTACCGTTCTGGAGCATGTCTTCCAGGTTTACAAGGTCGCAGTTGTGCATGTGCTGGGCATAGTAGTCAGCGTCATGGAAGTGGATTATACCGGCTCTGTGTGCATCAACAATATCCTTCGGGAGAAGTATCCTCTCTGTTATGTCCCGGCTCACCTCGCCGGCCATATAATCCCTCTGGACGGAATTTACCGTGGGATTCTTATTGGAGTTTTCCTGCTTTGCCTCTTCATTGTTGCACTCGATAAGGGTGAGAATCTTATCATCAGTGGTGTTTGATTTTCTTATAAGGCTTCTTGTATAGCGGTAAGTGATGTACCTTTTGGCCACCTCGAAAGCGCCATGTGCCATGATCTGGTTTTCAACAAGATCCTGTATCTCCTCAACACCCATGGCTCGTCCTGTCTTTATGCAGGAGAGCTCAACACTCTCAGCAATGCGCTGTATCTGCATTGGCGTCATTCTGGCAGCCTCATCGACTACATTATTCGCCTTGGTTACCGCGATTATTATTTTCGTTATGTCAAAATCGGCTTCCGCGCCGTTTCGTTTGATTATCTTCATCTTTTCTCCTCCCATTGTAAAAGCAAAACCTTACAATGTCTCCTTCTCTCAGTACATTTTGTAGTTCCATTGTGAAATGATACACTATATTTTGTGGTTTTGCAAGATGTAAAAAGTGCGGTTTTATAATTTTCAGTATATTATGAAAAGTAAGACACTATTTTTGTACAAATATGTACATCTTTTGTGGAAAGTATGGAAAAATTTTTGTCAAGCAGTAAAAAAGGAAAGCACATTTAGTGCTTTCCTTTTTAATGGCCGGAAGTGAGGAGACCGGCCCTCAGTCGTCAAGTGAGTGGATGAGCAGTCCGCTGCGAAGCTTTGGCTCAAACCAGGTAGATTTGGGAGGCATTATCTTATCCTCGTCGGCAACAGCAAAAAGCTGAGCCATAGTTGTTGGATACATTGCAAATGCTACTTTCATCTCACCGCTGTCAACTCTCGCCTCAAGCTCGCCGAGACCACGGATACCGCCAACAAAATCTATTCGCTTGTCTGTGCGGATATCGCCTATACCCAGGATTGGTGTTAAAAGTCTATCCTGAAGGACTGAAACATCAAGGCCCTTGATACAGTCGTCGCTGATCATCTCTTTTGGTACGATTGTGTACCACTTGCCACCAAGATACATACCGAATGTGCCTGGCACTTTTGGTTTGGCGGCTTCCTTATTATCTCTGTCATTTACTGTAAAGGTGTGCTTGAGAGTGTTTAAGAAGGCGTCCTCAGTTAAACCGTTCAGGTCTTTTACTACTCTGTTATAATCCATGATAGCAAGCTCATCGTCAGGGAACAGGACAGAGAGATAGAAATTATAACCTTCTTTACCTGTATGGTGGGGATTTGCGGCCCTACGCATAGCGGCAACTTTGGCAGCAGACGCGTTTCTGTGATGGCCATCAGCAATATAGAGATTTGGCACTTTTTTAAATGCTTTTATAAGAGCATTTATTGTCTTGTCGTCGTCTATCTTCCAAACGGTATGGCCAATTCCGTCCTCAGACACGAAATCATAAATTGGCACAGTCTGTTTGACCCCGTCAATAAGCTGGCGAATTTCATCTTCATCCCGGTAAGCCAAAAAGATAGGACCTGTGTGGGCGTTTGTTATGTTTACATGGTTTATTCTGTCCTGCTCTTTATCGGCGCGAGTCAGCTCATGTTTTTTTATAATGCCTTTTTCATATTCCTCAACGCTTGCTGTAACGGCAAGACCAGTCTGGGCTCTGCCATTCATGACAAGACGATAGAGGTAAAAGCAGGGCTTTGCATCCTGAACAAACTGTCCGTCGGCTATCATATTATTTAAGGTGTCCCTGGCCTTTTCATAAACCTCGGGGGCATAGGGATCTATACCTTCTGGAAGGTCTATCTCCGCTCTGTCAATGTGAAGGAAGGAATAGGGGTTATCCTTTACCATTTCACGGGCCTCTTCCGTATTCATTACATCGTAGGGAAGGGCGGCTATTTTGTCGGCAAGATCGTCTGCCGGTCTTATTGCTTTAAAGGGTCTGATAGTTGCCATTATTTGGTTTCCTTTCCTTCCTGGACGATTCTTACCTTAACGATACCGTCAACGGCCTGTAAATCTTTTACAAGTTCTTTTTCCATTCCGTTGAAGGAGTCCACATCGATAAGTGTGTACGCCCAGTTACCGCGGCTCTTGTTTATCATATTATCGATATTTATATGCTCTTTGGCAAATATAGCTGTTATAGAGCCAATCATGTTGGGGATGTTCTTGTTGATTATGGCCATTCTTGCTTTTCCAGTGTAAGGAACACAGCAGTCAGGGAAGTTTACAGAGTGGAGGATATTACCATAGAGGATATAGTCTCTCAGCTCGTTTGCGGCCATTATAGCGCAATTTTCTTCACTCTCAGGTGTGGAAGCGCCAAGATGAGGTGTGGCGATGACGTTGTCGAGTCCATCAAAAGTGGCGTCTGGGAAGTCGGAAGTGTATGCTGCGACTTTGCCTTTTACAAGAGCGTCTCTCATGGCTTTTGCGTCCACAAGTTCACTGCGCGCGAAGTTTACTATTCTTATACCGTCTTTGCACTTTTCAAGGAGATCGGCGTTAATAAAGTTTTCTGTGTCCTTATTTACAGGAATGTGTATTGTGAGATAGTCGCATTTTGCAACAAGATTATTTATGTCTGTCTCTCGCTCGGCTCTTCTTGAAAGGTGCCAGGCTGCGTCTATCTGCAAAAATGGGTCGTAACCAATAACTTCCATGCCAAGGTCAAGAGCGGCATTTGCCACCATTACGCCTATGGCGCCGAGACCTATAACGCCTAAAGTTTTGCCGTAAAGCTCAGGGCCTACGAAATTCTTCTTGCCCTTTTCAACCTGAGCGGTAATATCACCTTCAAGTGTCTTTGCCCAGATGATACCCTGAGCCACTTTCCTTGAGGAGAGTACAAGACCAGCAAGGGTCAGTTCTTTAACGGCATTTGCGTTAGCGCCTGGGGAATTGAAAACAACTATGCCGTTTTCAGTGCATCTGTCGATTGGGATGTTATTTGTGCCGGCGCCTGCTCTGGCGATTGCCAGTAAATTGTCGCCAAACTGCATGTCGTGCATTTTTGCGCTTCTGACTATGATGCCGTCCGGATTGTCGCATTCCTTAGTGCATGCAAAGGTATCTTCTGGAAGCCTCTGTAAACCAAGAGGCGAAATTTCATTTAAAGTTAGAATATTATACATTTTAAATCACCTTTATTTGTTTTTTACCTGGAAATCTTTCATGAATTCAACGAGTTTTGTAACACCTTCCATTGGCATTGCATTGTACATGCTGGCTCTCATACCGCCAACTGTTCTGTGGCCCTTAATGTTTACAAAGCCAGCCGCCTCAGCCTCTTTGATAAACTGAGCGTCCAGTTCTTTTGTGGGGAGAACGAAAGGAGCGTTCATAAGGGAGCGGTCTTCAGGAACGACAGTTCCACGGAAGAAATCGGATTCGTCGAGGAAATCGTAGAGGATCTTGCATTTTTCCTCGTTTATTTTCTGCATAGCCTCAACGCCACCAAGCTTCTTTACCCATTTGAACACAAGACCAGCAAAGTAGATGCCGTATGTTGGAGGTGTGTTGTAAAGGGAATTGTTTTTGACGTGAATATCATAGTTTAGCATTGTAGGCGTGATATCCATTGCGTGGCCCAAAAGGTCTTTGCGGATGATTACGACAGTAACGCCTGCGGGGCCGAGGTTTTTCTGAGCGCCGGCGAAGAGAAGTCCGAACTTTGTAACGTCTACCTTCTCACCTAAGATGCAGGAAGAGATATCGGTAACCAGAGGAACATCACCGGTGTCAGGAATTTTATCCTCGATATAGTGGGTTCCGTAAATTGTGTTATTGTATGTGATGTAGGCGTAATCAGCCTCAGGATCAAAGTCTTCTTTTTTTGTTTTCGGGATATATGTGTAGATTTTTTCCTCAGAGGAAGCGACTGCTCTTACTTTACCGTAGCGGCCCGCTTCTTCCATAGCTTTCTTTGCCCACTGGCCTGTTTTGATAAAGTCGGCCTTCATGGATTTGTGGAAGAGGTTCAGAGGGATCATAGCGAACTGTGTGGAGCCGCCGCCCTGTACGAAGATTATCTCGTAGTCATCAGGAATGTTCATGAGTTCTTTAAGATCTTTCTTAGCTTCGTTGAGTATATCCTCAAAATCTTTGGATCTGTGGCTCATTTCCATTACGGACATGCCTGTATTACCATAGCAGACAAACTCTTTCTGTGCCTGCTCTAAAACTTCCAGAGGAAGCATCGAAGGACCTGCTGAAAAATTATAAACTCTGTTCATTTTACAAACCTCCATTTTTATATAAACAAAAATTTTTAACTAAAATAAAAAAACTCCCGTCCCCAAATAGGGACGAGAGATATCTTACCCGTGTTGCCACCCAAATTGCATCCGTCCATCAACGAATACCACTTTTGTACGCTATAAAGGGCGTTCCCTTCCGACTCATCGTCGGCCGCTAACAAGTGGAACTGACATCAACTACCTCTCCGGCTTGCACCTAACCGCCGTCTCTCTGTACAGGGAATTGAACAGATTCTTGTATCATTGCTGTTTAAACTATTTGCCGTCATTATATCAGCCTGTTTTTGCGATTGCAAGTAAAAATATTATTTTTGTGAAATTTACCAACGGCTGGCAGAGAAGATAAGCTGTTTTTTAGACATTTTGAAGACTAAAGGCAGCTTTTAAAGTAAGCAAGATATTGGAAAACCCAATGTAGATGGGAAAAAGACGTCAAAGAAGATTTACTTATAAAGCTGCCTCTGATATAATTTCCAGGTGATAGGAGCTGATTATTTTGCTTATTATAAGACGGATAATGGATAAAGAGCTTCAGAAGCGGCTTTGCGAAATGTGCGGCGTGGAATATGATATGCGGTATTACGGATACATGGCCGCTGAAGGCAATGCAGAAGATGGAAAGATGGTTATTGACAGCTTTATAGGCATTCTCCAGTTTACCATGGACAGCGGGGGAGGGTACATACACGACCTTAAAAATGTGTCTGGCGTTGACGATGAGGAAGCGCTTTTTATAATGACCAGAGCTGTTATGGACTATCTCTATACTGGCGAGATGCCAATGGTTTACATGGATGAGGACGTCTGCAGCGCCGCTCTCATGTATGATATGGGGTTTAGAAAAAATGAGCATGGAGAATATTTCATTGACCTTGACAAGTTCTTTGAAGAGCCATGTAAATACGGAAAATGATAAAAAACCCGCCTGCACTGCAGGCGGGTTTTTGCGTTTTTACATTTTTTCTCCCAAAAGCTGCCGCATCGGCTTTCTTATCAGAATTATTATAATAAAGACAAGAATCATATCAGGCAGCATGTAAGATCCATTGTAAATTGCGGAATAAAACCATTCGTTCACCATCTTGAGACCGAGGAACGTCTCCGGCATATACTGACCCCAAACTGTGGCGCCAACTATAAAATGTGCCATAAATCTCAAAACGCCGCCAATAAGTATACCCCATGACATTCTGTTTTTAGGCAGAGTGTGGGCGATGCCTGAGCCGAAGCCCAGCATTGTGTAGGCGATAAGGTAGTCGGCCACCATAGTTGTCCAGTCAATGGCAATACCTTTACCCAGGAAATACTGGAGCATACCATATACGAAGCCGCAGACGGTACCCCATCCCATACCGTATCCAGCGCCGATTATTACTATTGGCAGCATGGCTATGTCAATTGAGCCGCCGTTTGGAAACTCGTATAGTACGATATAACTCAGAAGCTGAGCTATAGCAATAAGTACGCCGCAAGTACACAGGATCCTGATTTTACTTTGATTTTCCATAATTGATTGTACCTCCAAAAAAACTTGAATTGAAAGTACGGAAGGCAAAAAACACCGCTTATGCGGAACGCACAAACGGTATCGAGCACCGAAAACAAAAGCTTTCAGCCAAATCCCTCCGCCGGCATTATCCGGATCAGGTCAAAGGGTCAGAGCGGCAATACGCTCAATCTCAGCCGGCTTGCACCAGCCCCCCTTATTCACTTCCAAAAAAGAATAGCACAAATGTACTTTTTAGTCAAGAAAAAAAGGAAGTAGTCGAAAAACATGTTATGTAAACTACACTTCTGGGAAAAACTGATCTTTTATATCCCCAAATGACACAGGTTCCGAAATTTCCTCTCCATGCTCTCCAAGAACTTTTTCATACCAGTAAAGGTCATACCATCTGCCAAACTTATAGCCGCATTTCGGGAAGGAGGCCACATGGTGAAAACCCATGTGCTCATGAAATTTTATACTGCCATCGGTGAGATATTCATCGTATTTTTCGGCGCCGGCGATACTGGCATATATACTGAGAAAATGCTGTGCCTTCAGTATTTGCTCCATCTTATCATAAAGGAGTCTGCCTGTGCCTTCGCCACGATGCTCCATGTCCAGATATATGCTTATCTCCACCTCCCACCGGAAAGCATCCCGCACATGGAAGGGTACAGCATAGCAGTATCCGACTACCTTATCTTCGCTGACTGCCACAATATATGGGAAAAACGGTAAAGTGTTCGATATTCTGGCCTGAAACTCCTCAAGGGAGGGGATATGGCACTCAAATGTTATGGCTGTCTTTTCAATGTATGGTGTATATATGTCAAGTATAGCCCGGGCGTCGGAGACATCGGCGACACGGAGTTTTACAGCAGTTTTGTTCATATGTTTCTCCTTAAAGCCAGTTAAATATTGTTACAGTATGCATTTGAAAATGAGTATATCACAACGCAGATATATTTTCAAAATGTTTAAAATAAGAGTTACAAACTGACTACAATTATTACAATTAAAAAAGGTATGTTCAAAAGGTTGACGATAGGAAGAAATTTCTTTATTATTGAACTATCGAAAGATTTTATGGGGAGGATCTGCCAATGAAAAAATCCTTGACTAAGATTTTATGTCTACTTATCGCTTCAGTTATGCTCCTGTCAGTTACAGCCTATGCGGCTTTTGAGGACCTGACTGATGTTGAGGGCCACTGGGGTGAGGAGTATCTTAAAAAATCGTATGACGATGAAATTCTCATAGGATATGAAGACAACACAATGAGGCCTGATAAGGATATAGACCTCTGTGAGGTTATGACCATCATCACAAGGATGCTGGATATGGATGTCAGCAGCGTTTCTCCAGAGCTGGGTCTTGCCGGTGATGAATGGTATGCGGAAGAGGTTTCAGCAGCTTATGAGATGGGCCTTTTTGAAAAGGGACAGGCTTTTGAGTCCGGTATGAAGAGACAGGACGTATTTTACGCCATAGCTGAGGCATTCTGCCTTACAAAAGCTGAGCCGAACTATGATCTGCTGTCTGCTTATTCCGACAGAGATCAGATCAGCAGCAAGAACAGAGCTGCTGTAGCATCCCTTCTTGAGGATGGATATATTATCGGCTTTGCAGGAGAACTGACACCTAATCTTCCTATAACAAGAGCTGAGTTCGTTACTATCATTTACAGACTTGTGGACAGAGTTAAATATACCGGGTCTGAGAGCAGCTTTGTATCTGAGAAAGACTCAATGGCAAACGCTACAGGTGAGAGAATATGGATGGCCTGCAGCACTTCCAGGCTGAATCTCGTAAATGTGAAAGCTGATCGTTTAGTAATACGTTCAGATGAGATAAGCAATTTCTATACAGCGGCATCCCGTTTTAGCAAGGTTGCAATAGGCACACCTGATGAATTTACTCTCTCAAGAATAAGCTATGTAGGTGATGTGTCTGTACACGGCAAGGGTGGCAAAGTAAACATTGCTCAGGATGTAAATTCTGTTGAGGTAGTATCAACGGGAAGAGATATTGAGATCAGAGCAGATGTGGACAAGGTCATCATAAGCGGCAGCGGCAACACTGTCAGAATAAGCGAAGGTGATGTTGGCGAGGTCGTTTTAAATGGAACAGACAACAAACTTATTGTTGGTACTGATGTGAAGTCAGTAAGCGTAAAGGGACAGAACAGCGTTATTGAGGGTACGGGTGAAATCGGCACTCTGTATGTTTTCACAAGCAAATACACATGCAGTGCTCCCTATGCTTCCATAGTTTATGATGGTCTTCTCTGTGCTGATGTAGCGCTTAGCGCTCCGTCTTCACTTCCGGCCGGTGAAAAACTTGTTGTAACAGCCTCCGTATCCAATGCTGAAGCAAAAACATACACAGCATATTGGACTATTGATGGCGTCAAGCAGCCTGAGTTTATTGCTGATCTTTCTGCAGGGACAACTTTCACATTTGAATATGAGTATACATATACATATAATATGCAGAAGACCGGTAAGGTCGAGTTTGCAATAGTTGATAATGGGGGAGAGGTTGAAAAGAAAACGGCAACAGTATCCTATGACGTTGAAAACTACCCTATGGATCACTATTATGACGGGGATATACTGAAAGTAGTAACCACCGGATACAAAGGAAACTACACCCTCAAATGGGCTCAGGATCATGACTATACCGACTTTGAAAAGGTACTTTGGGTAAATACCAAGGGCTATACAAGCGATACGGAATATCTCATCTGGGTAAGCATCGCTTATCAGAGATGTAACGTTTTCAAAAATGTTAACGGTACATGGGAACTTGTAAGATCCAGTATAGTTGCTACCGGTAAATCCAGTACAGCAACACCAGTTGGCGTATACAAGACCACATATAAGCAGTCTGGATGGTACACACCTGATTATACCTGTTATCCTGTAGTAAGGTTCTATGCTGGAACAGGCTATGCCTTCCACTCAAGACTTTACAGACCGGGTTCAACCACAGTGCTTCTGGATCCAAGCATTGGATATCCTGTAAGCCTTGGCTGCATCAGAATGTATGATGAGGACATAAGATACTTATACAACAATATCCCGTCAGGTACGACAGTGGTAGTTTACTAAAAAAATAAAAAGCCTGTAAGGAAAAACCTTACAGGCTTTTTGATATCTGATAAAGGAATCAGCTGCCGAATACCTCGGCGGCTTTTTTCATGTTTTCTCTGATTTTCACCTGGAAAGGACATCTGCTTTCGCAGGCACCACAGGCGATACATTCGCTTGCTCTGTGCGGCAAAGCCATGTAGTGTTCTCTTACAGTCTCCGGAACATCTTTGCCTGGAACGCAGAGATCTAGGAATTTCGTTACGTTTGCCACATCAATACCTACTGGGCATGGTGCGCAGTGTCCACAGTACATACATGAGCCCTGCCATGTGATTTTCGGCATTTTTGAAAATGCTTCAGCGTAGTCCTTTTCGACGTCTGACGCGTCCTCATAGGCAACACATTCTTCAAGTTCTTTTACAGAAAAGGCTCCGCACATTACGGAGGAGACAGATGGTCTTGTCAAGGCATAATGGATGCACTGGACTGGAGTAAGGGCCACATGGGCAGGTGAACGTTCAGCGCTTAAAAGAGCGCCGCCGGAGAAAGCTTTCATAACTGTAATACCAACACCAAGCCTCTGGCATGTTTCATAAAGCTCCTGCCTGTCTTTGTCCATATTTGAAAAATGCTTGTCATAAGACTCCAACGCCAACAGTGAGTCTATATCCTTACCCGCTGGCTGAAGGTCAAAGAAGGGATTTATGCTGAACAGCAGAACATCGATAAGGCCGCTGTTTACTGCCGCAAGGGCCGTCTTGGGATCGTGGCTTGACAGGCCTATATGTTTTATGACACCTTTTTCCTTAAGTTCGAGGGCATATTTCATAACATCGCCGTTTTTAACCTTGTCCCAGTCCGCAATGGAGTCCACATAGTGGATCATGCCTATGTCTATATAATCGGTCTGAAGCCTCTTAAGCTGGTCTTCGAAGCCGGTTTTGACCTCCTGGATGTCTCTTGTACGCTTATACTGACCGTCTTTCCAGATGGTGCAAAGATGAGCCTGAAGAACGAATTTTTCGCGTCTTCCAACAAGAGCCTGGCCCAAACCTGACCGCAGCTTTGGCTCAGGGGAAAAGAGGTCGATACAATTGACGCCGTATTTCTCCATGGCGTCCACGAAACTTTTGATAAATTCCGCGTCCTTTTCAATGAGGCCTTCGCATCCTGCGCCGACTTCACTGACTCTGATGCCGGTTTTGCCAAGTTCACGATAGATCATAAAAACCGCTCCTTTTAATAATAGTGTTACATTCATTATAAATGATAAGGAAATTTTATGCAAACGTTTGTACTATTGGCTAAATATAAAAGACATAAATACAAATACCTGTTGACTTTAATAGAGTGAAGTGATAACGTATTAGACAGACGACCTTGTGCCGTGCCAGTACAGTCAGAAAGGATTGTTTGTATGGACCTTTTTAAAACAGATAATGTTAAATTCCTTGTCAGTGCTATTATGGAGCTGAAAACTGAAGAGGAATGTAAAAATTTTATTGAAGATATAATGACGACCAAGGAGATTCTTGATATGTCCCAGAGACTGCTGGTGGCAAAGCTCCTTGACGAAGGCCTGGTTTACAGCAAGATTATGGAGGTTTCAGGCGCCAGCAGTACTACAATATCGAGGGTAAACCGCTGCTATACCTATGGAAACGGTGGGTACAAAACTGTTTTGGACAGACTCAGCGGAAAAGATGAAGCTGGACAGTATGATGCTATTTAATACTATTTTAGATTAAATGTTAGATTTTGATAAGATGTAGAAACTGATATTTAAACATAAAAACTGCGGAACAGAATGTTCCGCAGTTTTTTGTCCTCATTATGTGTAAAGTATCTGAAATCTGTTTTGTTATCCACCCAAGTAAGCTTTTCTGATCTCGTCGCTTTGGATAAGATCCTGACCAGTGCCGGACAGTATGATTTTACCTGTCTCCAGAACATAGGCTCTGTCAGCGATGGAAAGGGCCATCTGAGCGTTCTGCTCAACAAGGAGGATTGTTGTGCCATTGTCTCTGAGTGCTTTTATAATATCGAAAATCTGCTCAACGAGAATTGGGGCAAGACCCATTGATGGCTCATCTAACATAAGAAGCTTAGGATGGCTCATAAGCGCTCTTCCGATTGCAAGCATTTGCTGCTCACCACCTGACAGAGTGCCGGCGATCTGCCGCTGCCTTTCATTAAGTCTTGGAAACTGCTTGTATACATCGTCAAGGTCCTGGCGGAGTTTACTGCCATCCTGAGTAAAAGCACCCATTTCCAGATTTTCCTGTACAGTCATCTGAAGGAAGATACGCCTTCCTTCGGGTACATGAGCAAGGCTTTGAGAGACGATTTTATGAGGAGGTGTATTTGATATATTGTGTCCCAAAAATTCAATGGAACCGGTTGTAGACCGGAGCAGTCCGGAGATAGTTTTTAAAATCGTACTTTTGCCTGCGCCGTTAGCACCGATGAGAGTTACTATTTCGCCCTCGTTTACTTCAAAGGAGACACCTTTTATAGCATGAATGTTGCCGTAATATACGTTAATATCATTTACTTTTAACATATTACGCCTCCTTCTTCTTGCCAAGATATGCTTCAATTACCGCAGGGTTTGCCTGTATCTGTTCAGGATTTCCTTTAGCGATAACTTTTCCAAAGTTCAAAACGCATATACCCTCGCATACGCCCATGACGAGGTTCATATCGTGCTCGATAAGTATGATCGCGATGTGGAACAGGTCTCTTATGTGGCGTATGTTCTCCATAAGTTCTGCCGTCTCGGACGGGTTCATACCTGCGGCAGGTTCATCAAGAAGAAGCAGAGAGGGGTTGCTTGCAAGTGCCCTTACGATCTCCAGACGACGCTGGGCACCGTAGGGGAGACTTCCGGCCTGGGCATTTGCCATGCCTTCCATATTGAATATGGAGAGGAGCTCCATAGCGCGCTCATGGGCAATCTTCTCATATTTCCAGTAACGTGGCATACGGAGGATGCCCTCAATAGAGCTGTAAGTTATGGAGTTGTGCATACCTATTTTAACGTTTTCCTCAACGGTTAAGGAATTGAAAAGACGTATATTCTGGAAAGTTCTTGCTATACCCAGTTTATTTACTTGGACGGTGGACATGCCGTGCGTGTCCACACCGTCCAGCAGGATAGTACCACGGGTAGGCTGATAAACTTTAGTCAAAAGGTTGAAAACAGTGGTTTTACCTGCGCCGTTAGGACCGATAAGACCGGCTATTTCGGTTTTGCCTATTGTGAGATTGAAATCGTCAACGGCGGTAAGACCACCAAAATCAATTCCAAGATGCCGTGCTTCAAGAATCGGCGTTTTGTCAAGGTCCCGTTCAGGTATAAAGGCGTTTGATGGCGCCCATACGGATTTCGCATCAAGCGGCTTCTTCATCTGCTTCCTCTCCTTTCTTTCTGCGTGGAATTATCTTTTCAACAAGATTTTTGATCTGTGGGCTATTTGTGGCCAGCATAACAAGAATAAGGACTATTGCGTAAATGAGCATACGGTAATCTTCGAAGCCTCTTAAAGCCTCAGGCAATATGGTAAGTATGACAGCGGAGATTATGGAACCCCATATATTTCCAAGGCCACCAAGTACAACATAAACAAGTATGAGTATGGATGTATTGAAATTAAACTTTGATGACATAAGGCTTGAGAAGTTAAGACCATAGAGCGCACCAGCGGCTCCCGCAAGGGCGGAGGAAATTACAAAAGCCATAAGTTTATATTTAGTGATATTTATGCCTACGGACTCAGCAGCTATTCTATTGTCCCTTAAAGCCATGATGGCTCTGCCGCTGCGGCTTCTTATAAGATTCAGTACGATTACAAGGGTTATCATAATAAGGATAAAACCAACTGTAAATGTTGATATGGCCTTTACGCCGGTAGCACCTTGTGCCCCCTTGATTATCATAACTCCACCCTCCAGCAGGTTGAGGTCTGAAACGCTCTTAGAACCGAAAGCGTTGAAGATAACGTGAAGGCCATTTGAATCAACACCTACAATGAGGCAGTTGATGACCTCTTTTATTATCTCACCAAAAGCCAGGGTTACTATTGCAAGATAGTCGCCCCGGAGCCTCAAAACAGGTATACCTATTATCACTCCGGCTATGGCTGCGAAGAACGCACCTACAATTATGGCGATTATAAGCCTAAGAACAGGGGAGGGAATAACAGTTTGAAGGCTCATGGCGGCAATAATGCCGGAAAATGCACCGACACTCATAAAGCCTGCGTGGCCAAGGCTCAGCTCACCGAGAACTCCTACTGTAAGGTTCAGGGAAATGGCCATTACTACATAGCAGCATATTGGTATGAGCTGACCTGTAAAGGAGCGGGTAAGAGCCCCATCGTTTTTAAGGGTATTTACGATTATAAAGGCGATAATTACGCCGATATATGTAGCAAAGTCTACAAGAGTGGTTTTTTTAATGCTTTTTAATTTACTCATATCTTCAGCCTCAAACTTTCTCTGGAACGTATTTGCCTAAAAGACCTGCGGGGCGGACAAGGAGCACCACGATCAGAACTGCAAACACGATGGCGTTTGAAATGTTTGTGGATATATATGCTTTTGCCATTGCCTCGATTATGCCAAGGAGAAGGCCGCCGAGGAAAGCGCCCGGTATGGAGCCAATACCACCGAAAACTGCGGCGGTAAATGCCTTTATACCAGGCATGGAGCCTGTTGTAGGCATAAGAGTTGTGTAAGATGAACAAAGGAAAACACCAGCGACAGCGGCAAGTGCGGAGCCAATTGCAAATGTCATGGATATTGTTCTGTTAACGTTGATTCCCATAAGCTGAGCTGCGCCCTTATCCTCGGATACGGCGCGCATAGCCTTACCCATTTTGCTCCTGCTGGTAAAAAGTGTAAGAGCGATCATTATGATAACGCAAACCAAAAACGTAACAAGAGATATGTATGATATAGTCAGCTTGCCACCAAAAAGAGAGAGAGAACCGTTTATTATTACGGGATAAGATTTTGGATTTGGGCTGAATATCAGCTGGGCCGAATTCTGAAGGAAATAGCTGACGCCGATAGCGGTTATAAGGACCGCCAGAGAAGGTGCAGAGCGGAGCGGCCTGTAAGCAAGGCCCTCTATGACGACGCCCAATACCGTACATGCCACCATTGCGACCACGACAGCTGCCCACACCGGCAGTCCCCATGAGGTCATGGCTATAAGAGACACGTAACCACCGACCATGATAACATCACCGTGGGCGAAGTTAAGCATTTTAGCGATGCCGTATACCATGGTATAGCCCAGAGCTATCATTGCATATACGCTACCAAGGCTTATACCGCTTATCAAGTACGATAAAAATACCATTTTTTCACCTTCCGTTTAAAAAATTTTTTATATCAGAGGCACAAACGGCAGAATTTCCGCCGCCTCTGCTTCTGCTATAAACAGCGTGTGGGGCTGCCGGATTTTATCCGGCAGCCTGCACTTTAATTACAATCAGTGTTTTCTTTATTTAGTCAAGAACATATTTGCCGTCTGTGATTGTGTAAACTTTAGGAGACTTAGTAACCTGACCATTCTCGCTCCATGTCATGCCAGCGCCGGTAAGACCGTCAACAGCGAAATCAGGATCAGTAAATGTTTCTACAAGAGCGTCGCAGAGTTCTTCGGTTGTATCCATGGAGAGACCTGCTTCAGCGGCAGCCTCGTAAGCGGCTTTGATAGCGTAGATGCAGTCATAAGCGTCAGCTGCGAACTGGTTAGGAGTCTCGCCTGTCTTTTCTTTGTACTTTTCTACGAAGGATACAGTTGCATCGTCAGTCTCGTCAGCGGAGAATGGGCTGAGAACCTTTACGCCTTCAGCAAGAGTTGTGTCGAAACCATCAAGTGTAAGGATACCGTCCATACCGTCAACACCGAAGAACAGAGGAGAGTAGTTTGCTGCCTTAGCCTGAGCGAGGATTACGGAAGCCGGCTGATAATACATAGGCAGGAACAGAACGTCAGCGCCTGCAGCCTGAGCAGCGGCCAACTGTACAGAGAAGTCTGTGGATGTGTCTGTTGTGAATGTACCTTCATAAACAAGCTCTACGCCGCCGTCAGCGAGAACACTCTTAAATGCGTCGAAGATACCCTGGGAATATGCATCATCGTTTTTGTAGATAGCTGCGATTTTGGAGTCAGCGTGGTTTTCCAGCATGTATTCTGCAGCTTCTGTACCCTGAGCAGGATCTGTGAAGCAAACCTGGAATACGTTATCCTTGCCGTTTGTAACGTCAGTAGAGGAAGCGGAAGGAGTGAGTGTGAATACACGGTCGGTATAAGCATTCTCTGAAACAGAGAGAGCCGGGCCTGTTGTTACAGGACCTACGAGAACCTGCATGCCCCAGTCCATAAGATTGTTGTAAGCGTTTACAGCTGTTTCACCATCGCTAACATCGTCCATGCAGGAGAACTCTATCTGCATGCCGTTGATGCCACCGTTTTCGTTGATCTCTTCAACAGCGATTTCTGCACCAGCCTTAACAGCTGTACCATATATAGCGGCTTCGCCTGTGAGCGGGCCTGTGCAGCCAATCTTAAATGTTGCGGTGTCGTTACCGCCGGTCTCTTCTTTGTCGTCCTTGTTGCTGCATCCAGCGAACACAGCCAGCATCATGACCAATGCCAGTGCAAGAGCTAAAAATTTTTTCATGATCTTTTCTCCTTTTTTATTTTAGTTTTTTTAAATTAATTTTTTATACAAAAAAACAGGCCTCGCAAGTTAAGCGAAGCCTGTTCCTTGAGTATACCTTTTTAGTTCCCAAAAAATAAACTATACTTTAACCTGCTGTATTTTCTTCTGCAAAAGACAATAATGACGTCAATAATATCTACCACGACGACGCTAATGACGTTAATGACAGATAGAACAAAAGAAAAAATGGACACTATAATAGTGCCCATAATTACAGCAATATTGAAAAAGAAGCAGGAATTATTGTCCTCTGCAAACGCAGCGGATGTAGGACAAGTATTAGGATTATTAAAGAAATACTTTGTCATCTTCCTGTTTCCTTTCAAAAAAATTCTATAAATCATAATTTAACAGAAAACTGAAGATTGTCAATTGTTATTTTGCATATTTTTATAAGCGTTTTTTTGCATAATGTATATATAATAAACAAGGCTATAAATGCATGATGATAGGGAAGGGTCGAAATTTGGCGTATTTTGAAGTTTAAAATCACTTAATATAAAAAAAGTATATTTTATATAAAATCATTTGAGGTTTTTTGCATTTTATGTGGATATAATTACATTTTACTGTTGAAAACTGGAAAATTTCATGGTAAATTATACCTTGATTTAAGGAAATAACGGAGATGTTTTAAATGAGTAGTTATGTTTTAAGTTGCTGTTCAACAGCAGATTTGTCTAAAGAGCATTTTGAAGAAAGAGATATAAGATATATCTGCTTTCATTATTATTTAAACGGAAAGCAGCATATGGATGATTTGGGCCAGTCGATACCTTTTGATAAATTTTACAAAGCGATGCAGGATGGCGCTGAGACCAAAACCAGCCAGGTAAACGTAGAGGAATATATTGAGTATTTTACGCCGATCCTTGAAGAGGGAAAAGATATTCTTCATCTTTCACTGTCTAGTGGCATATCGGGTTCCTATAATTCTGCTTGCGCTGCTCAGAGCATACTTTCTGAGAAATATCCAGACAGGAAACTTATAGTATTAGACTCCCTTGCCGCATCGTCAGGTTACGGACTGCTTATGGATAAGCTTGCTGACCTGAGGGATAAGGGCATGTCTATTGATGAACTTGCCCAGTGGGCAGAATCAAATAAACTGAAGCTTAACCACTGGTTCTTCTCAAGCGACCTTACATTCTATATAAAAGGTGGCAGGATCTCCAAAACTGCAGGTGTTGTAGGCACGCTGCTTAATATCTGTCCTCTTCTAAACGTAAACGATGAGGGCAAGCTCATACCAAGGCACAAAATCCGTTCGAAGAAAAAAGTTATTCAGGCTATTGTTGATAAAATGGTTGAAAACGCTGAGGACGGTCTTGATTATTCAGGAAAATGTTATATATCACAGTCTGCATGCTATGAGGATGCAAGGGAAGTTGCCAATCTTGTGGAGGAGAAATTTCCGAAGCTTAATGGTAAAGTGCTTATAAATAATATTGGTACTACAATAGGAAGCCATACAGGACCGGGTACGGTAGCGTTGTTCTTCTGGGGAAAAGAGAGAGGTAGATAATAAAAAAACGCCCAAATTTTTGGGCGTTTTTTTGATTTTACATTACTTATTCTGCCTCAGAGAAATAGGAGAGAATAGTGTCCATATAATCATTCTGACCAGATACTATAATTGCGAGCATGTATTTATCTATCTTTCTGAGATAATAAATCTGATCAATAAGTACTCCGCCATAGTCGGCCTCAGCGGAGAATGTGAGATATTCCTCGCCTGCAAACTCAACTGTCTCATTGTCAGTGAAAGTGTAGGCAATATTGGAAGTTGTCATGTCAGAGAGAAGTTCTCTTGTTGCATCAGCATAGGCTTCTTCATCATAGGATGTACCACCTACTGTGAGAGCAAGATTTTCGTAAGATACTATAACATTTGCTCCAGTTACATTGTCCTGAGCCATGAAATCATAAATTGACTTGTACTCGTTGTTTGCTATGGATTCCTGGAAATCTTCAAGGATGAATTCGTCGGAAGTGTAGCCCATAATTTCAGCAATTTCTTCGTCGCTGGCAAATACCCAATCTTCACTAGGAGCGAATTTCAGGTTTGCGTATTCGCTTGTATAAACATTGTCAACGACAGTACCGCGGGAAAATTCCACTTCCTCTTTTTCTTTCTCTTGCTTATCGCCACAGGCGCACAGCCCCAAAACGATAATGAGAGAAATTAATACTGCAAAAAGTTTTTTCATATTATTCTACCTCACTATTTATTTTAAACAGACAGAGTTTTTAGGCCTGTTTAATACTATGATGGCTTGTACCTTAAGATTACCATAAAATAGCTTTTTTGTTAAGAGCAATATGGAAAATTACGTAAGAAATCAGGAATTACCTTTTTGTCAAAGTTTTTATATTGATCATATCATATGTACGGATAAAATGGCGTAAATTCACTCCAGAAGTCATATAATACTGCATAAGTTTAGCACAGGCAAGACTATCACTGCCGGCATTATGATGGTCAAGACATATATCCAGGTATGAGCAAAGGGTATTGAGCCTGTGGTTACGACAGTGTGGCAGGACTCGGCGACCGATCTGACAGGTGCAGGCGTAATTTACATAAAGTGGCCTACTTATTCTGTAATCACGCAGACATTTTGCCAGAACGCTCATGTCAAAGGGAGCATTATGGGCGATTAAAAGTCCACTACCCATTATTGGACCGATGGTCTTCCACAACTCATAAAAATTAGGAGAGTTTTTCGCCATCTCTGGGGTGATGCCCGTAAGTTGAACATTAAACATATCAAAATATGTTTCCGGATTTACTAAATAATACAGGTTATCGGCTATTATACCATTTTCCACTACCGTTATTCCAATGGAACTGATACGGTCGTTATGAGAATTTGGAGTTTCCACGTCGAAGGCGACGATTCTTCCGGTATAGCGCAAAAAAACACCTTCTTGTATGTTTTGTCTATTAAAATTTTATAATATTAAGAGATGTAATTCAATAAAATTTTATTTATGAGTTTTGTGAATAAGTTATAGAAAACTTAATATTTTGGAAGTATAATAAAAGTAAATTAAATGGTAGGACAGATCTCAGCATATATTATATGTCGTACTGGTCGTCCCAGGCATTTTAGATGTCTACAAAGCCTTTAATTTAGATATATTTATAATTTTCCATGAAAAGGGGGCAATAATATTTGAAGATATCACTTAATGAAAATCAGGATGTTGTTAAAACAGTTAAAGAAGGACTTAAAAGAACAGGTGGTTACTGTCCGTGCAGAACAGCAAGAACTGAGGAGTACAAATGTATGTGCCAGGAATTCCGGGACCAGATAAATGATCCGGATTTTGAAGGTTATTGCCACTGCATGTTATATTACAAGTCTAAGTAAGGAGATAAAATGGCAGAAGTTGTAATTACAAATGAAAATTTCGAAGATGAAGTTGTAAAATCAGATATTCCGGTACTAGTGGATTTCTGGGCTTCATGGTGTGGCCCCTGCAAAATGCTCGCTCCAATTATCGAGGAGCTGGCGAAAGAATATGAGGGCAAGGTAAAAGTAGGCAAAGTAAATGTGGATGACGAGGCTGAGTTGTCTCTGAGGTTTAACATTTTAAGCATTCCTACTGTAATTCTTTTCAAAGAGGGGAAAGAAGTCAACAGATTGGTTGGATTTTCCATGAAAGAAGACTTTGAAGAGATGATAAATGAATAGTTTTAAAAGCGGCCGAAAGGCCGCTTTTAAAAACAGTTGTTTTTTTACCTTTGTAGTTATATATTATTGGGTGGATATATAACGGAGGTAGGACAATGACTTTTAATGTTTTCTACGGCCTGCTTATACCGTTTATGGGGACAGCCCTTGGTGCGAGCAGCGTCTTTTTCATGAGAAAAAATATGAGCAGGGGAATACAGCGAGGTCTTACGGGATTTGCGGCTGGAGTAATGGTTGCAGCTTCTATCTGGAGCCTTCTTATCCCTGCTATGCAGCAAGCATCAGGAATGGGAAAACTAGCCTTTATTCCCGCTGTGGTGGGCATATTGGCAGGTTTCCTCTTTTTGATGATCCTTGATGAAATCATACCTCATCTTCATATGAACAGTGATGAAGCCGAAGGCATGAAAAGTAATCTCAAGAAGTCATCTATGTTGGTGCTAGCAGTAACTTTACATAATCTTCCAGAGGGGATGACCGCCGGCGTGCTGCTGGCAAGCTGGGTAGCTGGAGGAGAAGGTATAACAACCGCCTCTGTCCTTGCGCTTACTGTAGGTATTGCTATACAAAACTTCCCTGAGGGAGCTATAATTTCAATGCCTCTTAAAGCAGAGGGCGTTGGGAAAGGAAAGGCGTTCTTATACGGGACACTGTCGGGTATTGTTGAACCAATCGGCGCTGCGCTTACGATTTTAATGGCGAACCTCGTAATACCGGCACTACCTTATCTTTTGAGCTTTGCCGCTGGAGCTATGCTCTATGTTGTAATAGAAGAGCTTATACCTGAAATGTCTGAAGGGGAGCATTCTCATATAGGCACCGTTACATTTGCGTTGGGATTTGCTCTTATGATGACTCTTGATGTGGCTTTAGGATAAAAGATACAAATAAGAAACCGGAAGGATATCCTTCCGGTTTCTTATTTGTAATTAAAAATAATAATTGACAAAAGCATCAGCGATGTGAAGACACGTGGCTCATTATAGCTTTAAGCAGTCCATCGCATCCCGCGTTTACCTGATTCCATGTAGTCTCAAAATCTCGTGTATACCAGGGATCAGCTACGTTTCCGGGTTCATCAGTATAATCGAGCATAAGAGAGATTTTATTTTCATCATCATTTCCGCATATTTTCTGTATCCCGTCTATATGCCAGTTTTCCATAGTAATTATATAATCATACTTTGCGTAGTCCTCTTTAACCAGCAGCTGGGATTTTTTACCACTACAGCTTATACCGTGCTCTGCCAGCTTGGCCTTTGCAGGAGGATAGACAGGATCTCCTATGTTATAGTCCTCAATGGCAGCCGATGCTATCTCAAACTCATCCGCCAGACCGGCTTTTTTGACTTTTTCCTTCATAACGAACTCAGCCATGGGGCTACGGCATATATTTCCCATACATACGAAAAGTATCTTGATCATGAATACACCACCAGATAAAGCTAAAATTTATGGCTAAACCGGATAGGTTCCGGCACAGCAAAAGCATAATAGCACAAGTTTTAAAAATACACAACAAAAAGCTTCCATGTTAACGGAAGCTTTTTGATTTTTATACATGCCAAATATTTTGCGAGGAAGTCGATATAGAGACTGCACCGGCATTAAGAGCAGCAAGTATATCCTTTTTGGTTGAAACCAGACCTCCCGCAATTACAGGAATAGACACAGTTTCGCAGATTTTTGCGATCATCTCCGGTACAACGCCTGGTAGAACCTCCAGAACGTCAGGTTCTACGATTTTGAGATCCCGGCTGATGTTTGATAGAGCCATGGAGTCTATTATAAAAACTCTGAGAACTGTGAAAAGTCCCAACTCTTTTCCCCTGCGAATTAGTACAGGCTTTGTGGAAATTATACCGTCTGCCTTAGCGACTTTCGCTATGTAATCTACAGCTACCTCTCGAGAGCTGAGCCCGCTGACAAGATCCACATGTACAATGGCGCTTTTGCCTGCGGCTTTGACTTTACCAGTTATTTCGGGAATTGTGAGTATGTCGCCATAGAGAATAAACACAATCTCACTCTCTGAAGTAAGAGCGCTTTCCAACTGCTCATCGTTTTTAACGGCGGCTATTATTGGACTGTTTGAAAGGTCGGGTTTAGATATCATTCATGCTCCTCCCAGTCAAGGCTGCGGGCTACCGCTTTGTGCCAGCCTTTAAGAAGCTCACTGCGGCGGGCCTCATCCATCTTGTTTTCAAAAGTAGTGTCGCAGTGCCATAAATTACGTATCTCATCCTTGTCTTTCCAGACGCCAGTTGCAAGACCCGCAAGATATGCAGCACCGAGAGCTGTTGTTTCTCTTATCATAGGACGACGTACGCTCTTACCCAGAATATCCGCCTGGAACTGCATAAGGAACATATCCCTGCTGGCTCCACCGTCAACTTTAAGTTCCGAAAGAGATCTTCCCGAGTCTTTTTCCATGGCGTCAACAAGATCATATGACTGGTATGCTATGGATTCCTGAGCGGCTCTTACAATATGCTCAATACTGGTACCTCGTGTAATGCCCAAAATTGCACCTCGTGCGTACATATCCCAGTGAGGAGCACCGAGACCAGTAAAGGCAGGGACAAGATATACACCGCCTGTGTCTGGAACTTTTGATGCGTAGTATTCCGCATCTCTGGACTCAAGAAGGAAGTGCATTTGATCTCTAAGCCACTGGATAACAGCGCCACCTACAAAAATAGAACCTTCAAGGGCATACTGGACTTTACCATCGATACCGATAGCGATGGTCGTAATAAGGCCATGCTTGCTTTCAATAGCCTCTTCACCTGTATTCATCAGCAGGAAGCAACCGGTACCATAGGTGTTTTTAGCGTCGCCCGGCTCAAAACAGCACTGACCAAAGAGAGCCGCCTGCTGGTCGCCGGCTATGCCCGCAATTGGAATTTCATGACCCTGTATATTGCAGGTGCCGTAAATCTCAGAACTGCTGCAAACCTTTGGCAGCATATTCTCAGGGATATCCAGAATCTCGAGAAGTTTTTTGTCCCAGCACAGATTGTGGATATCGTAGAGCATGGTTCTAGAAGCATTTGTATAGTCTGTTATGTGGGCTTTCCCGTTTGTGAGTTTCCAGACAAGCCATGTGTCTACAGTACCGAAGAGAAGCTCACCTTTTTCGGCTTTTTCTCTGGCGCCTTCAACATTGTCCAGAAGCCACTTTATCTTTGTGCCGGAAAAATAGGCGTCCAGCACAAGGCCGGTGGTGTCCTTTATATATTTGCCAAGACCCTGAGATTCCAGCTGGTCGCAGTACTCGGCTGTTCTGCGACATTGCCATACAATAGCGTTGTGTATGGGGCGACCGGTGGATTTCTCCCACACAATTGTTGTCTCACGCTGATTTGTGATGCCTATGCAGGCGATGTCTTTTATGTCTACGCCGGTCTGGGCAATGACCTCCACCATGACGCCGTATATGCTTGAATAGATTTCCATTGGGTTATGTTCGACCCAGCCGGATTTTGGATAATACTGGGTAAATTCTTTTTGTGCGATACCCATTATGTTTTGCTGATCGTCGAACAGAATGGCTCGGCTGCTTGTGGTACCCTGATCCAGGGAAAGTATATATCGACTCATAACCTTAGCCTCCTACATGAAATATTCTATATAACTATATAATAAGAATATCACATGTTCTTGCAGGCAACAACAGAAATATCTGTACCCAGGATATTTTCGGCGATGACATCGCCAATTTTTACAGGTGATTTAACGGTTATATCGTCAAGCAGTCTCATTACATCGAAAATAAGACTTTTTGAGATGGGGTGATTTGTTTTTACAGGAAGGCGAGGATATCTTGCCCCGTCTATTTTTACAGTTGATGTAACGACACGGACAGGATTTAAAAGCTCTGCTTTTCCGTATTCTATACCTCTTTCACACTTATTTCCAGTTACAGTGTAACCGTTTTCATCGTCAACTTTAAGATGGCAGCCGTTAGGGCAGCTTGTGCAGATAA
>CALXGH010000068.1 GCA_944387845.1 uncultured Oscillospiraceae bacterium
TACTGCATTGTGGACATGCACGCCATAACTGTGCGGCAGAACCCGGCGGATCTGCGGCGCAGGACCCTGGAGCAGCTTGCGCAGTATATCGCCTGCGGTCTCGACCCGGAGAAAAACACGATTTTTATCCAGAGCCACGTTCCGGCCCACGCTGAGCTTGCATGGGTCTTAAACTGCTATACAATGTTCGGAGAATTGTCCAGAATGACCCAGTTCAAGGACAAGTCCCAAAAACACGCCGACAATATTAACGCCGGCCTTTTCGTGTATCCAACCCTTATGGCGGCGGATATACTTCTTTACCAGTCAGATCTTGTGCCGGTAGGCGGGGACCAGAAGCAGCATGTTGAGCTGACAAGGGACATCGCAACCCGCTTCAACGGCGTCTACGGAGACGTTTTCAAAATGCCTGAGCCTTTCATACCAAAGGTTGGGGCCAGAATAATGAGCCTGTCTGCACCTGAGAACAAGATGTCCAAGTCCGACAAGGACACTGGCGGCACCATATACATCATGGAAAAGCCGGAGGATATAATGCGCTCATTTAAGAGGGCTGTAACAGACAGCGAGACATGTGTCCGCTACGATGTTAAGGAAAAGCCGGGAATATCAAACCTTATGCAGATATATTCTGTCGCCACAGGCAAGAGCTTTGAGGAGATCGAAAGAGAGTTTGACGGCCGTGGCTACGGGGACTTCAAAACAGCCGCCGGTGAAGCCACTGTTGAAATGCTCCGTCCTATAAGAGAAGAGGCTGAGCGGATACTCAAGGACAAGGCGTACCTTGAAAAAATATATAAAGACGGCGCTGAAAAGGCCGCCTATGTTGCCAATAAGACCCTTAGAAAAGTGTATAAAAAAGTTGGTTTTATTCAGAGATAAGTAGAGGAAAAAGGAATGATAACATTAGATAATATACTGGCGCTGCTGCTGGTTATAGCCACAACGGCGGTTATCAGTTTTCTTGTAACTCCGCTGGTGATTTCACTGGCGCCGAAGATTGGCGCTATGGATATCCCTAAGGATTCCAGAAGGGTCCATGACCACCCAATACCACGTCTTGGCGGCTTTGCCATATTTATCGCGTTTCTGGTTGGCGTACTGGTTTTTGTGGATATAGATTATAAACTTCAGGGCATACTTATCGGCGCTGTTATAATCGTAATAGAGGGCGTAATTGACGATATCGTGTCTCTTCCTGCCCTTGTAAAGCTTGCCGGACAGATCGCCGCTGCGGTTGTTGCGGTTGTTTACGGCCTTAGGATAGAGATCATGTCTCTGTTTTTCGGGGACGCTGGATTTGTGTTTTTAGGCGCCCTGTCCATACCTATCACCATTATCTGGATAGTTGGAGTAACAAACGCTGTAAATCTTATAGACGGACTTGACGGACTTGCCTGCGGCGTGTCCACAATAGCGTCGGCCACGATGCTTGTTGTGGCCATGAACGTTGTAGGTGAGGATTTTGACATACCTCTGGTACTGGCTGCCCTTATCGGCGCCTGCCTGGGCTTTTTGCCATACAATTTCAACCCGGCGAAGATATTCATGGGGGACACAGGCGCCCTGCTTTTGGGCTATGTTCTGTCCACTGTATCAATTCTGGGCTTTTTCAAGTTCTACGCTGTAATATCCTTTGTTGTGCCGTTTCTCGCCCTTGGCCTGCCGATATTTGACACCACGGCCGCTATAATAAGGCGCCTTATCCACGGCCAGAGCCCGTTTAAGCCTGACAAGGGTCATATCCATCACAAGCTTATAAACAGCGGCCTGAGCCAGAAGCAGGCTGTTGCGGTACTTTATACCATAAGCGCCCTTTTGGGCGTTGTAGCGGTTGTTATCACCACAAGCGGTAAGTACAGATTCGTGCTGCTTATTGTTGCGGCGATCTGCGCCATAGTGGTGGACAGGCGTATTCTTAAAAAGTGCAGAGGCCATAAGCATGGCCAGTGCCCTGAGGCAAAGAGCGGTAAAAATGACGAAGGCTCTACCGGCAAAAGCGGTACGGAAAGTGCTTCTGCCGCAAAGGATGAAAACGTCGGCGCCATAAGCGATATAGGCAAGGAAGAGACCGGCGATACTGCCGAAGCTATAAATGATGCCGGCGCTGAAGATGAGGCTAAGGGTAATGATTGCGGCGCTGGGGACCCATCCCAGAAAAACGGCGATGGCTCCGACGAGAGCATGATGCCGTAAAATAAAGACAGGGAGAAATAACAAGTCCAAAAGACCGTTATTTTCCCCCTACTTTTTTGAAATGCATGATAGCTGTTTTTTAGTATTTATGTATTTTTTGGCGGTGCGGGCATTTACCCATTATGTACGTATTGATGACATAAAACCCCGAAACTATGTATTATAGCCCTCTTTTTCTTCTTTATAGATAGAATAAGCGACGACGGCCAAGATTATTAGGAAGTCGCTGTCTTCGCTTTCCAGGTAGAGAAAAAGCAGCATCAGAAGCAGCAGCAGGTCGCTGCTGTCCAGCCAGTCCGGCAGTATTCCGGAAAGAGTCCTGCCAAGGTCAGGGATCTTGAAAAGGGAGTTTTCCAAAATACCGGGGGACTGGCCGCGCCTTACGGGTACAGGGCTTCTCGCGGCCCTGTCATTTCCAATATATTTGTTATAGATGGAAATCACCCCCGAATTCGTCCATTGCGATCTTTGCCAGCTTTGATATCTTCAGGACCTTGAGGGCTCTGTCGATGGTGTCCTGGCGGCCTTCTTTCAGATACGGCTTTATGCTGCCCAGAAGAGCAGCTTTGCTGTCATCACCGGCTGAGGAGTATTCTCTCGTGATCCTGCTGATGAGCTTTAACATTTTGGGATCTATTTCACCAGCCTTTAAAGCGGCAGGAACATTTTCCGCCGCTTTTTCCTTTTCTTCACGGTCCTGGTCTTTCCGCCCGTCCTGATTGCCGGCGGAGGAGGAGAGGGATCGGGCGAGATTCATTATTTTTTCCATATCCTCAGGTGAGGACAAAATACTGTTTAGTTTTTCTTCAAACTCGCCCATTTTAACGCTCCTATTTCATAATGTCGCCTAAATTTTTAATAAGCCTCGCTCCGGATTCCGTTTTCATAATGCCGGCGATAGCCGATTTGACAGCGGCCATATCGCCACGGGATAGGGCCTCCTCAATGGAGCCGTTTTGCTCCAGCATTGCCTTTACCTTCTGGCCATCGGCGGAGGCGGCGAGGTTTTCAATCTGATTTTTCTTGGCGCTTATCTTGGCGCCGTTTTTGCCGGAGAGAAATTCGCCGGCGATATTGTCAAAATTATTGTTCATGGCAATCACCTTTTTATTTTCAGTATATTCATATTCGGGTCTGGAGGTTACTAAATGAAGATCGCTGTTTTTTCCGATTCCCACGGTATTTGCTATAATATGGCCGAAATAATAAGAGATGAGAAGCCGGACATGATCATCCACTGCGGAGACCATCAGAAGGATGCCCAGGCTATTGAAAGGCAGTTTCCAAACATACCTGTTTACAGCGTGGCAGGCAACTGCGACTGGGGCCGGAAAGGTGAGGAGGAAAAACTCTTTGAAGTTATGGGAAAGGTGTTTTACATCACCCACGGCCATATACAGAACGTAAAAAGGGGATACATGAACCTTGCCCTTAAAGGCAAGGAGGTAGGGGCCGACGTTGTAATATGCGGCCATACACATATACCTATGTACGATGTACTCGATAATATGTATATGATAAATCCGGGAAGTATAACATACGGAAAGAAAACTTATGGAATAATAAATATAACCCAGCGCACTTTCGGCTATGAACTGAAGTATTTCGACTGGATATGATAAAAGGCTCCGGGGAGAGAACCCCGGAGCTTTTTTTGTTTGTCCAGAGCCTGCAGGGGGGCTCCCGTGTCAGCCCGGGGCGGAAGCCCGGGGAAAAAGGAAGGCAATTTAAGTCCGGGGATAACCGGGCCTTTTATTTTGGGGACTGTCCTTTAATATGACGTATTTTTCACGGGCTGTCTGTTATTATCCAGTGGAGGTGATGATATGTATGTTCTCTACCTTGACCAGCTGGCGGCACTGAACCTCATATCTGATTTTTTCGTGCTGAAGCTGACGGAGAAGATCTGCGGCGGCAGCTTTAAAAGGAAAAATACTGCCGCAGCCCTGATATTCGGCCTTATATACGGTATCGGCTCGGTGTTTTATCCCATCTTAAGCGCCCTTGCGGTGAAAATAATCTCAGGTTACATATTTTATGCCCTTGCCAAGGGATCATATCAGGTGAAAGTGAAGGATATAACGGTGTTTTTCATAATATCCTCATTTTTCGCCGGGGCCATCTCTGCCATATATGAGAATATGCAGTCAGGCGTGGCCGTATTTATACTATTTTTCGCAATCTTTTATTTTCTCATCTCCTATCTTTTCGGGAACATGCTCAAAAGCCCGGATATATCGGACGGTGTGGAAAAAGAGTGCGAGATAGTTCTAAAAAGCGGGGAAAAAATTGGCCTGCGGGTACTTGTGGACACCGGCAATATGCTAAAAGACCCCATAACCGGCGGCAGAGTATTGGTGGTGGACAGAAAAATTATACTGCCACATCTGAATATACGGGAGAGGGCGGCATTTGAGGCAGTATCTACCGGTGCAGCTCCCGTCGAGACGGCTCCAGTTAAGGCGGCATCTTATGAAGACTTGTCATTTGAAGCGGAGACTAGGGCCCCGGCCGTTGAGACAGCGCCTGAGAAGGCCATGGCATTTGAAGTAGAGTCAGAGGATGCCGCGGCATTTGAGGCCGATTTATTTGAGGATTTGGCCGCTGAGACGAAAATACCGGAGGCGGCATCAATTGAGAAGCTGCTTGAGGATTTATTTTCTGAGGCAGAACCGGCAGCGGCGGTATCCGTCGGGGTAGAGGCGGCTTCATATGGCACTTTGGAAGATGATAAAAAAAGCAGCGAAGGTTTTGCCCATAGCTGGAAGAAGCATGAATTTTCCGGCATTTTATCGCCGGAGGCAGAGGATATTAAGTTCCGGCCTGTCTTTTACAAAACCATCGACGGGACTGGACAGATGGCATCGTTCAGGCCGGAGGCCGTAGTTATAGGCGGCGTGGCGGAAAAAGATATAACGGTGGCGGTAGCGCCGGGTGAGATATGTTCCCGCTTTGGCTGCTCCGGCATAATAGGAGTGATGTAAATTGAAAAGGCTTATATTGAAAATACTGGCGCTGTTCAAAAGACGCAGGGAGATGTTTTACATAGGAGGCAGCGACACTTTGCCTCCGCCCCTTGACAAAGATGAGGAACAAAAATGCATAGCCATGCTGAAAGAGGGCAGCGAGGAGGCAAGAAAGAGCCTTATTGAGCACAATCTGCGCCTTGTTGTGTACATATCCAAAAAGTTTGAAAACACAAACATAAACATTGAGGACCTTATCTCAATCGGCACAATCGGCCTTATAAAGGCGGTAAACACATATAACCCGGATAAGAATATAAAGCTTGCAACTTACGCCTCAAGGTGTATTGAAAACGAGATACTCATGTATCTGAGAAAGATAGGCAGCCAGAAGGCGGAAGTGTCCTTCGACGAGCCATTAAACACCGACTGGGACGGAAACGAGCTGCTGCTGTCTGATATTCTGGGCACGGACAACGATATGGTAATGCGGGTTATTGAGGACGATGTAGACAAAAAGCTTCTGCAAAACGCCCTGGGCATGTTGCCGGAGCGGGAGCGGAAGATAATAAATATGCGCTTTGGCCTGGGGACAGACAAAGAGCTGACCCAGAAAGAGGTAGCGGAGATAATGGGTATATCCCAATCTTACATAAGCAGGCTTGAAAAGAGGATAATTGTCCGGCTGAAGCGGGAAATTACAAAACATATGTAAAAAAACAGGGAATTTTAAGTATTGTTCACAAATTTAAGCTATAATTCTTCCATCATAATATTCGGGAGGACGGTATGGAAGATATTTTAGCTAATTTGACCGATACGATAATCGACGTGGCACTGCGGCTTTTATTCGCTTTGGCGGTTATAGTGGTTGGAATGAAGCTTGCCAAGTGGCTGTCAAAAAAATTTTTGAAGCTGAGAGCTTTGAGCAATGTGGATCCAAGCGTCTCCCATTTTATGTCCAGCGCCATAAAAATCTTGCTGTACACTTTGATCTTCGTAACAGCGGCCATAATTTTAGGCATACCGGCAACATCATTTATTACGGTTTTAGGCTCTGCCGGTCTTGCTATCGGCCTTGCTATGCAGGGCTCCCTTTCAAATCTTGCTGGCAGCCTTATGATACTTGTGTTCAAGCCCTTTAAAATAGGGGACCTTATAGAGTTCGGTACTGTAAAGGGCACAGTTGAGGATATTAACCTCTTTTACACGGTGCTCCATACAAATGACAACAAAGTTATAACATGCCCCAACGGGAACCTTTCAAATAAGGACATAATAAACTACTCTACCAAGAACACAAGAAGGGTGGATATGGTATTCAATGTTGTCTACGACTCTGACGTGGATAAAGTAAAGGCCCTTTTATGGTCCTGCGTGGAATCTGATGAGAGAGTCCTTAAGGACCCGGCTCCAACTGTGAACCTGACAGGCCAGCTGGAAAATTCCCTTGAATTCTCCGTAAAAATGTGGTGCAGGAGCGATGACTACTGGGATATCTATTACGACACGCTGGAGAAGGTCAAAAAGGCCTTCCAGATCGGCGGCATAAAGGTGCCGTCAAAGGTTCTGGATATCCAGATAAAGAAGTAATTTCCCTGGAGCATAGAACTGCTATTTGTGATTGTCCGGCGGGACGAAATACAGGAATAAATAAGCCAAAACAGGAGGCTCTGGGGTATGCGTGAGATTAAAGATATAATTTACGACAAAAACAACCCGGATATATGTATGCTTGACATATATCTGCCGGAGGATGTGGAAAATCCACCGGTGTATGTATATTTTCACGGCGGCTTTCTTCTCAAGGGAAGGCGAAACGGCCGGCAGATAGTTGACACAGCCAGGTATTTGACATCCAGGGGAGTCGGTTTCGTCTCGGTAGATTACAGGCTCTATCCCAACGCCCATTTCCCGGACTTTATTGAGGATGGGGCAAAGGCGGTAGCCTATATATTAAATGACAGCCCTATTGCCCCATGTAAAGGCGGCATTGTAGTGGGCGGCACATCCGCCGGGGCGTACATCGCCATGATGCTGTTTTTTGCAGGAAGCTATCTTAAAAACGCTGGTGTGCCAAAAAACATGATTGACGGATTTTTCTTGGACGCGGGCCAGCCTACCGCCCACTTTAACGTTATGGCATACGACAAGGGCATAGACAAAAGGAGCATAGTTATCGATGAGACGGCCCCGTTTTACTACCTGAGGGAAGATTTTGAAGGCCCCCAGCCTGATATTTTCCTGTCATACGCCGACGGGGACATGATAAACAGGGAAGAGCAGCTTAAAATGCTGAGAAACACCATGATAGAGTTTAATTTCCCCAAAGAGAAGATCCTTTTGAAGATGTACGAAAACGAGACACACTGCTCATATTTCGGCAAGGATTTTTATATGGACGACATGATATCTTTTATCAAAAACGCCGTACGTGGCAGAGGGTAAAACTAAAACCGGCAGAGAGGGGCATATCACTCTCTGCCGGTTTTTCGTTTTATATGCTTTTTTTAATTTTATCAATTGCGTTTTTTTCAAGGCGTGAGACCTGGGCCTGGCTTATGCCAACTTCGGCGGCAACCTGCATCTGAGTTTTGCCGTCGTAAAAGCGCAGGTTTAATATATGTTTTTCTCTGGGTGAGAGCTTCGATATGGCCTCGTTTATGGCGATCTGCTCTATCCAGTTCTCGTCGGTGTTCACCGTGTCCCCAATCTGGTCCATACCGCAGACGGAGTCCCCGTTTTCCGAGTATATAGGCTCGTACAATGATACAGGCTCCTGTATGGCGTCAAGGGCGGCTACAACCTCCTCACGCTTTATATCCAGGGCTTTGGCGATCTCGTCCACTGATGGCTCACGCTGGGTCTCGTTTATTATCTTCTCTTTCACCTGCATGACCTTGTAGGCTGTGTCCCGCATACTGCGGCTGACACGGATGGGGCTGTAATCTCTCAGATATCTGCGCACCTCGCCGATTATCATGGGAACGCCGTAAGTTGAGAATTTTACGTTCAGAGAGGTGTCGAAATTGTCGATTGCCTTTATAAGGCCGATACAGCCCACCTGGAAAAGGTCGTCGGCATTTTCGCCTCTGTTCATGAATTTCTGTATAACAGACAGGACAAGCCTGAGGTTTCCGTTTATAAGTTCGTCTCTTGCCTCCATATCCCCGGCCCGGGCACGCTGGAGGAGAGCGATGGTCTCATCGCTTTTTAATACTTTTAGCCTTGAAGTGTTGATACCGCATATTTCAACTTTGTTTATCAAATCAAAGCCACACTCCTTTGCAACTACAAAATCAGTATTTCCGATGCAAAGGAATTTGATACATCTTGCATATATTGAAATAACTGGTAAAAAACCGGGTTATTTTCGACAAAAAAGTGCAAAAAATAAAAAATTTCAGAAAATGAATAAAAACGGCTTTTATTATTCAAAAAGTGTGGTATAATAAAAGGCAATTCTGAATGCAGAATAATTTTCTGGTTCCGTAAATATATGCTGCGGCAGATCAGTCTGCGTTTAATTGAGGAGAAAGAAATGAAAGTTGCAGTACCATATGAAAATGGCGAGATTTTTCAGCATTTCGGACGCAGCAGCGCTTTCAAAATGTATGAAATTGAAAACGGTGTTATTGTAAATGACGCTGTCATCGGTACAAACGGACAGGGCCATGGTGCCCTTGCGGGCTTTCTTAAGGACAATGGTGCGGATATCCTCATTTGCGGCGGTATAGGAGCGGGCGCGAAGGCGGCGATGGTGGCCGCGGAAATAACCCTCTATGGGGGAGTTTCCGGAAGCGCCGACGACGCGGTTGCGGCTCTTATAGCGGGTACGCTGAAATATAATGAAGATATTGTTTGTGATCATAAAGATGGACACGGCGAAGGACACCATTGTGAAGGAGAGCACTGCTCACATGAGTAGATAACCCTGACATCAAAGGTGAAATCCCATAGAAATATAAAATTCCTCCATCTTTCATGGAGGAATTTTTTTATCGGCTCTTCACTTTAAGATCCACAAACGATTAACATTAAGACGATAGAAACCGGAAGGTTTTATACCAGGAGGAAATTATGAAAATATCTATTAACGCTAATCGTTGTGAACCGTCCCCAATGAGAAAATTCCACCCTCTGGCTGTTGAGGCAGAAAAGCAGGGCAAGACGATTTATCATTTAAATATCGGGCAGCCTGATATTAAGACACCACAGGCCTATTTTGAAGCAGTAAGAAATTTTGACCGGGAAACCCTTGCATATGCGGAGTCCCCGGGAATTCCGCCTCTTCTTGACGCCATATGCGGATACTATAAAAGTATCGGCGCCGACATCACACCTGACGATGTTCTGATAACCTTCGGCGGAAGCGAGGCTCTGCTCCTTACATGCCTGAGCATTCTTGACCCGTACACGGAGGTAATAATACCTGAGCCCTATTACCCGAATTACACCACCTTCGTCCACGCGGCTGGGGGCGTAATAAGGGCCCTGCCAACCACCCCGGAAGAGGGTTACAGATACGCAAAGCGGGAGAGAATCGAGAGCCTTATTACAAAAAACACAAGGGCTATCATGATAACAAATCCCGGAAACCCCACCGGCGTTGTGCTTGATGAGGATGAGATGCGCCTTATCGCCGACATTGCCAAAAAGCACGACCTTTTCCTTATCTGCGACGAGGTTTACAGAGAGTTCTGCTATAATTATGAGGACGGAGTGCCCACAATGGCAGGAATAGAGGGAATTGAGGACAATCTTGTAATCATAGATTCCGTATCAAAGCGTTTTTCCGCCTGCGGCGCCAGAGTCGGCTGCGTTGTTACGAAAAATAAAGAGCTTCAGCAGGCGCTATTAAAGTTCTGCCAGTCCAGGCTGTCTGTTGCAACAATCGACCAGGTCGGCGCAACGGCACTGTACGATGTGGATAAGAGCTTTTTCAAAGAGTGCAAGGAGGAGTACAGAAAAAGAAGAGACGTGGTAGTAGACGGCCTGAGGAAGATACCGGGCGTGAAGGTGGATGTACCTATGGGCGCATTTTACCTTATGGCGAGCCTGCCTGTTGACGACTCCGACAAGTTCCAGCACTGGCTGCTTGAGGAGTTTGACGACAACGGGGACACTGTAATGTTCGCCCCTGGTGCGCCGTTTTATGAGACTCCCGGCAAGGGTTTAAACGAAGTGCGTATTGCATATGTGAGAAACCAGGATGAGCTGAAAAGAGCTGTTGAGCTTCTTGGATTGGGCATTGTGAGATATCAGAAAGAGCAGATGAAATAATTACATAAATAAAAAGCTCCGGCTTATGCCGGAGCTTTTTTGTATTTAGACAGGATATTTTAATATTACAGCGTGGCGATACAGAGCTTGTAATTGACACCGTAAAAAACGAGTTGGAAAAGCTCAATAACAAAAAATAAAAAACCTGTCTTTCCACTATCTTAAAACAAGGCGGCGCAAAAGTAAAGATAAAGGAGCGGGAAAAATGAAAAACTTTATTATACCTTGAAGTTTACGCTTGTTGAGCCCTGATCTTCCGGCTCAAATTCATAGTCCTTGCCTGGGAGTACTGCGTTTAAAAGAATGCCTACCAGGGAAGCCACAGCAAGGCCGGAGAGGCTGACAGCGCCGATTGTTACTGAGCCGATGGAGTAGTTGATACCGATTGCCAGTACCAGGATGATAGCGGCAATGAGAACATTGCGGCTGTTTGTAAAGTCTACCTGGTTTTCAACTACGTTTCTTACACCGACAGCGGAGATCATACCGTAGAGGATAAGGGAGATACCGCCGATTGTTGCGTCAGGCATTGCGGAAATGAGAGCGGCGAACTTCGGTGAGAAGGAGAAGATTATAGCGAAGATGGCGGCAAGGCGAATAACTCTCGGGTCATATACTTTGCTCAGGGCAAGAACGCCTGTATTCTCGCCGTAAGTTGTGTTTGCCGGTGCGCCGAACATTGCCGCAAGGCTGGTGGCAAGACCATCACCAAGGAGGGTGCGGTGGAGGCCCGGGTTCTGGATGTAATTTCTCTCGCATGTGGAGGAGATGGCGCAGATATCGCCGATGTGCTCAACCATAGTGGCAAGGGAGATAGGTACGATTGTAAAGAGAGCTGTTATAAGCATGCCTGTGTCAAGGTTTCCGTCTGTGAAGATGGAAAACATTGTGTCCTTATAGGCAACTGGAAGCCCGATCCAGGCCGCGTCTTTTACAGCGGAGAAGTCGGCGTTTCCTGTTACCGCTGCTACTGCGTAGGAGGCGATAACGCCAAGGAGTATTGGTATTATCTTTATCATGCCCTTACCCCAGATGTTTGCGATAACTACTGTAACGATAGCTACAAGAGCGATTGGCCAGTTGGACTGGCAGTTAGTTATTGCCGAGGAGGAGAGTATAAGGCCGATACAGATGATTATGGGGCCTGTAACAATAGGAGGGAAATACTTCATTATCTTCTTGATTCCGAAAATCTTGAAGAGGGAGGCAAGTACCACATACATAAGGCCGGCACAGAATACGCCGAAGCATGCGTATGGCAGAAGCTCAAGGTTTGCGCCGTTATTTGTGATGGCTGTGTATCCGCCGATGAAGGCGAAGGAGCTGCCCAGAAATGCCGGAACGATACCACCTGTTATAAGGTGGAACAGAAGTGTTCCAACGCCGGCGAAGAACAGGGCGGAGGAGACCGGTATGCCTGTGAGTATAGGCACAAGAACCGTTGCTCCGAACATGGCGAACATGTGCTGGAGACCTAAAATTAACATTTTGCTGGTGCCGAGTTCTCTGGCGTCGTAAATGGGGCCCTGAGGACCGGCGGCGGTGTTTTTCTTGTCCATGAGAATTTCCTTCCTTTGCGATGAGATTTTATTTACTCCTGCTCCAAAATCGAGATGTTTGTCTCGCCGTCAGTTTCCTGAAGCTTTACAGAGACAAATTCCGACCTTGAAGTGGGAATGTTCTTACCTACATAATTTGCCTTGATGGGCAGTTCCGCATGGCCTCTGTCGATCATGGCAAAAAGCTGTATTTTCGCCGGCCTGCCCAGGGCCATAATAGCCTCAAGGGCAGCGCGAACGGTTCTACCGGTGAAAATAACATCGTCCACAAGGATGATTATTTTATCTTTAACTGAAAAGGGAATATGTGAACTGTTTACTATGGCGCTGTCGCAGACAGGGGACAGATCGTCCCTGTATACTGTGATGTCAAGCTCCCCTACGGGCACTTTGACACCCTCTATATTCTCAATGTTTTCCGCAAGCCGGTGGGCAAGGGGAACCCCCCGGCTTTTTATGCCAACAAGGCATATGTTCTCAACGCCGTGGTTTTTCTCGATTATCTGGTGGGCTATTCTGATAAGGGTTCTGTTGATGGATGCTTCGTCCATCAGGAAAGCTTTGAATTTAAGGGCCATTTAATCACCTCAAATAAAAAAGCCTTGTCAAAATGACAAGGCGCAATTTCTCCAATTAAATTGTGGAATGACACCTTGTCGGCAGCTCTGTACCGAATTAAAGGATTTTCTTCTGAAAGCAATATAGCACCATTGAAATTTGCAGTCAACAGTTTTTTCGTCAATGGTCGATTTTTGTAAAAAATCATAAAATTTTTCCGGGGCGTGTTTTTCCAGTAGTCAAAATGACGGCGGCGTTTGCCGTTAAATATGCAAATCCTTTTTACTGAAAACCGCCACAGATACGGCATAGAGAATAAGAGAGCCGATAAGAAGAACAAGAGCGGAAATAAGCGCTGAGGGCTCATTTGATACAAGGCCCTCCGGATCAAAAAGTGTGAAAAATGTAAGGTATTTGAAATTTTCCACGCTGCCGCCCATATTGGCAAGCATCTGGAAAATATACATTAAAATCGGTATGCCCGCTCCGAAGCCGGAGGCCAGTTTCAAATCGGAAAAGGCGCAGGAGCATAAAAAGCAGACTGAGCCGATAAAAATATGCAGGGCAAAAAGGCCAAGATTCAAAGAGAGAAGCTCGCTTATAACTATCTGGTCTGGAAAGAGAGCCTGGGCAAAGACGATCTCCACTACGGTTCCGTACAGGACAAGGATAAATATTCCGCAAATAAGAGACAAAACCTGGGTAATGGCGATTGTGCTGCGCTTTACAGGGGCGCTGACAAGATAGACCATGGAGCCGCGGTCCACATATTTTGCCACAAGGCTTATGCTGCGGATTATGATAAATATCATGGGTATCACAAGCATGATGAAGCCGTAGAGATAGGATATCATGAATCCAAGTAGACTTGCCGCACCAGGGGTCATACCCACAGCCGCCATAAGCTCCGGCATGGCCTTTGTAAAGCTGTCCAGCATCTCCATGGTCTCCGGGTCGTAGAGGTAGATGATACATGCTATATACATTGTTAAAACTGCGGCGAAAACAGCAAGAAGTTTCACGCTGCCCTTCATCTCACGGCCAAAAAGAGTAAAATTAATCATGATATTCACCTCCGTAATAGTTCATGAATATCTCCTCAAGACTGGGCTTTGAGGACACTTTCACGGTACAGCCATCAGCGCTGCCCCCGAAATCTCTGGCGAAAGATGAAGCCTCTTCCTGGGAGTCCAGCTGGACAGAATATGTGCGGATATGCCTTTTCCGCAGCTCATGTACAGAGTCAACAGCAACAAGATGGCCACGGCGGATTATGCCTATTCTGTCGCAGGTACGCTCTACCTCCTCAAACATGTGGCTTGAGAGGAAGATAGTTTTGCCGGCGCTTTTCTCCTCGTTTACAAGGTCTATAAACCGGCTCTGCATGAGAGGGTCAAGACCGCCCGTAGGCTCGTCTAGAATGAGGACCTCAGGGTCTGCCATAAAGGCGGAGACAATTCCCACCTTCTGCTTGGTACCCTTGCTCATTTTCTTTATCTTGCTTTTTGTGTCAAGCTCAAACCGGTCGATAAGCTCCTTCTGTTTTGAAAGAGAGCCGATTTTTCTGTATTTTCCGATAAATTTTAAAAATTCCCCGCCGGTCATATCATCAAAAAAGGATATCTCACCTGGAATGTATCCAACCTTCCCCTGGACAAGCTCCCTTTTTTCCCAGCAGTCCATACCGCAGACGGCGCATTTTCCCCCTTTAGGCCTTATAAAGCCCATAAGGTGCCGTATTACCGTGGTCTTTCCGGCGCCGTTTGGACCCAGAAAGCCGAAGGCCTCCCCCTGGGGTACTGAAAAACTCACATCAAATACGCCTTTGCCGTCCCCGTAATCACGCTTGAGGTTTTCAGCTCGTATTGCGTCCATATATAATCCTCCGTTTTTGTCCGGCATGACGCCGGTATTTAAAAAGATACGAAAATGTCCCTGGCCGCGGAAATGATGTACATTAGGCACGGCGGCAGGTTACGACACATGCCGGCTCATTTTATTTTGTAGCCAGGGAAATATTTTTCCACAAAGTCAACTTTCTTCACGGAAAATGTCTTGCCGTCAAGATAGTTTAATATCCCGCTGTCGGTTTTAAAGGAAAATCTGAGTTTATATGAGTAAAGTGCCTGGCCTTTTTCACCATAGGGTTTATTCAGCCGCTCTGAGCCGTATTTTCCGTCTCCTAAAAGGGGATTGCCGTGGTTTGCCATCTGGGCTCTTATCTGGTGGGTACGGCCGGTTAAAAGCTCACACTCTATAAGAGAGAGACCTTTTTTATAGGTAAGGAGCCTGTATTTTGTAACGGCGGTTTTTGACCCGGCTTCGGCGCTTTTTTTAACCATGACCTGGTTGCGCTTTGCGTCCTTGAAAAGCTGGTCTTTAAGGGTGCCCTCAGGAGGGGACACCTTTCCGTGGACTACCGCAAGATAAAACTTGTCTATCTCCCGGGCTTTTATCTTATCGTTCATTATTCTAAGAGCCTGGGCATTTTTAGCGGCGATGACTATTCCGCCGGTGTTTCTGTCAATCCTGTTGCACAGGGCCGGGGCGAAGGAGTTTTCCGCCTTGGGGTCCCACTGGCCGTTCTGGTACAGGTATGCCTGGATATTGGCGATGAGGGTGTTGTATGACCAGTCCCCGTCAGAGTGGCAGAGCATGCCGGGGGCCTTGTCGGCAAGGATAATGTTCTCATCCTCGTAGACTATGTTTAATTTCGGGGTGGACACGGCAAGATATGAGTTTGTGTCGTCAGGTTTCTGGAAAAACTCGTCGTTTACATACATCTGAATACTGTCCCCGAAATTCAGACGATAGTCCTTTTTTGCACCTTTATTATTGACTTTTATCCGCTTTAGGCGTATATATTTCTGCATAAGGGAGGCCGGCAGAAGAGGAACGGTCTTTGAGACGAACCTGTCAAGCCGCTGGCCTGCGTCGTTTTTTTCGATGGTAAATTCTTTCATCTTTTATCACCTTTAAGTAAAGCTTTACGTATAGATACCCGGCTTTGAGGACAGTATATCAAATATTACAGCCAAACTCAAAGGTAAAAAGGGGCCGGACCGGGAAAAACACGGAAAAAATTTGAAGAAAATAAAAAATATTGTGTTTTAATGTTTGACAAAGACCAATATATGCTTTATAATATCAGAGCGAATGTGTGAGGTGCAGTATGCGTTTAAACCTTAGAGAAATTATAAACATTCCAGGCGGGAAAGTCAGCTTTGACTATGAGCCGGACATCAGCGATATGAGCTTTGACTCTGTGCTGAGTTTTAGAACTCCACTGAGGGCCAAAGGCCACATTGAAAATGAGGCCGGCGTCCTTCTTTTAAAGGCCGAGCTTTCTGCGGACCTTGTCTGCCAGTGCGCCAGATGTTTAAAAGAGTTTGAAAAGCATATTGGATTTCATACTGAAGCCGTAATTGCAGAAGAAGTGCAGGATGAGGATAACCCCGATATATATCTTCTTGAGGGAGATTATGTAGATGTGGACGAGGTGATCGTAACTGCCTTCGTCCTGAATATAGATCAGAGATTCCTATGTAAGGAAGACTGCAAGGGTCTCTGCCCAAAATGCGGAAAAAATCTAAACGACGGACCTTGCGACTGCAAGGGAGAAACCGATCCCAGGCTGGCAGTTTTAAGTCAGCTCCTGGAAAAAGAGTAAACAGGAGGTGTCGAAATGGCGGTTCCAAAGAGGAAAACTTCAAAGGCAAGACGTGATAAGAGACGTAATGCACACTGGAAGCTGGCAGCCCCGAATCTCGTGGCTTGTCCAAAGTGCGGCGCACTTCGTCTTCCACATAGAGCATGCAGGCAGTGCGGCACATACAACGCTCGTGTTGTAGTTGCATCTTCCGATGCTGAGTAATTACAGGTTAAATTAGATTAGAGGGAGTCTTGATCTCCCTCTATTTCTATAATCGGAGGTTTGAGGGATATGTCATCAGTTATTAAAAGCATAGACAGAGGCTCCCCAGCGTCAAGGTCCATTCTGAGGCCTGGCGATGAGCTCCTCTCAATAAACGGAAGCAGGATAATTGACGTTCTGGACTATAAGTATTACTCATACGACCCGGTTCTGAGGATAAACGCCAAGACACCTGAGGGAAAGTTCAAGGTCCTCATGGTGAAAAAGGCGGAAGGTGAGGATTTGGGCATAGATTTTGAGAACTATCTTATGGACAAAATGCACCACTGCGCCAACAACTGCATTTTCTGCTTTGTTGACCAGATGCCTGAGGGCATGAGGGACACCCTTTATTTTAAAGACGATGACGCAAGAATGAGCTTCCTTATGGGAAACTACATCACTCTCACAAACCTTACAGACAGGGAAGTTGAGAGGATAATCCAGCTTAAAATAAGCCCTATAAACATATCCGTCCACTCCACTGACCCGGCTCTGCGGAGCATGATGTTAGGCCACAGAAACGGCGGCAGGGGAATTGAGATAATGCGACGTTTTGCGGAAAACGACATTATAATGAACTGCCAGATCGTTTGCTGCCCGGGCATAAACGACGGGGAAAACCTTTTAAAGACAATGACTGACCTTGAAGAAATGCACAGAGGGGTAAAGAGCGTGGCTATCGTCCCTGTGGGTCTTACAAAATTCCGCCAGGGCCTTTATGAACTTAAGCCATTTACCCGTGATGAGGCCAGAGAAACTATTAAAATGGTTGAAGATTTCAGCCGGAAGTGCCTTGAAAAGCACGGCAGCAGGATCTTTTTCTGCTCGGACGAGCTTTATATAAAAGCTGAGTATGAGCTGCCGCCGGACGAGTTTTATGAGGACTATCCTCAGTTTGAAAACGGCGTCGGCATGATGAGGCTGCTTATAACTGAGTTTGAGTCGGCGCTGAAAATGGCAAAAAGCGCGTCAGAGGAGCCGTTTTGCATCGCAACCGGCGTGGCGGCGGCGCCATTTTTACAGTCTCTTTATGATACGGCCAAAGAGAAATTCCCGTCTCTTGACGGAAAAGTTTACGCCATAAGAAACGAGTTTTTCGGCGAAACTATAAATGTTGCCGGGCTGATAACAGCTGGGGACATTATAAACCAGCTTAAAGATGAAAACGTGCCGGGTAGAATGCTAATACCACAGAATATGCTCCGCCACGGTGAGGGTGTATTTCTTGACGATCTCACCCCGGAGGATGTAGGTAAAGCCCTGGGCACTAAAGTGATACCTGTTATGCAGGACGGGTTCGAGCTTTGCAAAATCATGCTGGATACAGACATCTGATAAAAACTGAGAATATATTCGTAAGAGAGTTTAAATATAAAATCCCTTATTGCCGCGGAGGGGGTTTGCAAAAACGCGGCGGAACGGAGGTATAACATGTCAAAACCACTTATAGCCATAGTTGGAAGGCCAAATGTTGGTAAGAGTCTGCTTTTCAACAGGCTTATCGGCCAGCGCCTTTCAATAGTTGAGGATACCCCCGGCGTTACAAGAGACAGGATATACGGCCAGTCCGACTGGAACGGCAGGGTTTTCGACATTGTGGACACCGGCGGTATTGAGCCGAACACCGACAGTGAGATTCTGCTTTTCATGCGCCAGCAGGCACAGCTTGCAATAGACATGGCGGACGTAATAATCCTTGTTACAGATATCAAAACCGGCGTTACAGCTCCGGATATGGAGATAGCGAACATGCTTTTGAAATCCAAAAAGCCTGTTGTGCTAGCGGTAAACAAGATGGACTCCGTAGGTAAGGTGAACCCGGATATATATGAGTTTTACAATCTGGGCCTTGGGGACCCAATCGCAGTGTCCGCAGTACATGGACACGGAACAGGTGATCTTCTGGACGCATGCCTTGAGTATTTCCCGCCCAAGGAAGAGTCCGAGGATGCGGAGGATGACGACACAATTAAAGTCGCCCTTATAGGAAAGCCGAACGTTGGCAAGTCATCCATGATAAATAAGATTTTGGGTGAAAAGCGTGTTATCGTCAGCGATATTGCCGGCACAACAAGAGACGCCATCGACTCAAGATTTGAAAACGACAAAGGCAAGTATATCTTCATCGACACTGCCGGGATACGGAAAAAGTCCAAGGTTGACGACAGGATAGAGAAGTTTTCAGTAATGCGCGCCCAGAACGCCATAGACAGGGCGGATGTGTGCGTAATTATGATAGACGGCAGAGACGGCGTAACGGAGCAGGACACTAAAATCGCCGGACTTGCCCATGAAGCAGGTAAAGCCTGCATAATCGTTGTAAACAAGTGGGACCTTGTGGAAAAAGACGGCAAGACCATGGACAAAATGCGTGAGGATATAAGACGTGATCTTATCTTCATGACTTATGCTCCTGTACTTTTCACCTCAGCCATGACAGGCCAGAGGGTGGACAGGCTCTTTGAGCTTATAAATTACGTCTACGACCAGGCATCCATGCGTATTACAACCGGCATGCTCAATAACGTTTTGGCCGATGCCCAGGCAAGGGTGCAGCCACCAACGGACAAGGGCAAGAGACTGAAGATTTACTACATGACCCAGACCGGCATAAGACCGCCGAATTTCGTCATTTTCTGCAACGACGCCGCCCTATTCCATTTCTCATACCAGAGGTATCTTGAAAACCAGATTAGAGGGGTTTTCGGCCTTGAGGGAACGCCCATCAGAATGGTAATAAGGCAGAAGGGCGACAAGGAATAGACGACGGCCCAGAGCAGAATGCGAAAAAAGACAAAATGAAAAACTCCGGCATTGCCGGAGTTTTTTTGCTGCGATGATTTAAGTTTATGTGTTTTGCTGCAAAGTTTTAGCTTTATGTGTGCTTACTGCGGAGTTTTAGGTTTATGTGTTTTTGCTGCGAAGTTTTAGGCTTCTGCGCTCTTACTGCGGAGCTTTAAGTTTCTGGGTTTTTACTGCGGAGTTTTAAGTTTATGTGTTTTGGCTGCTTTTGTCATTTTATCCAAGTCCCCGGAGCATTTTTGCGCCGGGGCGAAGTTTTAGGAAAAATAAAAATGTCCGCATTTTATGCGGACATTCATTTGTAATATATTGCAGACCACTTAAACAGCACGGGTTACCTTGCCGCTGCGGAGGCATCTTGTACAAACATATACGTGGCGAGGAGAGCCGTCAACAATAGCCTTAACACGCTTTACGTTAGGTTTCCATGTACGGTTGCTGCGTCTGTGAGAGTGGCTCACCTTGATACCGAAAGCAACATCTTTATTACAAAATTCACATTTAGCCATCTGCTGCACCTCCTTATAAGTAGGCATAAATAACCATTAATTAAACAGCTTTATTATAATAGCAGAACGTGGGGAAAAATGCAAGAACTTTTTTCAAAAATATATAAAAATATCCGAAAAATATGACAGCCCGCCGGAGCTTTTGGCTATTAAAGCCTTTCAATGAATGTACGGAATAATGTATTATATAGGAATAGAAATTTCGCGTTATTAAAAAACGGCCCATGCCGTATTTCGGAGGCGGAAATGGAAAACGTATACAGCGTAAAATTAAAAGTAGTTGTTGAGACCATGGGTCTTGAAATTATACACAGGGCGACGGACTATGATGACAAGCTCATCACCACCGCCAGAATGAACCGCCCCGGCCTTCAGTTTGCCGGGTACTATGAGCATTTTACCCAGGAGCGTATTCAGCTTGTGGGCAAAATGGAAATGGACTATTTAAACCAGCTTTCAAGCGAGGAGAAATTTCAGAAATATGCCGATCTTATGCTGACAAAAGTGCCTGCTATAATCTTCTGCCACGGCACGACGGCTGATGAGGAGTGCATTGAGGCCGCCAGGGAGTTTAATGTTACAATTCTTGAATCAAGCCTTGACACCTCAGAGACAATGAACAATATTATTGAGATTTTAAACGTATATCTTGCTCCAAGAGTAACAAGACACGGCGTTTTTGTGGAAATCTACGGCGAAGGCGTCCTTATTCTTGGGGACAGCGGTATCGGAAAAAGCGAGGCGGCTATTGAGCTTATAAAGCGCGGCCACAGGCTTGTCGCCGACGACGCTGTTGAGATAAGAAGAAGAGACTCAAGAACACTGGTAGGACAGGCGCCACGGCTCATAAGATACTACATGGAGCTGCGTGGTATCGGCGTTATAGACGTGAGAAATATTTTCGGCAGCGGCTCTGTTAAGGATATACAGCAGATTGACCTTGTTGTTAATCTCATTCAGTGGGACGGAACCCAGGTGTTTGACAGGCTGGGTACGGAGACAAAGACCACGAAGATCCTGGACGTTGAGGTGCCGGAGCTGACCATACCCGTAAGCCCGGGTAGAAATCTCGCGGTTATCCTGGAGGTTGCCGCCATGAACAACAGACAGAAAAAAATGGGCCACAACGCAGCGCTGGAATTTACGGCCCAGCTTGAGCGGTATTTTGAAAACGGCGGCACCGATTTCTGATCTGAAAGGCAGTGATAAAATGGACATATCCGAAGTTTTGAAAACATTTGAGGATAAATTCGAAGGGACGCAGGTGCTGAGAAATGAGAAGATGAAAAACCACACCTCATTTAAAATTGGCGGCCCTGTAAAGGCTCTGGTGCTTCCAAAAAGCCCGGAGGAGCTTTTGTATCTGAAAGATATCTGCAAGGAAAACGATATTCGCTGTGAGATAATTGGAAACGGCACGAATATTCTGTTTTCCGACAAGCCTGAGGACATGATTGTTATATGTACTTTCGGCTGCATGGACAAAATAGAGCTTGCAGGGGAGAATGAAATCTTCGCCGAGAGCGGGGCGCTTTTATCAAAAATCGCTGTTTTCGCCATGGAAAACGGCCTTGAGGGCTTTGAGTTTGCCCACGGCATACCGGGTACCCTTGGCGGCGCCGTGTTCATGAACGCCGGGGCATACGGCGGCGAGATGAAGGACGTTATAAAAACTGTTAATGCCGCCTCAGGCACATACACAAATGAAGACTGCGATTTTTCCTACAGGCGCAGCCGGTTTTCAGCCGGCGGGGATATTATCCTTGGTGCTGTAATAAAGCTGAAACGTGGGGACCCTGAGGTCATAAAAGGGAAAATGATGGAGCTTTCGGAGAAGAGAAGATCCAGCCAGCCCCTTAATATGCCGTCGGCAGGCAGTACTTTCAAAAGACCTAAAGAGGGATATGCCGCCGCCATGATTCAGGAGGCGGGCCTGAAAGGTTATACTGTGGGCGGCGCCCAGGTGTCAGAAAAGCACGCTGGCTTTGTTGTAAATACGGGCGATGCCACATTTGAGGACGTACTTAACCTTATGAAAGGGGTACAGGAAAAGGTAGAGGAAAAATTCGGCGTAAAACTTGAGCCGGAAGTGAGAATAATAAAGTAGTTTCCAGGGCCGAAGGGCGCCGGCGTGTCAGAGGGATTTTATCTCCGGCTGCCGGGAGGGCTGGAAACGTACAGTATAATAAAGTGAAGTCCACTCAGAAGCGGCGGGCTCTGCGGCCACGGTCTAGTCGGCGGGCTCTGCAGTGCCTGTGGGCCTGGTAGGGCATGGAATGGCTGAGCGGTCGGCGGGCTTCGTTGTGCCGATAGGCCCGGTAGGGCCTGTGGGTACAACATTCATGCTGCGAGCCGGAAAAAGGTACAATTCGACTTGGAGCGGGGCTGATATGGACTTTATGAGGCAGAATCAATTAGCACATCAGGGCTGAAATGGCCCTTAGCATAGCATATACATACTAAGGTTGGGTAAAGATATGAACGACAAGAACAATATGACAAAAGGAAGTATAAGAGGACATCTGCTGAGGTTCGCCTTTCCCCTTCTCATAGGCGATATCTTCCAGCAGCTATACAACACTGTGGACTCCATAATCGTGGGCCAGTTCGTCGGGGAGGAGGCCTTTGCCGCCGTGGGTATAGCCCACCCGGTAGTAAACGTGGTGCTGTACCTTATCGTGGGTATATGTGTCGGCGCTTCAGTTTTAATGTCCCAGATGTACGGGTCAGGTGATGAGGACGGGTTCCGGAGAGAAGTTTCCACAGCCTTTATTTTAGGCGGTATCGGCGCCATTGTCATCGGCGCACTGGCTGCCATATTTGTAAACCCGCTGCTCTCTGCAATCGAGACCCCGGCAGAGCTTATGGCGGAGACCAGGACATACCTTCTTGTTATTTTTGCAGGCCTTATTTTCACATTTTTATACAATATTTACTCGGCAGCCTTCAGAGCTATAGGAAACGCCAAGGCAAGCCTTTCCTTTCTCATATTCTCGTCCATAGCAAATGTATTTCTTGACCTTCTCTTTGTAGTGGTATTTAAAATGGGCGTTGCAGGCGCCGCCGTGGCTACGGTAATCGCCCAGGCTATGTCCGTTGTGCTGTGCGTAATTTACAGCAGGAAAAAGATACCGATACTCTCACTGAAGATCAGCGAAATGAGAATAGACAAGTCCCTTGTTGTAAGGACATTTCAGTGCAGCTGGGGCGCCGCCATTCAGCAGGCATCGCTGCACATCGGCGTTCTGCTTCTGCAGAGGGCAATCAACACCCAGGGCACATCGGCAATCGCAGCATACGCGGCGGTCAGCCGTCTTGACGCATTTGTGCTCCTTGGCAATTTCAGCATATCAAACGCCATGACCACATTCATCGCCCAGAACATGGGCGCTGGGGAGTATGACAGGATACGCAAGGGCTTCCACATGGGAAGGGTCATGCTCCTTATATACTGCGCCTGCGCCTGTCTTTTTGTAACAATCTTCAAAGAGGGGCTCATATCCCTGTTTTTGGAGGAAAACAGCGCAAGGGTCGTGGAGCTTGGTGTTGCATACTACTATGTAATGGCGCCGGCGTATCTGCTGGCGGCGCTGGGCGACTCATGCCAGGGCTATTTCAGAGGTATGAGCCGGTTTGACGAGACACTTATCGTTACAATAATGCAGATTATAATCCGTGTGTCCCTTACATATCTTCTTGTGGGAAGATTTGTTGTCCAGGCGGTGGCCATCGCCACGGCAACAGGCTGGGCGACCCTTGTTATACTCAGCAGTATCTGGCAGTTTATGCACATGAAAAACCTTGAAAAATACGGCGTTAAAAAGCCAAGACGGGCCAAGGCTTAGAAGGGTCCCATGCCCGGAGGGGAGAAGAAAATACCACTAGTGCGCCGGGATTTTGTAAAGTATCCGGCGGTAGGGAGAAAGCGTCCATGCTATGACCGGGATAAAACATCCAGGCTGTAAGATGAATTATTGCGGACGGAAAATACATAAACCGGCGTGAAATACCATGCCGGAGACAAACAGTGCCGGAAGGGCGCTTAAAATACATTTAAAGAGGAGGAAGTTTATGGAGATACTTATAATCTCAGGAATGAGCGGCGCCGGAAAGAGCCAGGTGGCCGATATTCTGGAGGACATGAATTTTTACTGCGTTGACAATATGCCCACGGAACTGATACCTCTTTTTGTGGAGTTTTGCCTTGCAACCAAGGGCAGGTACGAGAGAGTTGCCCTTGTGGCGGATGTGAGAAGCTCCAAGAATTTCGACAGCCTTTTCAAGTCTCTGGAGGATATGAAAAATCTGGGCTGCGATTACAAGATACTCTATCTTGAAGCCTCCGCTGAGACTATCGCAAACAGGTACAAGGAGACAAGGAGAAAGCACCCACTTGCCAAAAACGGCAAGACATTAATTGAGGTAATAAACAGCGAAATTGAGATTTTAAAGCCTGTTAAAGACAGGGCAGACTATATTATAAACACGACAAACATGAAGCTGTCCCGGCTCCATCAGCGGCTGACGGACATTTTCAGCGGCACAAATGAGATAAACAGACTCAATGTGAACGTCATTTCTTTCGGATATAAATACGGTGTGCCAATAGACGCGGACATTGTTTTTGACGTTAGATTTCTGGCAAACCCATACTATGTAACGGAGCTGAGGGAAAAAGACGGCAGGGACAAGGACGTGTGCGACTATATTTTCGCAGACCAGCGGGCGGAGGTATTTGTGAACAAAGCCCTTGACCTTTTGGAGTTTTTACTGCCAAACTATATGCAGGAAGGTAAAAGCTCCCTTACAATATGCGTGGGCTGCACCGGAGGCAAACACAGGTCCGTGGCCCTTGCAAGGCGTATTGCCAGCGAGATAGGGAAGTTAAATTACCCGGCAGAGTGCATCCACAGAGATATCGGAAAATAAATTCGGGAAAATAAGTTTTAAGGAGGGATAGGCATGTCCTTTTCATCGGACACGAAAAACGAGCTGTGCAAGGTGGAATGCCAGAAGTGCTGCGCCGTGGCCCAGTGCTATGGCATCGTGCTATACTGCAACACTTTTTCAAACAGCGAAGTTAAAATCGTTACTGAAAACCAGGCCTTTGCCAAAATCCTCCCGAGACTTTTCAAAAGAGCTTTCGGATTTTCCTTTGACAGCACTGCAAAAAGCAAAAGCGGGAAAGAGAGCTTTATAATTAAAAGCCCTGAGAAGATTGGAAAGATATTTTCAGTCTACGGCTATGAGAAAGAGGACGTGCTGGCCCACCACATAAATTACGGCATAATCGAGGAGGAGTGCTGCCGCCAGAGCTTTATTAGAGGCGCCTTTCTGGCCGGGGGCAGCGTAACTGACCCTGAAAAGCAGTACCACCTTGAGCTTGTAACGGCCCATTACAATGTGAGCCGGGAGACTTATTCGCTGCTCCTCGACATGGGCTTTTCACCAAAAAGCGCCTCACGGAGCGGAAACCACATAATTTATTTTAAAAGCAGCGCAGCCATTGAGGACTTCCTCACGACCATCGGGGCTCCGGTGTCGGCAATGGATATAATGTCAGCGAAAATAGAAAAGGGCATGACAAACAGCGTAAACCGCCTTGTAAACTGCGACACGGCAAACGTTGCAAAAACGGTGGACGCCGCCCAGAGCCAGATCGAGGCGATTAATATACTCAAACAGACGGGAAAATTCAAAAATCTCCCGGAAAAACTGAAATATACAGCGGAAATGAGGCTGAAAAACCCGGAGCTCAGCCTTTCGGAACTGGCGGAGGTATTTGACCCGCCGGTAACAAAATCCGGGCTTAACCACAGATTCAGAAAGATAATGGAACTTGCGGGAAAATAGAGAGGTAGATATATGTCATTTGTACATTTGCATGTTCACAGCGACTACAGCCTTTTGGACGGCGCCTGCCGCATAAAGGGGCTTATTGCCCGCATAAAGGAGCTTGGTCAGAAGGCTGTTGCCATAACAGACCACGGCGTAATGTACGGGGTCATAAATTTTTATAAAGAGGCAAAGGCCCAGGGGATAAAGCCTATTATAGGCTGCGAGGTGTATGTTGCGCCACGGTCCCGACTGGACAAGGAAAACAGGGAGGACGCCAGAGGCTACCACCTTATTCTCCTATGCAAAAACGAGACAGGGTACAAAAACCTCTGTATGCTTGTGAGCCTTGCCAACACCGAGGGCTTTTATGTACGGCCCAGGGTGGATATGGAGCTTTTAGAAAAATATTCCCAGGGGCTTGTGTGCCTTTCAGCATGCCTTGCCGGCGTAATTCCACAGAAGATTTTAGCCGGGGATTATGATGGTGCAAAGGCGGAAGCTCTGCGATTTCGTGATATTTACGGATCTGACTCATTTTATCTTGAAATTCAGGACCACCATATGCCTGAGCAGAAAAAGGTAAATGAGGCCCTTTTTAAAATGAGCCGTGAGACAGGCATACCCCTTGTTGCCACAAACGATGCCCACTATTTAAGGCGCAGCGATGCCCAGGTCCACGATATACTCCTATGCGTACAGACAGGAAAAACCGTCTACGATGAGGACAGAATGAGATTTGAGACAGACGAGTTTTATATAAAGTCGGAAGAGGAGATGGCAAGTCTTTTCCCGGATCATCCTGAGGCTATCGAGAATACGGAAAAGATCGCCGATATGTGTAATCTGGACTTTGAGTTCAACCACTACCATTTGCCGGAGTTTAAATTGCCGGAGGGTGTAAACTCAAAGGACTATCTTGAAGATCTCTGCCGGAAGGGACTTAACGAGAGATACGGGGAAGACCACGATGAAAGCCTTGACAGCCAGCTAAACTATGAGCTGGACATGATAAACAAAATGGGCTTTACGGACTATTTTCTCATCGTGTCCGATTTTGTCGCCTTTGCCAAAAACAGCGGTATACCGGTAGGACCGGGCAGAGGCTCCGCCGCCGGCAGCATTGTATCATACTGCCTGAAGATAACGGACATCGACCCTGTGAAGTACAGCCTCTATTTTGAGAGGTTTTTGAACCCTGAGCGTGTCAGCATGCCGGATATCGATATGGACTTCTGCGAGCGCAGAAGGGGCGAAGTCATAGACTATGTAAAGCGTAAATACGGCGCTGACCATGTTGCCCAGATCGTTACATTCAACACCTTGAAGGCGAAAAACGCCGTCAGAAGCGTATCCAAGGCAGTGGGTCTTACCTTTGCCGAGGAAAACGAGCTGGCAAAAATGATACCAAATGTTTTGAATATAACCATCAGCCAGGCTATGAAAGCCTCAAAACAGCTTCAGGAGGCGTACAGTAGCGACGAGCGGATAAAAATGGTCATCGACACCGCCATGGCAATTGAGGATATGCCCAAGGATTCGGGAACCCACGCAGCCGGCGTTGTAATAACAAAGGATCCGGTGGCAACTTACGTTCCCCTGACTCTTTCAAAAAAGGACGACTCTATTGCCACACAGTATGTTATGACCACCCTTGAGGAGCTTGGCCTTCTTAAAATGGATTTTTTGGGCCTGAGAAACCTCACTATTATCGACGACGCTGTAAAGCTCATTCAGAAAAGACGGCCGGACTTTGATATCCACAAAATACCCGAGGACGACGATAAGACATACGATATGCTGGCACAGGGGAAAACCGCCGGCGTATTTCAGATGGAGTCTGCAGGCATAACATCGGTGTGCGTAAACATGCATCCCCGGTCCATTGAGGACATCACCGCCATAATCGCACTTTACCGGCCGGGACCCATGGAGTCCATACCACGGTTTTTGGAGTGCAAAAATAACCCGGAAAAGATTAAATACAAGCACCCGCTTTTGGAGCCGATTTTGGATGTTACCTACGGCTGTATAGTTTACCAGGAGCAGGTAATTGAGATTTTCAGAAAGCTTGGCGGCTTCTCCCTTGGCCAGGCGGATATGATCCGCCGTGCCATGTCGAAGAAAAAGCAGGCGGAAATCGTCCGTGAAAGACGGACATTTATCCATGGCGATCCGGAGCGGGGCATTTGCGGCGCAATAAAAAACGGCGTTTCCGAGGAGATCGCCGGCAGCATTTACGACGAGATACTGGACTTTGCAAACTACGCCTTCAACAAGTCCCACGCGGTGGCCTACGCCGTTGTGTGTTATCAGACGGCGTATCTTAAGAGCAATTACCCCAAGGAGTACATGGCGGCCCTTTTAAGCTCAGTTCTGGGCAGCCCTGAGAAGGTGGCCGAGTACACCGCCGAGTGCAAGGATATGGGTATCCCTGTCCTGCCGCCGGACATAAACGAGTCTGACGACAACTTTACCGTCAGCGGCGAGCATTTGAGATACGGCCTTGTGGCGGTTAAAAATATCGGCCGGGGCTTTATAAAGGCCGTTATGAACGAGCGGAAAGTCGGTGGTAAATTTACAGCATTTGACGAGTTCTGCCGGAGAATGTACGGCTCCGACCTTAACAGGCGTGCTCTTGAAAGCCTTATACAATGCGGGGGCTTTGACAGCCTTGGTTATAAGAGAAGCCAGCTTTTAAGGGTCTGCGACAGCGTTATAGACAATATCGCTGCAGACAGGAGAAAGAATATCGAAGGGCAGATGGACCTTTTCGGCGGCTTTGAAGAGGAGAGCGACAGCCAGAGAGCCCTTGTTCTGCCGGACATACCGGAGTTTTCAAAGCGGGATCTTATGGAGATGGAGAAGGAGACTACGGGTCTGTACCTCTCCGGCCACCCCATGGACGGCTATCGGCAAAAGGCAAGGGAGCTGGGTGCAGTGCAGATCGGCGCAATACTCTCCGACTTTAAGGACGAGGAGGAGAGCGGAAGGGAGTTTTACGATAACCAGAACGTAACTCTCGCCGGTATAATCTCCGCTGTCAAGACGAAAAACACCAAAAATAACTCAATTATGGCATATATCACCCTTGATGACGGCACAGGGGACATTGAAATGCTGGCCTTCCAGCGTGCCCTTGACAGAGGCGGCCGGTATATCGCCGAAAACGCTGCGGTTTTAATTAAGGGCAAGATATCCGTAAGGGATGAGAAGGAGCCGCAGATCTTAGTCGACTTCGTAAGACCTCTTGATGGGGCCGGCCTAGACGGGGAGGAGAGCCGGGTCGATATGCAAAACCGCGCTCCTCAGCGGCTTTATGTGAAGATACCACGGCAGGACGACCCGGTAGTGGACAGAATAAAGCTTGTTTTGAAGATGTTCCCCGGTACCCAGCAGTTTATACTATATTTTGCCGACACGAAAAAGAAGCTGGGTACCCACTGCGTAATACACGAGGCTCTTATAAAAGAGATGAAAGAACTTTTAGGCGATGAGAACGTGGCGGTAAAATAAGGTTTAAACAGCCACGGAAAACAGTGCAAAGCAGTAAAACCAGGAAATCTATAATGATTTCCTGGTTTTTTGCGTCTTGGGGGCATACCTTCCTTGCACAGTGTACAGCAGAGCCCGGGTGCTTTGGGCGGGGCGAAGGTGCGGGAGCGGGGGCGTGTGCGCGGGGAGCGAAGGAGGGGAAGCGGAGAGTTTCAGCCCAAATACAAAACCTTTCCATAAAAATACCCGGCAGAAAATTCTCTCTGCCGGGTATAAATATTTAACTTATCAGGCCATTTGCTTGAAGGCCGGTCAGCTTCATCAGCCAAGTTTCAGGTCGCCCTCTTTTATCCAGCCGATCTTTCTGAAAAATGCGGCGACGATTGGAGTCAGCACCGCAGGCAGGACGATGGCGATGAGGAAAAGTCCCAGCCAGTCGAAAGCGGTAGGTGTGATTGCAACTGCGCCTTTTGATACTGCCTCAGCTGTCGGTGTCAGCCAGCCTGTCCACACGCCGATAGGTCCGCACATTCCGCAGGTACCCATACCGGAGTTTATGGCAGCGCCGTTCATCTGCAGGCCGAAAACACATGTGGCTATCGGCCCTGTTATGGCGGAGACCAAAGTAGGCGGTATCCAGATTTTCGGGTTCTTCACGATATTTGGCATCTGGAGCATTGATGTGCCGAGGCCCTGGGATACTATGCCGCCCCAGCGGTTTTCCTTAAATGACATTACTGCAAAGCCCACCATCTGGGCGCGGCAGCCTGCCACGGCGGCGCCGCCTGCAAGGCCAGTAAGGCCCAAAACGGAGCATATTGCCGCAGAGGATATTGGCAGGGTCAGAGCGATACCAACTAAAACGGACACTGCAATACCCATCCAGAAAGGCTGGAGCTTTGTTGCCGAGTCGATAATATCGCCAAACATGGAAGCGCCGATACCGATTGGCGGGGCGATGAGTTTTGCAAGAGCCACGCCGATTAAAATAGTTACCGCCGGTGTTACAAGAATATCAATCTTAGTCTCCTTGCTGACGGCCTTGCCGCACTCGGCGGCGATAATGGCGATTATAAGAACCGCCAGAGGTCCGCCGGCGCCGCCCTCAGCGTTTGAGGCGTAGCCTACCGCAGCAAGGGAGAACAGGACCATAGGGTCAGCCTTCAGGGCATAGCCAATTGCCACGGCCATTGCCGGACCGGAGACCGCTGTGGCGTATGAGCCGATATCCACAAGGAAGGGGATATCAAGCTGTGTGCCGAGGGTGTTTATTATTGTGCCGATGAGCAGAGAGCAGAAGAGACCCTGAGCCATGGCGCCCAGAGCGTCAATACCGTAACGCTGGGCTGAAAATACAATGTTTTTGCGCTGAAGAAAATTTTTGAAATTGGACATTTTGCTCACCTTAGTGTTTTTGCCTTAAAAGATCGTACCTTATGTTCCACAGTTTTTCCGACAGGTCCACATAGTAGGTATGTGGGTTGTCAAATCTCTTAACCTCCGCCCACAGAGTGTCAACCTGCTGGAGGCAGTATTCTCTTATCTCTTTGAGAGAAGGCTTTTCATAGACCAGCTGTCCGTCCTTAAAGATAGGTACCTGGAGCTCTTTTGCGGTGAAGTTGTATACTTCTTTCGTCTTCCATGTGGCGGCAGGGTCAAATATGGTGATATTCTTGCTGTCGTCCACAGTCTCGTCATAGACGCACAGATAGTCCGCAATGGCTTTGCCGTTATTGTTTCCGAAGAAGCGGTAGAGCTTTTTGTAATGCGGGTTTGTTATCTTCTCCACATTTTCGCTTACCTTTATTTTCGGTATGATATTGCCGTTTTCATCCTCAACGGCGGCAAGTTTGTATACGCCGCCGAATACCGGCTCGCTTTTTGATGTTATAAGTCTCTCGCCAACGCCGAAGGTGTCAATGCATGCACCCTGGAACAGAAGCTCCTGGATAATATGCTCGTCCAGTGAGTTGGACACGGTGATGGTACACTCTGTCCAGCCGGCATCATCCAGCATTTTTCTGGCGTGCTGGGAGAGATAAGCTATATCCCCGGAGTCAAGGCGAATACCGCACTTTTTAATGCCCATTGGCTTCAGTACGTCGTTAAATGCCCTGATAGCGTCGGGAACGCCGGATTTCAAGGTGTTGTAAGTGTCAACAAGCAGTACGGCGTTGTTAGGATAAAGTTTGCAGTACTCTACAAATGCCTCATACTGGGAGTCGAACATCTGAACCCAGGAGTGGGCCATTGTGCCCCCGGCGGGAACGCCGTATATCTGGTCCGTGAGAGTGCAGGCTGTACCAACGCAGCCGCCGATGTAAGCAGCCCTTGCGCCTAAAATGGCGGCGTCAGCGCCCTGAGCACGGCGTGAGCCGAACTCGATAACAGATCTGCCGCCTGCTGCACGGACGATACGGTTTGCCTTGGTGGCGATAAGGCTCTGGTGGTTTATTACAAGAAGAAGGTATGTCTCAATTAGCTGGGCCTGAATTGCCGGGGCCCTGACTGTAAGGATAGGCTCCCTTGGAAAAACAGGAGTTCCCTCAGGGACGGCGTAAATATCTCCGGTAAATTTAAAGTCCTTGAGATATTCAAGAAAATCATCGGAAAAAACGTTTTTCGACCGGAGAAAATCAATATCCTCCTGGGAAAAATGGAGATTTTCAATATAGTCTATTACCTGCTCAAGACCGGCGGCAATGGCGAAGCCGCCCTTGTCCGGTACGTTTCTGAAAAACAGGTCGAAATAGACCATCCTGTCCTTGTACGGCGTTTTGAAGTAGCCGTTGCCCATTGTCAGCTCATAAAAGTCGCAGAGCATTGTCAGATTGTGTCTCATAAGGTTTTCCATTTCAAGTCCCCTCAATCCTAAAGCTTTAGAGCATTAGAGTATAAAATTAAATTTATTATATTCTCCTGTGCATATTAAATCAATCTTTACTGATAAAATTCGTCAAAGTGCCTAAATATTTACATACTTGCTCCGCTGCTTTTATGCCATCTACTGATGCGGAGGTTATGCCGCCGGCGTACCCGGCCCCTTCGCCGCAGGGGAAAATGCCGGAGATTGAGGCCATGCCGTCCTGTCCTCTTATTATCCTTATAGGGCAGGAGCTTCGTGTCTCAACGGCGGTGAGAACGCCTTCAGGGTCGGAAAAGCCGTGGATTTTCTTTTCCATCTGGGGTATTGCCTCGGCGATGGCCTGGCAGATAAAGTCAGGAAGAACGTCCCACAAATTACATGGCATAACGCCGGGAGTGTAGGATGGCTTTACCTTTCCAAATGACACTGTGGGGGTTTTATTTAAAAAGTCCCCGATTTTCTGGGCCGGTGCGAAATAGTTTTTACCACCTGATATAAAGGCGGATTTTTCAAGGCTCTCCTGGAACTCTATGCCGCCGAAAAGACCCTCAAAGTCCTCAGGTGTAACGGAGACTAAAAGCCCGCCGTTTATGTTGATGTTATCACGCATATACTCGCTCATGCCGTTTGTAACAACGCCGCCCTTTTCGCTGGCTGCCGCCACAACATAGCCGCCGGGGCAGACGCAAAATGTAAATACGCTTCTGCCGCTGTCAAGATGGACGGCCAGCTTATAGTCGGAGGCGGGGAGAGTGCCCAAAGTGGCGGCATCGCCGTACTGGGCAAGGTCAATATCCTTTTGAAGGTGCTCTATCCTGACGCCAATGGCAAAGGGCTTTTTCTCCATGTCAAGGCCGGAGTCAAAGAGCATTTTAAATGTGTCCCTGGCGGAGTTTCCAAGGGCCAAAATAAGTGCGTCGGTTTTTATATCATAAGTGCCGGAAGAATCAGACACTGTGGCGGAGACGATTTTCCCGCCGGATGTGTTAATACCTGTAAGTGCAGCGCCGAAGCGGATATCGCAGCCTTTTGATATAAGGTACTGCCTGATATTTTTAACGGTTATCTTCAGCCTGTCCGTTCCGATATGGGGCTTTGAAAGGTAGAGAATATCCTCAGGTGCCCCGAAGGACACAAACTCCGACAGTACATAGCCAATTCTATCATCGTTTATGCCGGTTGTGAGCTTGCCGTCTGAGAAGAGGCCTGCGCCCCCCTCGCCAAACTGGACATTTGAGTTTTCTTTAAGCTCGCCGCCGCTCCAGAAGGAGGCGACGTCAGATGTGCGAGTGTCGATATCGTACCCACGCTCAATGACGATGGGAGATATCCCAGCCCGGGTCAGCATCAAAGAGGCCATGATACCCCCGGGGCCGAAGCCAACAACAACGGGGCGGTTTTGGGCTGCTGGGCCGGAGTATGGGAATTTATACTTCTTTTCAGTGTAAAATGATACGGTTTTAGGGTATCTCTTTACAAGTTTTCCCTCATTTTCGCATTTAAAAACAGCGGTATAGACTCTCTTTACATTGGGCTTTTTTCGGCTGTCCACAGAGAGCTTTAAAATTTTAACAAGAGTCAGGTCATTTTCTCTAAGGCCCAGGGCTGAGGCGGCGTAAGATGTAAGACGGTCAGAGCTTATTTCCGCCGGTATTTTTATGTTAGATATCTTTATCATGGTCATTTTCTCCAAAATCAGGCTGTAATCATTTTATCATTTTATTTTTCCATATACAACCGCCGGGCGGGTTCCGCATTGGGAGAATGTGATATGAGAAGGGCCTTGCGGAGTGCGGGGGCGCAGGTGCGGGGAGCGGAGTGCGCGCAGGGTGCAGGTGCCGGGTGCATGGTGAAGGTGCCGGGTGCATGGTGAAAGTGCAGGGCGCAGGGTGCGGGTGCAGGGTGGGGATGCGGGACACGAAAAAAGCGTGATGAGCAGGGCGGGGGACGAAGGGAAAGCCGGAAACGCGGCGCGGGGAGGCGAGGGAGAAGCCAGAGGGGCAGTGTGGGGCGCAGGACGTGGAGAAGGGCAGTGTGGAGGGGAGAAAAGGGCGTGGGCGGTGTGGTGCGGCGGCTGGGCGTGAGGGGGCGCAGGGAGAGCGGAAAAATGTGCGCGGGGGGGCGGTCGGGGCAGTGCACAGGCAAGGGCACATAGGCAGGGCTATTAGCGGGATACATTTTTGCCGGTCGCGGCATATAGAAAAGACTTGAAATATAAGATAAAAATAGTAAAATTAAACATGACGGAAGCGTCTTTTAAAACTTAAAATCCACCGCGAAGTTTATAAAATAAAAAGGGAGGAATTTGTTTTGTATAAGAAGAGATTTGAGCGTGTTCTCGCCAAAATGGAGGAGAGAGGTCTTGAGCAGATCCTGGTTATGGACCCCAACAGTATCTGGTATCTTACAGGTTATCAGAACAACCCTATGGAGAGATTTTACGCTCTTTATATCAGCGCCAGCGGTAACCACATGATGTTCATGAATAAGCTGTTCCCAATTCCAAACACTGACCTTGAGTGCGTATGGTTCACGGACACTGACGACTATATCGGCATTCTGGCATCAAAAGTTGACAGCGAGAAAACGCTGGGCGTTGACAAGGTTATGACAGCCAGCTTCCTTGTACCTCTTATGGAGCACAATCCTAACTGCAAATACGTCCTGGCTTCCGACTGCGTTGACGAAGTAAGGGCGGTAAAAGACGAGACAGAGCAGGGTCTCATGAGAGACGTATCGCTTATTAACGATAAGGTAATGGAGAGCGTTGAGAGCTTTATTCATGAGGGTGTAACTGAGCTGGAGGTCGGCCAGTTTATCCTCGACCAGTACAAAGCCCACGGCTGCGATGGAGGCACATCAATGCCAATCGTTGCATTCGGCGCTCACGCCGCCGACCCTCACCACAAAACTGACAGCACAGTACTTAAAGAGGGCGACTGCATTTTGATCGACACAGGCTCTAAGAAAAAGCGCTACTCTTCCGACATGACAAGAACTTTCTTCTTTAAGAAGGTATCCCCGAAGCATGCAGAGATCTATGAGATAGTTAAGAAGGCAAACGAGATCGGCGAAGAGATGGTAAAGCCGGGAGTAAAGCTCTGCGAAGTTGACAAGGCAGCGAGAGATTATATCACAAAAGCAGGCTACGGCGAGTACTTCACCCACAGACTGGGCCACTTCATCGGCCTTAAAGGCCATGAGCAGGGGGACGTCAGCCTCACAAGTAAAATCATAGCTGAGCCGGGCATGATCTTCTCCATCGAGCCGGGCATATACCTTCCAGACGATTTCGGCGTGAGAATTGAGGACCTTGTTCTGGTTACAGAGGACGGCTGCGAGATACTCAACCACCACAGCAAAGAGCTGAAAGTTCTGGGGTAAAAGAAAAAGGCCGGACTTTAGTAGTGGGCAGCGAGAGAATGGCCCAGGCTGTCCGGCCGTGTTATTACAAATATTATTTACCATATAATAAACAGCAAGACCACAAGTTAAGTGGTCTTGCTGCTTGTTTTAATACAGATATTTAGCACGAATAGGATTTTTCTTTTTGTTTTTCTGATAAATGCGGTAAGCTATCACACACAAAATTATCTGGGCTACTGAGGAAATGGGGGTGCCAAGACCAATATGAAACAGTGTGGCCCCTTCCAGCTTACTCATCAAATAGACCGCAGGGATTCTCACACAAAACGCGCCGACTACACCCTGTATCATGACAAACACGGTTTTTCCACAGCCGTTAAAATAGCCAACAAAGCAAAAAAGAACGGCGGTGAGCAGGCAGTCGATGGCATAGGCCTTTAGATAGTCGTGGGCATAGGCGATGACTTCTGCTTCACTTGAGAAAATGGCAGACAGTAGATCGCCTCCGAAAAACGCAACTGCCCCCATCACCAATCCCGCTACCAACGCGGTTTCTATACCATAAAACAGCGCTTTTCTAGAGCGCTCAAACTCACCGGCGCCGTTGTTTTGCGCCGGGGTTTCGTGCCGTTGTGCCCTGGGCGTTTATGTTTTTTCCATCTTTATGAGAGGAGCACTTGAAATATTTGATTTAAATAGTAAAATTATATACAAGACCAGGGGCCGATATATTTTGCCGGCGCCGGTGAATTTTAAAAAGGGAGGACACAGCCTTGTACAAAGAGAGACTTCAGAGAGTACTTTCGAAAATGAAGGAAAATAATTTAAAGCAGGTACTTGTTCTTGATCCGGAAAGTATCTGGTATCTTACAGGCTATCAGAACGAGCCTATGGAGAGATTTTACGCTCTTTATCTTAGAGATGACGGAAACCACATCATGTTTTTAAATAAGCTGTTTCCGGCACCGGACACAGACCTTCAGTGCCTCTGGTTTTCTGACACCGACGATTATATAGGCCTTCTTGCCTCTAAAGTTGACGGGGATGAAACTCTCGGCGTTGACAAGGAGATGAGGGCAAGATTCCTTGTACCTCTTATGAAGCTGTGCCCGGACTGCGATATTGTTCTGGCCTCCGACTGCGTTGACGATGTTAGAGCTTGCAAGGACGATGGCGAGAGGGAGTATATCGGAAAGCTTTCATCAATTGACGACAAGGTTATGCAGGCCGCTGAGGGCTTTATTAAAGAGGGGGTAACGGAAGCGGAAGTTGCCCAGATGATACTTGACGAGTACAAAAAATACGGACATGACAGCGATATCATCCTGCCAAGTGTTGCCTTCGGTCCTAACGCCGCTGACCCGCACCACAAGACAGACAGCACTGTAATTAAAGAAGGGGACTGCGTTTTAATCGACACAGGCTCAAAGAAAAAACTCTATGCCTCCGACATGACCAGGACATTTTTCTATAAAAAGGCCGGAGACAAGCAGAGAGAGGTATATGAGACAGTAAGGCAGGCTAACGAGATCGCAGAAAAAATGGTAAAGCCTGGTGTAAAGCTCTGTGATTTGGACAAGGCCGCAAGAGACCATATTACAAATGCCGGTTACGGTGAGTATTTCACCCACAGGCTTGGCCATTTCATCGGCCTTAACGTCCATGAAAAGGGGGACGTCAGCTCCGCAAGCGAAATCATCGCCCAGCCGGGCATGATCTTCTCTATTGAGCCGGGAGTATACATCCCTGATGAGTTCGGCGTAAGGATTGAGGATATCGTTCTTGTAACAGAGGACGGATGTAAGATATTAAACAGCTACACTAAGGAGCTTAAAGTCCTGGGCTAAAATAAAAAGGCCATAGGGGCCGGAAAATTATAAAATAGTCTCTGTCCGAGATAAGTATTGGTATGCATAACTGACCTTTTTATTCATTTTTTATGAATGCCCAATGAAAAGGAGCAAGGTGTATCGACCTTGCTCCTCCTATGGGATATACTATTCAGTTC